>CALECT010000042.1 GCA_937949725.1 uncultured Pseudanabaenaceae cyanobacterium
GATAGAGTTCGGGTGAGGTCATGGTCCATGCTCTTTGTGTAGGAACTCGAGCCTGCCATATCTCACCCCTCCTCGTCATCTCGGTCTCAGTGAGAATCACCCTACAACGAGGCTTTCAAGACTTTTCTGCATCACTAAGCAGCCAAGCCTTGTACAAGCTCACTAATGAGAACGATTAGAGATCTTTCGTTAAGCTAACATTTTGAGGTTAGTCAAAGCCTTACCTAATGTCTTCAATTCAAGTGGTTATCCCTCCTAGATTTCTAATGAGAAACTGGAGGGATAATCGTTACGGCTATCGATGATAAACGGCGGTGATACTGGCACTATCGAGCATATTTGCACGAATCATAAAGCCAACCAGGGCATTGCTGGGGTTGTCCGGCAGCTCCAAGCGTTCCGTCCCCAGCGCATACACCGTAAAGACATAACGATGGACTTCACCGGGAGGGGGGCAAGCACCGCCAAAGCCAACGGCACCGTAGTCATTGCGAATTTCGAGCGCCTCCCCCGGTAGGCCGTCATTACCACTCGCATTCTGAGCGATCGCGTTTGTGGAGGCTGGGAGATTCACGACATTCCAATGCCACCAGCCGGAGCCCGTGGGTGCATCGGGATCATAGACATTGATGGCGAAGCTTTTGGTGCCTTTCGGTGCGTCGCTCCAGGACAATTGGGGCGACTCGTTCTCGCCTTCGCAGCCAAACCCTTCAAAGACGTGGGTGTTCGTCAACATGCCCCCTTCGGAGACGGTGGCACTGGTCAAGTCAAATGCTTGGGCAGCGGCAGGAGATGCGAGCGTGGTGGTCAGAAATAAGCTAAAGGCAATGAGTTTACGCAGCATGGTTGTGGGCCTCGCGAATCGGAATGTTGTCTACAATCTGAATTTAGCGAGGGCAGCTGCGCTCCACTTCCAGCCATCCGGCAGAAACTATCGAAAAACGCTCAACCTTCTAGCTTGCGAATCTCACTGGGCTTGATTCCAAATCGCTTCTTGAACGAATCCGAAAAGTGAGAGGGCGTTTTGAAGCCACAATCTAGGGCGATGTGGGAGATGGGAATCTCAGTGGACTGTAAAAGACTCAGCCCATGCTCCAGCCTGGTGTTTTGTAGGATTTTTGAGAATCCTTGGCCGGATTTGGTGAGCCAACGCCGCATGGTTGCCTCGCTTATGGCAAAATGCTCGGCCACTTCGCTGGATCGCCAAGGATGGCTTAAATCGGTTTCAATCAGCCTTCGCACTTTGCTGAGGGGGTTCTCTTCTTCGTGGGGTGAGAGATGAATATTGTGAGACTTTAACCAAATCAAGGGTTCCAGCAATCGATGCTGTCTGATTGGTTCTGGCATGTCTGTATCTGCCAGCGTGGCTTGAATCGTCTTTAAGATTTGGCAGGATTGACCGCTAGCAGCAGATACGATTTGAATGCCTGCTGAGGCAGACTTGGAGGTTGGGTGGGAGAACACTGTTTCGATCATCTGCCGTGGAAAGCAAACGCCAGTGGCTCGATAGTCCTTGCCCAGTACGGGACGGTTTTCCATCGTCACCATCGACCCTGGCGGAAAGATGATCACGTCTTCAGCTTGGCCAATCAGTTCGCCGTTGATCGGGCACAAAACTCGTTTGCTACCCACCTGAATGAAGAACAAAAAGGTGTGCTGAAAATAGAGATCAGTAAAGGTCGCTGTCGTGGCCTGGGAGATTTCTAGGACCGAGACGTCAGGATTAGCTGTTTCAACTTCACTTGACTGTTGCATTCAATGGAAACCCTAAACCGACAACCGTTCCCTTGCCATTATCATCTCCAATGCAGGTGAATTTGTAACGAACAGAATCTGACTGAAGGTGCTGGCCTTGTCGTTCAACCCATTGGTTCGTGATGCAACAGGATGGCAGAGAATTAAATGGTCCAACTGAAGCCGGTCTCTTTTTCTGAACGGTCCCACAGTTTTTCCATGATCGGCTTGTCGTAAGCAAAGGATTCCAGCGTCCCCTGGCCGACTGGGCCGACCCATTCCATGGGGCCTGTTGGACCGTAAAGGGCGCGCTGCTCCAAGCCCTCCTGGGTGGCACACATCACTTCTGGATAGGCGCCTTTTTCCGCCGATTGAACCATGGGCGATAGCGACATGAGCTTGAACATGATCCGGGTGGTGAGGCCGCCACTGGTTTTGATCAGCGATGTTGCGGATGAGCCGGGATGGCAGACGTAAACTTCGAGGGTCTTATGCTCAGACTTGATTCGATCTTGCAGCTCATAGGCGAACATCATCTGCGCCAGCTTGCTTTGGCTGTAGGCAGGATTTGCGCTGTAGTTTTTGTCCCAGTTCATGTCGTCAAACTGGATCGTCCTCAGCCCCATCTTGTAGCCGAGACTTGCAACGACAACAATCCGGCCCTGGGATGCTTCGATGCGATCGCAGAGCATGCTGCACAGGACAAAGTGACCGTAATGGTTCGTGCCCAGTTGACTTTCGAAGCCGTCCTGGGTGAGCTTCCGCGTTGGCACCTGGGCGATCGCGGCATTACAGATCAGCGCATCGATTTGGGGCACCTTCTCCATGACCTCAGCCCCTGCTGCCCGGACGGAATCCAGCACGGCTAGATCCATGCGCACGAAGGTGACATCGGCATCGCTGCCAAATTCTTCTTTTAGGGTTGCGATCGCAACAGTTGACTTATCGGCGTTGCGGTTCAACATCACGACCTTTGCCCCTTTGGACAGGAGGATGCGTGAAGCTTGGAAGCCCGCGCCCGCGTTGGCGCCAGTGATGACAAAGGTTTTGCCTGCGAGGGAGCCGAGTTGCTCCGGGGTCCAGCCTGTAGGTCCGAATTGAGTGTCTTTCAAGGTCATGATCCTTTCAGCGACGGCGGCGGGCCATGGGGTCTGAGTTTCTAGCTTGATTCTGTTAAATTACTCTCAAATCTGCTTCAAAAACAGATGCAATCGTCCTATTCTTTTGCCTGATTGTCTCAATGTGAGTTCGACAGCCTCAAAACGCCCTCTCCTCATTCGACCTGCTCAGGGCGAAGCCCGACCCCTCTCCCAATCGTGGGCGAGGGGAGAAACGGCCAGAAGCACTGTCTTGTCGTTCAATTCCCCTTCCCCCGAAATCGGGGGCAAGGGGTTAGGGGATGGGGGATGGGGGCCAGATTTTGTCGAACTCACGCTATCTCAATATCGTTTTTATGGCCCATGAGCAAACAACAGATCAAACAGCTGATCGAAGGCCAAATTCACGAGGACGGCCTGACGGAGACTGGCATTGAGGGGGTAAAGCTGTTTCGGGCCACTGCCCCGCTCCCCTGCGCTCCGGCGGTTTATGAGCCCAGCATCATCGCCATTGTGAGCGGGGTCAAGGAGGCTGTGCTAGATGGTGAGCGATATGTCTACGACGACAGCCGGTATTTGTGTTGTCCCATGTCGATGCCGGTCCAGGCCGGGACACCTGCTGCATCACCGGACAACCCGCTTTATGGCGTTTATGTTTCCCTAGATCAGCGCGTGATGACTGAGCTGATCATCGAGATGGAAAGGGCCGGGGGCAGCATTGCCATGGCTAAAGGTAGCGCGGGCAAGGGAAGCCCAGCTGCACCAGGGTTCAGGTTTGCACAATGGGATGCGGCGTTCTCGGATGCGCTGTTGAGGCTGCTGCAACTGGGCAAGAGCCCAACGGATGTTGCGGTTCTGGGAGAGGCGCGGCTGCGCGAGCTGTATTACGCGATCTTGAAAGGGGAGGCGGGCATATTTGCCAGTCAGGCTTTTGGCACTGGTAACGCCATTGTGCGGTCCATCGCCTATCTGTCCTCTCATTTGAACGAGCCGATCACCATCGAGGAAATGGCCCAGCGCGCAGGCATGAGCCGGGCAGTGTTTCATCGCAAGTTTAAGCAGGCAACCACGATGTCGCCGATCCAGTTTGTGAAGTCGATGCGCCTCAACAATGCGGCGATGAAGATTGCGGGGGGGATGACCGTGAATGAAGCGGCGATGGAGGTGGGTTATCTGAGTGCGTCTCAGTTTAGCCGAGAGTTTAAACGGATGTATGGGCAATCTCCCAGGCAATGGAGCGATGGCCAAAAACTCCCTCCGGGAATGGCGTGATGAGTCGGCACACGACTATGTTGTTATGCTGCGCTAAAAAACTCGGAGGGCTACTTGCTTCGCCATTTCTGTATAAACCAATCAATGACTAGGCAAAGTTTACTTTCTTCAGGCTCATAATATTTCTCAGTGGTGGGCATTGGAAAGAAATAACCAATTGAATACAAAAACACTTCCAAATCTTGCTCTAAGCAATCGATTTGAAATAATTTTGACTGAATTCCTTCTTGCAGGACAGTCAACACATTATTTCTGACCGCTTTGCCTTGTTCTTGCTGTAACTCTGGCTTTAAGCGAATCATAGCACGAGCAAGTTCTGCGGCATGAGATCCGCTGAGACGATTTTCTTGAACTGCACGAAAACGATTGACCAGATAAACCTTGAGTTTCTCATCGGCGGGTAGCTGCGATCGCAGAATCTTTTCGGTATCGGCAAGATGTTGTTGAGAATAGGCTTCTGCCGTTGCAATCAAGATTTCATTCTTATTCTTAAAATATAAATATAGTGTCCCAACTGCGATTCCAGCATCCTCAGCAATTTCCTGCATCGTCGTTTTTCTGACCCCATATTGATTCAGCCGCCGATTGGCTGCATTTAATATTGCTGCTCGTTTTGCTTCATCTGGTCGTTGCATCGTTTACTAATATCGCTTCCATATTGCAACTTTAATGCCATATTTGGGACGCAAGGTGAATCTCGGATCGATTTCGATTGGCTGATTCGGTACTAATTCAATGCGAAACTGTTGGGAGATCGTAGCCAAGATCATCACGGCTTCCATCAATGCAAAGTTCTTGCCGATGCAAGTGTGTGACCCTGCACCAAAGGGAATATAAGCAAATTTTGATCTTTTAGTGACTTGCTCAGGGAGAAAACGATCAGGGTCAAATCGCTCTGGATCGTTCCAAAATTCAGGATGGCGAGACGTAAAATAAGTCGCAACGTTAAAGACCGCTCCCTTCGGGATAAAGTATCCCTGAATCTCATCATCTTCTAAGGCAGCTCTGGGTGCTAGACCAATCCCAGGAGGACAGAGGCGTAAAGCTTCATCCAATACGCGGCGGGTGTATTGCAGTTTGGGAAGTGTTTCAAAGGTAGGGGGATTCCCATTGAGCACCGTTTGCACCTCACTGACCAGATTTGCCATGACATCAGGATGAGTTCCCAACAAATGCCAGGTCCAAGCCAACGTCGTTGCTGTAGTTTCATGTCCAGCATTGATGAGTGTAATCACTTCATCAAGGAGTTGGCGATCGCTCATGCCTTCGCCCGTTTCTTCCTCTTGGGCAGCGAGAAGCATCGACAATAAATCATGTCGGGGAGTTGGGTCTTGACGACGTGATTGAATAATTTCTAAGACAACCCGATCTAGGGTTTGTTTAGCGCCTCGGAAGCTACGATTTCGTGCGCTAGGTATCCAAAGCGGTAATGCCAGTGGCGTATTCAGACGGTAATACACATACTCTAGGGCTGTTCGAAAAGCCTGCCCTAGCCGATCTGAATCGTCACTAATATCCACACTAAATAAAGCCAGACTGACTATTTTTAGGGTGATGCGAGTCATTTCTGCGGCTATATCAATCACAGCGCCATCTGGCTTCTCTGCCCATTCTGCGGCAAGGGATTGCACAGCACTTAGTATCACAGCATGGAGATTGGCCAATTGCTTCTGATGAAATGCAGGTTGCATTAAACGGCGGTTCCTAAGCCAAGATTCTCCTTCACTGGAGAACAATCCTTGGCCTTGAACTAGGCCCATCGGTTTTAAAAAGAAATCTGCCTTTGGATATCGGTTCTGATGGATAGATACAATATGTTCTACATGGTCTGGATGCATGGCAATAAACAATGCAAATCCAGGCATAATCCGCAAGCGAACTAAATCGCCATGCTCTCGCCACATCTGCCCAAGATATGCAATCGGCTGGTGCTGAAGTTTTGGCAGTTGAAACAGTAAATATCCTGGTGGTGCTGGCGGCAAAGTGTGATTACGCTTGACTGCAACCGGGACGGAGGATGCTCGATCTTCAGGCATACGCGCTCCCAAAGAGTGAATAATGAATATGTTGCAGCATTATTCATTATCTCGCCAATTAACAGCCAACCATCTTCAAGCTACGCAATAATCTAGAGCGCGTTTGAAAACGCATGGGAATTCCAGTTCATTAGAACCTTCTGATGAGCCCAGCGCTTGATGCGGATGTCTGCTGTCGGGCAAGCCAAACCTGCGATCACCAGGACAAAAGCAACATCCTTACATGGCGCAGAGGCTAAGGTCTCCGCAAAAGTAATACCAAGACAACATCGTCATTAACGCCGTTCCACCAACGCCATCCAAAACTTCAGTCTCCATAGCGACAGCATCAACGAAGCTGAGTTGCTTGCTCAACACGATGCTTAAGACTCTGATTCATCTGTTCAAAGCCTGTTCTCGTCTTGCTATTGAGTGTCTTCCAAAACAGCGGCAGCAATAAACCTCGAAAACATTCTCGTTGAACAAATTTTGTACGCTGATCTGCCAACGCCTCTAGCTGAAAGATATGTTCTCCATCAAAAATCCCTGGCATTCCTAAATGCCCCAGCCATCTAAATTCACACCCTGCTCTGACTTGAGTCACCTTGGGGTGGAAGGTCATGGCCTGCCCTCCCGGCGGAACGATACGGACATTAAGACCACTGCCTTCCGTGGCCTTGCCAGAAATGGACTGAATAAAAGGGTTCCAAGTTGGGAAAGCATCAAAATCCATCAATACTTCCCAGACCGCCTCTACAGACGCGTTGATCTCTATCTCTGTCCTAAGTTCTTTCATAACGTCCTTTTAGTTGCCGATTTGAATCAAACTAGACTGTACGGTTTGATTGTAGCTTAAACTAGACTGTACGGTTTGATAGTATTGAGCAAGCTTAAAAGCATCTTTCAGAAGGTGGCAGCATGGCCTCAGATTCAGAGAAAACAGATGCCCAGCGAAAGCGGGCTTCAGATAAGGCTGAGCAGATCTTGCAGGGAGCAACCCAGGTGTTTTTGGCTCAGGGATACGATCGCACCAGCATGGATCGAGTAGCAAAGACGGCCGGTGTCTCGAAACAAACGTTGTATGCCTATTTCTCTGATAAACAAGCCCTGTTTGAAGCCCTAGTGGCAAGAATGGCAAAGCAGCGTTTTCAAGGTGCCTTTGCCGATGAATCTCTAGATGGAAATCCTGATGCTGTCTTGCCTCCACTGATTCAACAGGGATTGGCCAGCCTTGCGCAAGATACTGAATATCATGACTTCATACGCATCATGATTGGTGAATCCAAACGGTTTCCCGATTTAATTCAGACTTTTTTTAGCAATGTCACGTTGCCTACCATTGAGACAATCCGTCATTACCTAGAAAGCCAGCCTGAACTGGACATTCCAGATGCTGAAGCAACAGCTCATATTCTTTTGGGAGCATTGGTCTTTTATATGTTGACTCAGGAAGTCATGGGGGGAAGGGACATCCTGCCCATGAGCCAAGACCGCTTAAGTGCGAGCCTCATCCATCTATTGGGTGTCTCGAAGTCATCGAGTTCCGAAAATGACTAGCTTTCCCAGTCCGGTCGATCTACGGTGAGATCTCGATTGAGGAGTCGTCAGATGAGCCCAGCGCTTGATGGGGATGTCTGCTATCGGGCGATTCAAACCCGCGATCGCCGATTTGATGGCCTGTTTTTCACGGGCGTAAGCTCGACGGGCATTTTTTGCCGTCCGGTTTGTCCTGCCACGGTGCCCAAGCGGGAGAACTGCACCTTTTATCGCAGTGCTGCTGCGGCTCAACGGGCGGGGTATCGTCCTTGCTTGCGCTGCCGTCCTGAAATTGCTCCGCAGCTGTGGCCTGCGAGCTATGGGATAAACAGCCATGGGGCCAACAGCCATGGGGCGGATATTGTGCCACGAGCGCTGCGCCGGATTGGAGCTGGGGCGCTCGATGAGATTTCTGTGGGGGATTTAGCTGCACAGTTCGGGGTTAGCGATCGCTACCTACGCCGTCGATTTACGGAAGATCTGGGGACTGCTCCCAGCCAAGTTGCTAAAACGCGCCGTCTTTTGTTTGCTAAGCAACTCATTACGGACACCAGCTTAACCATGACGGAGATTGCGATCGCCGCCGGGTTCAAGAGTATCCGTAGCTTCAATCGCACCTTGCAGGAGACTTACGGATGTACCCCCACCCAGCTCAGACGTCATCAGCAGACTGCCGCGCCAACGGACCCGATTACGCTCAAGCTCTCCTTTAGTCCACCCTATAACTGGGAGGCGATCGCGGCGTTTCGCCAGGGACGGGCAACGCCAGGGCTGACTGTGGCTACGGCTGAGCGCTATTGCCGCACGATTGAGCTGGAGGGGCATCAGGGTTGGATTTCGGTGGAGCCGATCACCAGGCAGAATTATTTGCTGGCCCGGATTGCCTTTCCCAAGGTGAGTTTGCTGGCCCAAATCGTTGCCCGCTTGCAGCAGATGTTTGACTTGAATGCGAATGGGGCTGCGATCGAGGAGCAGTTACGGCAAGACCCCTTGTTTGAGCATCGGTTCCAAAGTGGGCTGAGGATTCCAGGGGCTTGGGATGGGTTTGAGTTGGCGGTGCGGGCGATTGTGGGGCAGCAGGTGAGCGTGGCAGCGGCCAATCGGCTATTTGAGCGCATTGTCACTCGCTATGGAAAACCCTTCGCGGTGCCCCAAGCCCCGGCGGAACTCAAGTATGTGTTCCCCCAAGCGTCTGTTTTGGCTGGGGCGGATTTAACGGAGGTGGGGGTGATTCGAGCGCGGGCGGTTGCTATCTCAAGGCTGGCCCAGGCGGTGGTGGAAAATCCTCGTTTCTTTGATCAGCTCATGACTTTGGACCAGGTGATTGAGGTGCTGTACCAACTCAAGGGCATTGGTCCTTGGACAGCGCATTACATTGCGATGCGGGCGTTGCAGGCGACCGATGCTTTTCCGCCGGGAGATGTGGGCCTTTTGCGGGGTATGGCAGCGCTGGGGGAAGGGCTGACGAAGGCTGAACTACAGGAGTATTCAACTCGGTGGCAGCCCTGGCGGGCCTATGCGGCGATGCAGCTTTGGGCGATGGATAGTCGTAGCCGATCTATGGGCCAGTCCAGCGGGTCATCTTCTGCTTTGGAGGTGCTGTCAGCATGACGATTTAATGGATGGATCGGGTGGCGTCGTCGATGGGTGAAATTTTAATCGTGACTCAAGACAGGATGCTTTATGCGGTGGATTTTAAAGACTGCGAGGGGCGGATGATGTCGCACCGGGCGGCGTGACGAGCGACAGAGAGTTGGCTCAGCAACTGGTTCGTCCTGAAGCGGTTCATACTGTGGGTATAGCTAATAGTTTGGATTCGATCTAGATCGTGTTGCCCTGCTGTCAAGTGATTGGCGCTGATAGTCGCTTGACTGACCATGCGGCTTGGTTAAAACGGTGGGAATGATTTCTAATTCACAAAGGGACGTTACTTAAGGGACGGAGCTGCTTAGCTCGTCACACAAACTTCACTGTTCAAGAGAAATCAAACATATATATCAATTGTCTTATCATCAACCAACACCTCAATGCTTTCACCATTTATTGTTAATGCTTGATTGGTTTTCCAATGAACTAAACCATTAGTAATCAATCCAATAACACGTGGTGAAACAGTAGACGTACTCAAAGATATACTTAATGGTTGAGACATTGGCAAGTAGCCATTGTTAATGATGACAAATGCCACTTCTTCAGTCGTTACTCTCAAAAAGGCGTAAACAAGATCATCAGACCATAAGGTTACGGTAGTACCATAACGAAGTGCTTTACTTTGCTTACGTAAGCTAATTAGGGATTTAGTCCAATCATAAATGTCTCGTTCCTTCTTCAATCCCGATATAGGTTGTTGACTCTGAGAGTCAATCACATTCCATGGAAAATCACGTCTTAGGTCTCGATCTCCCTGAGAATCTCCTCTTTTCCATCCTTCTAGTCCTATTTCAGTACCATAATACAACTGGGGAATCCCTCGCATTGAAAAAAGAGCCCCAAGACAAAGCTTAGTTACTTTAATTGCAAAATCCAAGCCCACTCCATCACCTTTATGCTTTGTTCTAGCATGACTTACAATACGTTGTTGCAAATCATGATTATCCAGCAAAGTCACTAATTGATTAGGGTTACGATAACCACCTTTGAAGGGATTATCATTATCAAGCACACCAAGCGGCTCATCATCACTCAATCGAGGTCTTGCTAGCCAAGAACTTAGACTTTCATCATATATTAATGTCGACCTTAAAGCAGTACATAATGGGAAATCAAACACTGATTCAAAGTCGTGAAAGTTTTGATATTCCACTATCTTATTCACACCATCTTTGTCTTCGACAAGTATCTCCCCCACCATAAAAATATCAGGAAACTCACCTTGAATTTGAGATTTGAAGTAATGCCAGAATTTCGGCTCAACATGCTTAACCGTATCCATCCGAATATTAGACACTTTCCCTTCAGTAATCCATGCTTTTATATTTTGAATAAAGAAATCGACTACTTCTGTATTGTCATGATCAAAATCCGGTAAGCCCGCCAGCGGCTCTTCGATTTCACCGTCACCATCTTGAAACCAATTAGGATTGAATCTTGATTCTGCCCCATAACCACAGTGATTCACGACCATGTCAAGAATTACTTTGATCCCACGCGCGCCACAGCGCTCAACAAAAGTACCGAATGTAGTTAGCTCAGGAGATTCTGACAAGACAGACCCATCTAAGAGACGCTGATCTATTTTTTTAAAGTCTTGCGCCCAGTAATAGTGATAAGGCTCAGCAGAATCAGTCTTCAGAATATTTTCATAAACAGGTGTTACCCAAATAGCAGTAATTCCAAGTTCAATTAAATAATCAAGTTTTGAGAGAATACCATCAAGCGTTCCGCCATGAATTAGTGCATCAGCAGGATCGGCATATCGTTTGCTATCACCAAAAAAACGATCTGTTACAACAAAATAAATTATGTCGTCTTGGTTGACTGGATTCATCATATTCTTTCCAAGATCATGCTAAGTCGTAGAATTTGATTCAATTACTTCCAAATCAGGAGGCTGTGTCGATTCAGCTCCGCGCGACACAGTCAAATATAGGGTGCCATACCAATATCTATCAGCCTATCTCCCAAAATCGTTACGTTCAGCCAAATTTACACAAACAACCCATCAGCTGGTTTTAGGCATCACCATAAATGGCCAACCTGACTGTCTCAAGGCATCTTGCTCGCCTCAAACCTCATAATCACTTCACAATAAAGGCATGACAACATCTCTTCCCGCTCGCATGCCCATCCTCGAATCTCAAGGCCTCCGCAAAAGCTACCAACCGGGCAAAACCACCACCGATGCCGTGCGTGGCTTTAGCCTCACCCTCAACAGCGGCGAAATCCTCGCCTTCCTCAGCCCCAACGGCGCTGGCAAAGCAGCTAAAATTGAACCGTGCCGCAATGAGCGCTAGGATCACGAATAATGAACACACAAGAGACTGTGATAGCCAAAATCCGACAACTCCCCGAGCCCCAGCTAAAGCTCGTCAACGGCTTTCTCGACGTGCTTCTCCGGGTAGGAGAAATGCACCCAGTCTCGCACCTCTCCCAGAGCCCAGCGACAATTAAACCTAAGCGTACCGCTGGTTCTACCAAAGGCATGATTTGGATGGCAGATGATTTCAATGAGCCCTTAGAAGACTTCAGAGAGTATATGGAGTGAGGCTGTCCCATCACTGCGACAATAGAGACACCACGTCTCACCCTGCTCGCATGCCCATCCTCGAAGCTCAAAACCTCCACAAAAGCTACCGCCAGGGCAAAACCACCACCGATGCCGTACGCGGCGTCAGCCTCACCCTCAACAGCGGCGAAATCCTCGCCTTCCTCGGCCCCAACGGCGCAGGCAAAACCACCAGCATCAAAATGATCGCAGGCCTGGTCCGCCCCGACGACGGCTGGGTCAAGCTCGACGGCCTCGATCCACACAAAAAATCCCGTGCCCTCAAATCTATTGGCGCTGTGCTGGAAGGCAACCGCAACCTCTACTGGCGACTTACCCCCCTCGAAAACCTGGAATACTTCGGCGTCCTGCGCGGCCTCTCTCGCAAAGTCGCCAGGCAGCGCGGCGAGGAATGGCTTCAGCGGTTAGGACTGGTAGATAAGCGCAAAGTAACGGTGCAGACGCTGTCGCGAGGGATGCAGCAGAAAGTGGCGATCGCCGTTGCTCTCATCCATCGCCCCAAGCTCCTCCTCCTCGATGAACCCACCCTCGGCCTTGATGTAGAAGCAACCCAAACCGTCAAAACCGTCGTCCGCGAAATCGCCGCCTCCGGCTGCGCCATCCTGCTCACCACCCACCAACTGGATATTGCTGAAGACTTGAGCGATCGCGTCGCCATCATTCGCCAAGGCCAAGTCATCGCCGAGCAGCCCACGCGGGAGCTCATCCGCCAATTCTCCGGCACCAGCTACAACATCGAGCTAGAAGAGACACCTGATCCAGAGACATTACTGCGCTTAGAGCACGTCGGTGCAACGGCTAAAGCGAACCATATCTTCGTCCGAGGCTCCGAACAGTTGTACGACGTACTAGAGAAGTTACGGCCCCTGGCGATCCAAGAAATCAAAAAGGATACCGCCGATTTAACCGAAGTCTTTTTGAAATTGGTTCAAGACACGTAGGGGCGCACAGCCGTGCGCCCGTTGGTCCATGCCCTGCGCCCAACATGCCAAGCCCGTATCATTTCCGGCCTCATCCCAAATTTCAACACCACCCATGCTTGCCCTATTCCTCGCCGAAGTCCGCCGCAGTTGGATTCAATTTATTCGCTATCCCAGCGAAGCCATCATTGGCGTCTTTATCAGCACCATCACCTTCTACTTCCTCTTCACCGGAGCCAGCTACGTCGCCGGACCCAGCGGCAGCCTCGCCACCGCTGATGGCGCAGAGCGGTTGGATGTTTTAGTCATCGGCTACGTTCTCTGGCTTTTGATGCTGTTCGTCTTGAGTGAGGCAACCAATAGTTTGGAGGGCGAAGCCAAGACAGGAACATTGGAACAGATTTTTCTCTCTCCCCACAGTGCCGTAACGGTATTCTTGCTACGCGCATTGGCAGGGATGGCCATTCGGCTGCTATTGATCGCCGTGAATCTGGGGCTTATTTTGCTGATTACAGGTAGCAATCTAGCGTTTCCGCCGCTGCTGGTGTTGCCGCTGGTCACGATGCTGATGGCAGCCTATGGGTTTGCATTTGTGTTGGCTGGGCTGGTTCTGTTGTTTAAGCAAGTGCGGCAGGTGTTGGGGGGATTGCAGTTTGGCTTGCTGTTGCTGATTGGTGCGCCAGTCGAGAATTTTTCAGGGGTGGCGAAGGTGATGGCGTTGATGGCTCCGATGACGCCGAGTGCGGGGTTGTTGAGGGATTTGATGGCGCGGTCTGAGGGGCTGGATTGGGGGATGTTGGCGATCGCGTTGGCCAATGGTGTTGTTTATTTGGCGCTGGGCTTTTTCTGCTTCAGTCGGGCAGAGCGGATGGCTAAGCAGCGAGGACTATTGAGTGGTTATTAGTTTTTGAGGTTTGAAGCTGGCTGGGGAAAGAGGCAAATCTATAAGGCAAAACGCAATCCATGAGGGCCAGCCCTCAAACTCCCGCCAATGGGGGACAAAGTCTCCCCCAATGGATTACCCCCTGCTACAGCAGTGTTAGGAGATGACGATGAATGGTTGGGCGGCCTTTGGGGATTCAAATGAGGCAGTGTGTATCTGGGTTTAGCTCACCTGTTGGGCTACCGCTAGCGCGGATCAGGGCACTGGGTTCAAGTGATTGGTAAAAGAGATTGAAACCTTGTTCCGGCTCCCCTTCTCTCTTTAGGAGAAGGGGCTGGGGGATGAGGACGGCTGTTGGATCGCCCCCTATCGTGCTGACGCCGCTCAGAGCCTGAAGACATAGCTTTGCAACCCAACAAGTCGACAAGCTTCAGGTACAGAATCAGTGTCATTCGAGCAGGACATGTCATCAGCTAAGCCATAAGGTTCGACTCCGCTCAATCAATCAATTTCAAAAGCCCACAATCATCCACCCCACAACAACGCCCGGTCACTCAAAACAGCCCAACGTACTTACCAACAAACACTGAAGTAACCCAATACCCTTGGGAGGGGTCAACCCGCCAGGGGACGCCGTCGTCCCCTGCGGCTGGGGCGTGGGGAGAGTTCCCCACGGATTTGCGGCTCGGATCAGCCAAGCCAAAACCTCAATAACCAATCATCGCTCCCCGCTCTAAAGCTCCCCATACTAAAATACGCCTCATAAGATCCCGCTATCAAAACCTCTATCCCATCCCCCTTAACCATGCGCCTTTCACCCAAACACCTCCTCCCCATCGCAGCAGCCCTAAGCCTCACCGTCACCACAGGTTGCTCCACCAACTCAACGGAAACGACTGATAGCGACACCGTCACCATCGCCGTCACCCAAATCGTCGAACACCCCTCCCTCGACGCCGTCCGTGACGGCCTCAAAGCCGAACTCGAAGCCAAAGGCTACACCGAAAGCGACAACCTCAACTGGGACTGGCAAAGTGCCCAAGGCAGCACCAGCACCGCCACCCAGATCGCTCAAAAATTCGTCGGTGACGCCCCCGACGTCATCGTCGCTATCTCAACTCCTTCTGCCCAAGCTGTCGCTTCCTCTACCCAAGACATCCCCATCATCTTCTCCGCCGTCACCGACCCCATCGATGCCAAGCTCGTCGCCACAGCCGAAGCCCCCGGCGGCAACGTCACCGGCGTCAGCGACCTCACTCCCGTAGCCGAGCACTTAGAGCTGATTCAAAAAATTGTTCCTACAACTAAAACTGTTGGCGTTATTTATAACGCTGGCGAATCCAACTCGGTGAGTCTGTTCAAGCTGCTCCAAGCAGCGGCTAAAGACCAGGGCATCAGTCTCGAAGAAGCCACTGCGAATAACAGTGCAGGCGTGTCTACCGCAGCAGAAAGTCTGGTAGGCAAGGTTGATGCCATTTATGTACCGACGGATAACACCGTGGCTTCAGCACTAGAGGCGGTATTGCAGGTGGGCATTGAGAATCAGCTGCCGGTGTTTGCTGGGGACAATGATTCCGTAGAGCGGGGCGCGATCGCATCCCTCAGCTTCGACTACGGCGCGATCGGCACCGACACTGGAGCCCTAGTCGATCAAGTCCTCAAAGGAGCCAACCCTGGAGAACTACCAGTGGTATACCCTACGACTCTAGAACTCGTAGTCAACAAAGGAGCAGCGAGCCAAATGGGCATAGAAGTCCCAGAAACCGTTCTCAGCGAAGCCAAAACGATTATCGAGTAATCACCCCCCAATCCATGGCTGAACAGCCATCGCTGTTCAGCCCATGCTTCCCCTCATTAATAGTGTCGCCTCATACCCAGGCCTAAAGATATCTGCCACTCCCAAGCTTAAGTGGCAGCTTCTAAACGCTCAATCGTAATGAACCTGAGTTCGACAGCTCGAACAAGCACTTGCGAAGCAGGCTAGGAATGAATTCCCAGCCTAAGAGCGAAAGCCCACTAAAGTGGGCTGCGACCCTCGCTGGTGGGCTGTTCAGTCCGTTTTAACGGACTTTAGCTTTTAGCCGTGAACTTTAGCTCACGGCGGCAGAGCCAAGCCAGCCTTAAATTTGTCGAACTCAGGTGTAACGAAGATAGTACTCTGCCTATAAAAATATTAATAGCCTACCTTTATTTTCCAATAAGTAGGGGTATATATATGATTTTTCGAGCAATCTAAATTATGAGTAACTGCTGAGATTCAACTAGATTTCCCCCTAGAAGGAGATAAATTATCTTTCAGTTGGAAAACAGAATCTGTTCATATGGCCTGATCATCATGGTCTTCAGTTCCAAGGCCAGGCATCAAGATTCAGTTCGAATCTTATCTCCTGAAGCTTTATAGGTTCGAATTAAACATTTTCACTGGAATCAAAGTGGAAATGTTTAATTCGAACGAATTGCATCTACCGATTTAGTCAACTCAGAAAAAGCATCATTCCAATGTCAACAGTTATTGATCTAGCGACCGCAGAAAGAAATTCACTTACTCCTCCTAGCGATATTCTTCATTCTCGAATACTCCTGGAGAAAATGGCTCACAATTGGTACAAAAGAGCTCAAGTAGGCAAGGTCAGGCAGAAAACGGAATCTGAACTATTGCCTGAAATGGCTTTTGATCCGAATCGAGATGATTTTCTAGTGGACTTGCTACCATTCAAGAACCATCCCATGTTTTCAAAGGCTCCTGAGTCTCTCCAGAAGAAAGTACTGTCCTGTGGATGGATTGCCTACAACGAGAAAACGATTGACATTGAAGCTAAAGTTATTGCTCCAGTCTGCAATAGCATTATCTACCGAGAAATCCCAGGGATCAATCAGGCCGCAGATCAGCTTCTCGCGAGCGACACCCTCGTTGATGAGGCTTACCATATTCAGCTTGTCGTTAATGCTTGCAATATCACAAGAAATAATCGTCAGCTAGAGCACTTGAAACTACCTAGCTTTACTTTAGTCAAACAGATGGAGAAGGAAAAAAACCGCCATCCAGAACCTTGGAAAAAGCACCTGGTTCAAATGGCAACAGCGATTGTTTCAGAAGTCTTCGTCAGTGATTACTTAGCGCTATTAGCTCATGACAAGACGATTCAGCCCTTGAACAAGCTAACAGTCTATACACACTTACGCGACGAGAAAGCTCATCATAGTATCTTTCTACAGCTCGCCAAATGTATGTACGCTAGCTTGTCTGCAGAGCAACAAGAATTTTTTGCCCAGATGTTACCTAAGCCTGTGCGTTGGTTTGCAGATGTAGAACTAGAAGTTTGGGGTGAAATGTTACGGCAGATTCAGTTCCCCAATGCAGATCAAATGATCCGAGACACAGCCGAAGATTCAGAGGTTAATCTATTGAGAATTGATTACTCTGATGTAATTAAACTAGCAAGAGAGCTAGGCGTTTTAGATTCTGCAATAGGTGCAGATAGCTTCGCAAGAGCAGGACTCTTTAGCTAAGCGGTTGTTTGAGAATTCGCCCAACTGTAAAACTTGAAGCTTCAGTGAAAATGCAACGTTGAAATTCTGTTCATTTGGGCAGCGTCGTAGGTCATCCTGCGATCGCTAAAGGCCTTTTGTAAACAACCTCTCAGTCAAGTTAATTCCGTGATTACCCCATCCCTATCGCAGAATTTGCATTGAACCTCTGCCGCAGGTTGAGAAGGTATGGGAAGCGGAATCTGAACTATTCATTAGGCTAACGAGCCATTTGTTGAACCTATTTTGAGAGAACTGCCATGAAGACTGCAACGATTATCCGACACCTTGCCTTTGAAGATTTGGGCAGCCTGGCTCCCGTCCTGGAAGCGCGAGGCTACAAACTACACTACCTAGAAGCAGGCGAAGATGACTTAAGGAGCATTGATCCAGCGGGTTCTGACTTAGTGATCATTCTAGGAGGACCCATTGGAGTCTACGATGAGCAAGATTATCCATTCTTAGCTGATGAATTAAGGCTCTTAAAGTACCGACTGGATGCCGACTTACCAACTTTAGGAATTTGTTTAGGGGCTCAGTTAATGGCCCGCGCCTTAGGCGGCGAAGTCTATCCCGGAGATGCAGGGAAAGAAATTGGTTGGCTTCCCCTCAGCTTGAGTGAAGCAGGTGAGCAATCCGCTCTGGCCCCCTTAACAGCGACCGATGCCGTTTTACATTGGCATGGTGATACGTTTTCGCTGCCCCCAGGCTGCGTCCGCTTGGCATCTAGCCTTTACTACGAAAACCAGGCATTTTCCTATGGACAGAACATCCTCGCTCTACAATTTCATCCAGAAGTGATACCTCAAACGATTGGGAAATGGTTTATTGGACATGCTTGTGAAATTGACTCAGCACCGCGAGTAACAGTGGCACAACTGCGCCGAGATACTGAGAAATATGGTCAGCAACTCCAGCAATCGGCTGCTCAATGCTGGCAGCAATGGCTCGATCAGATAGAAGGAGTTCACACAAAATCAGGGCAACAGACAACTGCCCAAGTCTAAATCGACATCATGCGGGGAAGGTCTACTTTGCGTAAACCACAATGGAATCAGGGCTCAACGGCTGGGCTAGCTGAGTTCGACAGCTTGCCAAAACACTGGTCTAGCACCCTGGGGATAAATCCCCAGGCTAAGAGCTAAAGCCCGCTAAAGCGGGCTGAAACCCACGTCAGTCGGCTGTTTAGTCCGTTTTAATGGACTTGAGCCTTGAGCTGTGAACTTTTGCTCACAGCAGCAGAGCAAGGCCAGGCATCAATGTGTCGAACTCATGTTGGGCAAATTACAAGATTAGCTGCCCAGCCGGTCTCATCGGTTTTTCTGTCATGAAGACACCTGAACAATTAGATGACTTTCTAACCGACGTTCTGTACGAAGCGCTGCCCAGAGGCATGTACCGCTTCTGGGAGATTCCCAATCCCCAAGGATTGCCAGCCAAAGCCAGACTTCGGGAATATCTCACCAACTGGCATGAGACTCAGCAGAAAGTATCTCAGAAGGGGCAACCATTGCCTCGGCTAATGCAGGAGGAATTGATGCAAATGGAGCTGAAGGCGATCGCCCATTGGCAGGTCCTTTGCCAAGACAAATTTGAAGAGTGGAGTCACTTTGGTCCAGGGGGTGAGCCTTCTCCCCCAAGCAAAGCTAAATTCAACTTACTCAAAGCCGAATTCTTGCAAGATCTAGAAGCCATCCTCCACCAGTCCCAACTCCGAGGCAGCTATAGTCTCGAAGACCCATCTAGCGCCACGATGCCCTGGCATATTGGCTTTGCCCCTTGGAGCGACCAACTCAACTTCGACATCCTCTTCGACACTGAGATCGCACTCTACATCATGCATTACGGCTGGAGTTCCTAACGGGCTATCAGTTGCATAGGCATGCCATTCTTAGGCCTTGTATTGAACTGAAACATCGGCTCAAACTCATAGCCCTCGATGGGTGTTAGCTTAAACCGCTGCAAAATCATTGCCAGGTTAATCCGCATTTGCATCATCGCAAAGGCTGTACCAATGCAGGCCCGGGGCCCCGCCGCAAAGGTGAGGTGACTGAAATTGGGAATGGGATGCTCTGCCTGACGCGCCTTGGAAAAGCGATCGGGGTCAAATTTGAGTGGGTCAGGGTAAAGATCTGCCCGCCGATGCAAGGCCCAAGGGGAGATCAGCACCATGCTGTTCTTCGGCAGGTCATAGCCGCCAATGGTCGCTGGCTCGATCGCCTGCCTGGCTGTAACCGCAACCCCAGGTAATAGCCGCATAGATTCCTTCAACACCTGCTCCAAGTAGGGCATCTGCTCCAGATCATCGACGGTGATCTCGCGATCGCCCAA
>CALECT010000043.1 GCA_937949725.1 uncultured Pseudanabaenaceae cyanobacterium
GTGATTGGTACCCGCTCCGCAGTCTTCGCCCCACTCCCCAAGCTGGGCCTAATTATCCTCGACGAAGAACATGACAACAGCTTCAAGCAAGAGCAGCCCATGCCCTGCTACCACGCCCGCACCGTAGCCCAATGGCGAGCCAAGTTGAATGATTACCCAGTCATAGTCGGTACAGCAACTCCCGCAGCAGAAACCTGGGTGGCTTCCCAAAATGCTAAAGCCTCGAAGTATCTATCCCTGCCCCAACGCATCAACGCCCGGCCCCATCCCCCGGTCGAAGTCGTTGATCTTCGCGACGAATTCCACCAAGGTAACCGCTCCATCTTTAGCCGCAAGCTTCAGCGCGCCCTCAACGACACCAAAGCCAAAGGCGAACAGGCCCTGCTCTTCATCCACCGCCGGGGCCACAGCACTTTCGTCTCCTGCCGAGACTGCGGCACCGTTATGGGCTGCCCCAACTGCGACGTCTCCCTCTCCTACCACCACACCCACGCCAACGCCCAGCCCCTGCTGCGCTGCCACTACTGCAACTACGTGCGCGGCAACCCGGAGCGCTGCCCCGATTGCGAATCGCCCTATATCAAGAACTTTGGCAGCGGCACCCAGAAAGTCACCCAGGAGCTGAGCCGACTCTTCCCGGAGCTGCGCTGGCTCCGCTTCGACAGCGACACCACCCGCAACAAAGGCGCTCACCGCATGCTGCTCAGCCGCTTTGGCGCTGGCGAAGCCGATGTCCTCGTTGGCACACAGATGCTGACCAAAGGCATTGATCTACCTCAGGTGACCCTCGTAGGAATTCTGGCTGCTGATGGCCTGCTTCACCTCTCCGACTATCGCGCTGGGGAAAGAGCCTGTCAGACCCTGCTCCAAGTGGCGGGCCGAGCGGGGCGGGGAGAAAGTCCAGGCCGTGTGATCTTGCAAACCTATTCTCCAGAACATCCCGTTGTTGGAGCCGTCAAAAGCCATAGCTATGAAGCCTTCCTCGAAGCAGAACTCAAGGACAGAGCTGAAGCCGCCTATCCCCCCTATGGCCGCCTCGCCCTGCTGCGCTTGAGCGGCCGGGATGAGGCCCAAGTGGAACGCACCGCTGAGCAAATGCGGGAGGTTTTAGAGACGACCTTGGCGACCCAGGGAAATCCGCTGGATGAGAGCGGCTTGCCGACCGTAGACCTACTGGGGCCAGCTCCCGCAGCAATTCCTCGGGTGGCCCAACGCTTTCGCTGGCAAATTCTGATTAAGTCATCACAATCCCAGATTACCCTTCCATCTCTAGAGCAACTGCGGAAGCATTGCCCCAAGGAAGTGAGCCTATTGGTGGATATCGATCCCTTGCAGGTGGGTTAGGCCTTTCCTTTATGAAGTTAGAGAAAGAATATTCGCCGCTGTTGGCGATCGCTTCCCCTAAAACTCAATTCTGAGATTAAAACCCTCTATTTACGATTAACTGGGAATTCTCGGACAGCTCATTTTCCAGGCGGGTGGATCTACCTATTTTACCCTCCCAAAATTGTTCTATATGTGAGCAACATCTGGACTTGAAGAGTCGATAGGTCCTACCAGCCAAGATGTAGGTCAGATTGTAAGTCATGCCAGGATAGCCACAACACCGCAAGAACGACCTCGTTGAAGTGCGATCGCATGCCCTCGCGATCGCCTAAAAATTGCCCTTTTGCATCTACCTTCCAGCTTCAGTCTCGCCCTCACTTCAGGCCCCTCTGACTGGATTCCATCACCACCACTCTCAGTAGATCCGTGCTTCTCCTGAGTAAGCGCCGATGCCCCAGGGGCACTGTAAGCCCAGCAATGGGTAGGCCCACATCGTGCAAAGCGGCGACGAGATCACGCAAATTCCATCGGAATTTACTCCCACTGAATTACCCCCGACGGAACCCTTCGACCTGGAAACTGTTCTGTTGGATGAGCAGTTGGTTGTTTTACCAACTGCTGTACCAGAGCGTTCCAGCTCCTTTCGTTGGACGATTGCACAATGGGGAATAGTGGCGATCGCGGCCACTGCAATCTCCCAAATAGGCGCTACGCTCTTCACCACCGTCGTAGCCCCAACCTTTGCGCGGCAAATTGAACAGGCCCAGACTCGTAGCCCTGGCGTCAAGATCAGTGCGATGAACCGGGCACAGCAGGTCTATTTCCTAGATCATGGCCAATTCTCGGAAGCACTGGTCACGTTAGACCTGGGCATCGTTTCCCAAGGGCAATACTACGATTACCGCATTCAAACGGACAGCAAGGCTCGCAGCCGCAGCAATCACTCAGCCGCTTCTGCACCACAGATTGCAGTGAACCTGGCGTTGCCCCGTGAGCCCGGATTACCGACATTGTGGGGAGCAATCATGGCCCAGGGCAACGATTCTTCGGAGCCAGGCAAAACCCACCGCATTACCGATAGTTTGATTTGCAAAAAGCCGGCTCCCCCCACGGACTGGTCCGACAAACTGTATCAGCAACTCCAATCTGGATCAGTGAAACGCCGTTCAAGGGATGCTGTTCCAGCCGTTCCATTGCGCTTAGAATGTCCCCCAGGCTTTGAGCCCGCTGCCTTTTCGGTCCATTCCTAGCGCAAAAGCAATAGCCCAGTCTGCAATAGCCCGATGGAGAACCCGAGAATTCCCCCCAGGTTAACGATCGCCTGGAGCTCACTTTTGACAATGCCCTGGACTGCTTTTTCCAACTCCTGGGGCGACGTCGCCATCACCCGCTCCATAATCACCCCTTCTAAATTGAGAATCGGAATGGCCTGGGCAACAATATTCTCCATATCCTTCTCTAAATAGCGCTCTAAAATCAGCGCCAGCTCCTGGCTGATCAATGCCAGGGAGCTATCCATCACCTCAGAATTGCGGAGGCGGTTGAGAACCAGGTTAGCGACATTGTCCCAGTCCAAAGACTGACTCAGGCTCTGTAATAAATCCGTGCCTTGCTGTTGCACGAGTTCCCGCACCGTCTCTCGCATGGTGCTGCGCAATTGCCGCACTGTACTGGCTGGGAAATTTTGCAGAGAGAAATTTTGTAAGAGTTCCTGCAGCCGCTCATCCACAGACAGAACCGTGACCAACTCCTCAATCACAGCATTGCTGGTATCCCGCTCATCCAGGCAATAGTTCCGTAACCCTGTCAGGACATTGCGTAGACCAAACAGATTGGCAATCACCCAGTAGGTGCCGCTGCTCTTTTCTTTAAAGGCATTGTCGATCGCGTCAATATTGCGATCCGTGAGAAAGTCCACGATTCCTTGGCGAATCACATCTGGTGGCAGCACCCCATCCAATGCCCAGCCAGACAACTGCGCAGCCTGGGGCTCACTGAGCTGAAACTCCACTAAGACCTGATCAAAAATTTGATTGAGCTGGGGAGCAAGGAAGTCCTCTCGCCGAGCCAAAACACGAATCAGCCGGGGCAGGGATTCGCTGAATAAGTCTCGCAAAATCTTAGCTAAGATTTTGGCGGTGCGTTTCTCCTTATCCTCCTGGATTTGTTCCAATGCAAGCTGGAGGAGCCAAAGGATAATTTGCTGAACCCGTTCGGTTTCAAACAGCTTGTGAGCGAGCTTTTGAAGCTCCTCCGGCGTGAGCAGAGACCCCATGATGGCATCGGCCACTCGCTGGGCCAGTCGATCCTGATTACTAGGAATCAAGCCGGGAGTAAAAGGAATTTTTCGCCCACCGATGTAGCGTGCTCGGTAGGGTCGAAAAAGCATATTAATGGCCAGGTCATTGGTGAAATAACCAATGATTCCGCCAGCCAGGGGCGGAATGACCAAAATCCAGGTTTCAGGTAAAGCCACAGCGTTAGGTTGCTATGCGGGAACAGCAGCAACCAGGGAATCTAAAGCGCTTCACTATGATAGTCTCCCCGCCCAATAATTTGCCGATTGGAGCATTTCGTTGAGGAACTGTCGTTTCACAAGCCTTGATGCTGGGTCAAGGTCAATGGTCAACAGATCTGGCGTTATTGCGAAACCGGCGATCGCCGAGCTGTATAGCTAAAAAGAGCCACATCTCAACCTTGCCCCAAGCTGCCAAACGAGCCTCCCGTCATCGCTCGGATATGCATTCTGTTGTCTCTTAAGTAAGATGGACGTAGTCAATGTCAGCGAATGTACGGAAATTTGAACATCTGGGTTAGATGATTTTGCCCAAATATAGGTGGTATAAGCATGGGGCTCGGAGTCTCCGCTTTGCTACTGTTTATACATCTACTGAAGGATAGATAGCGTTCAACCTCTTGGGCGTAACCGAAGACCGTCGACTGCATAACCCTAGTTCCTTTTTATTTACTGTTGGTGCGAAAATATGGCGCGTAAAGAAGAAGAAATTCGGGAGCTGCGGGAGGTCGTTACCAATTTGCAATGGGCGTTAGTGGAAACGCTCCGCTGTTGTGAACTGATGGGACAAGATGCTTCTGTGGATGCCAATGTGCTGAAACGCATTGAGAAAGCAGGCCATGCGGTTAAGCATCTCAAGCCCTCTCCTCCTTTGAACCAGTAGGTTCTAGCCGATAATCAAGCTGCCAGCTTTCCTTTCTCAAAGTCCCAACGGTTTTCCAATGTGAAATCGTTGGGACTTTGTTGTTACAGTCTTGGGCTCCTTTCCAAGGATTCCGCTTTCTGGGCCACAAGCATTCCCATTAACCCGAGAGCTAGGGGGTAGTAAGTCACCTGTTTAAAGCCAACCTCTTGCGCCATATCGACTTGATCTGGACCCAAGGGAAATCGCTCGATACTAGGATTGATGTAGGCATATTCCTCCCGAACACCTAGACGCTCTGCACTGGGGACGACCAGATTCTCTAGGTACCATTCCTGGAACTGTCGCAGGGGAGCGGCTGCGGGGCCAATAGGTCGATTCATGTCCAAGATGGCCACAGTTGCACCAGGCTTCAGGACACGGTGCAATTCTTCCAGACATTTCGGAATATCGCCCACGTTGCGCAGGCCATAGCCCAACGTTGCACCATCAAAGAATTGATCGGGGAAGTCGAGGGCTAAGGCATCCCCTTGCTGCCAAGAGATGGCGGGAAGGGGGCGACGGCGCTGGGCTCTGGTTTCAGCCATGGCTAATAGATCGCAAGCAAAATCTACCCCATAGATCTGGCCTTGGGAACCGACGGCATCTGCCTGGAGTAGGGCCAAATCCCCGGTGCCGCAGCAGAGATCCAGGCCGACGCCCCCCTGGGGGAGGTTGGCCCAGTCCACGGCCATGCGCTTCCAAATGCGATGCATACCAAAGCTCAGCTGGTCGTTGAGCTGGTCGTAGACCGGGGCGATGCTGTTGAACAGGCTTTGCACCTGCTCTGGAGCGGGTTTGTGATCCGGCATATTCGCTGGGGAGGATGAATTGGGGGCCATGCCAGAAGCGTCTACCGGAGAGAAGGATTGCAGCTCATCCTAGCGAGGTAGAGCCTTCGGATTCAAGTGATTGGGCTTGGGGACTGTGGACTGAGAGCGATGAATGATTGGTCTGTCATCGCTGTCCGAAGCGAGGGTGGCTTGCGTGATGCTATTGATCTTGGCTAAACCACTTCGATTCTAGGGTTTCTAAATACCCCTGTTCTGTGAGGCTCAATAGCTCCCGGTTGATGGCCTCTAGAAGGGCTGGCGATCGCCCTTCGGCCATGGCAATACCGTAGTTTTCAGTATCTAAACGCTCCCCGGCAAGGCGAAACTGCCCAGGATTGCTCTCAACCCAGTGATACAGGTCGGGGTAGTCCCGCACAATCCCCGCAATCTTTTCTGCAGCTAGGGCTTCTGCCGCCATTTCAAGGCTGGGGTAGGGGGATGCCTTGACCGCTTGGGAATGCAAAAAGCGTTCTGCCGTCGTTCCTTCCACAACCCCCACAGCTTTTCCTTCTAGTTGGTCCAAGCTGGTGCCCAGTTCACTGAGCTGCACTACGGTCATGGAGGCAATGAAATCGGCCACGATAAAGAAGCTCACGCCCATCCAGACAGCTGAGATGAATCGGCCTGGAAATTTTTGTGGGGTGACATCGCCGTAACCAAAGGTTCCGAGGGTGACGATGGCAAACCAAATTCCTTGCCCCACTCCCCGCAATGGATTATTCGAGAAGTGATCGTTGTGGCGATGTTCCACGAGCCAAATCACCCCTCCAAAGAAGGTGCTGCTAACTATTACGAGAACAAGGGCACTGGCGATTTGGCTATTAAAGAGCCGTCGCGACCAGAGTTGGAGCTGAGTACGACCGCTCTCCCGGACCATTAGCTGTAGGCCGGATTCGTAAAAAGGTTGAGAGAAGT
Source organism: uncultured Pseudanabaenaceae cyanobacterium (assembly GCA_937949725.1). GTDB lineage: Bacteria > Cyanobacteriota > Cyanobacteriia > PCC-9006 > JAAUQQ01 > JAAUQQ01. Next base: position 6,272 of record CALECT010000043.1, read on the forward strand.
CATAGCCATTGGCTTCTCGGTTGGCGGTGATCGTTAGACCTGCGATCGCCACATCAACCTCGCCTTGATCAAGTCCCGTTAACAGATCCCGCGCTGACTCATACTGCACCCACTCCGTAGAGATATTGAGCTCATTGGCAATGGTATGCCATAGGTCAATGCTATAGCCGTAGGGCTCAGCGCTCCCGTCAGGCTCCAAAAACACCAAAGGGCGGATGGAATTGGTGCCCACTTTGATGGGTTTAGAGATGGCCAGGGTTGAGTCTGAGGTGAGCTCTCGATTGGAGGACTGAGGGATGGCTTGGGCGATTTCGTAGGAAGCTTGCTCCCCAATCAGGTGCTCCCAAGAGTCTGGTGATTGTAATGAAGTTTGTGCTCCTGTCGCTGCTGCTAAACCCGCGAGACTCAATGCATCTTTGGCTAGAGAAGGTCCAGATAAAATTGTGCCTAGGGACAGAGGGATCGCAAAGACTAAGAGTTTGCTCCAACGCAGGCAATATTGCATAGGGAAGTTATCTCGAGACACCGACAGCTGTGAGAATTTCAAAAAACTACAGCCAGCCTCAGAGCCTTCGGGATGATGTTGCTCAACCGAGGGGGAACTTTTTTAAATCTCAATGAAATGGAGCACCCTAAGTTGCTTCCCCCTCTGCTTTGCTCCAAGAGCAGCGGTGTCAGGCAGATGGCTATATAGTGCTTGAGGGTACTGTGGTTCTTTTTGCCACACCTAAGTCTCTCTGAGTTATTTCGTTTTCCATGGCCTCTTCCCAGAACCAGCCCACGCCTGCTCATGAACTGAAAACGCTGGTTCTTTCTTTCCATTCTTTGATCGCGGTGGAAACCGTTGAGGAGGAGCGAGTAGACCAACTGATTAAGGTGGTGTCGAAGGAGTTGCAACTGAAGCGCTACACCTGGAGCATCACCCAGGGCTTGGTGCGCCATGATGAGCCTAAGGCAACCGTTCCTCGGACAAATCAGCCCATGGGGTTGCTTCAGCATCTAGCGACGCTGGATGAAGGCATTTTTCTGCTGAAGGATCTCCATCCCCATCTCAAGGATCCGGCGGTGATTCGGCAGTTTCGGGAGCTGACCCAACGCTTTGCCAAGAACCATGCCTCGATGGTGCTGACGGGACCAAGCTTGAACTTACCGCCAGAGATTGATGCGGAGGCGGTGTTCTATGATTTGCAGCTGCCCAATAGCGATGAGCTGTATGAGGCCTTGCAGGCTGTGGTGCGATCGCTCAACACAAAACAAGAAATCAGGATCGATCTAGAAGCCGCAGACCTAGGTGCAGTCCTCAAAGCTTTGGCAGGTCTCACCCTCAATCAGGCTCGCCAAATCATTGCCTATGCGGCCCTGAGCGACAACAGCCTTTCCAAAGACGACTTGGCGGATATACAGGCCCGCAAAATCAAGTTTCTCCAGGAAGGGGGACTGCTGGAGTATTTCCCGGCTGAGGATAATGCCAATGAGATTGGTGGTTTTCAGGTGTTGAAGGACTGGCTGGAGCGGGCTCAGCAGGGTTTTAGCAGTGAAGCGGAGTCCCTGAATCTAAATCCGCCCAAGGGAATCATGATTGTGGGGATTCAGGGTTGCGGCAAGTCGTTGTCAGCCAAGGTGACGGCGAAGCGCTGGGGCCTGCCGCTGCTGAAGCTGGAGGCGGGGCGGTTGTATGACAAATATGTGGGAGAGTCGGAGAAGAATTTCCGTAAGGCGACTTCCATGGCGGAGTCCATGGCTCCGGCGGTGCTGTGGATTGATGAGATTGAGAAGGCCTTTGCCCAGTCCCAGAGTTCGGATAGTGGGACGAGTCGGCGCTTATTTGGGGCGTTTTTGACTTGGCTGCAGGAGAAGCGGGCGGATATTTTTGTGATTGCGACGGCGAATGATTTATCGCAGTTGCCGCCGGAGCTGATGCGTAAGGGTCGCTTTGACGAGATTTTCTTTGTGGATTTGCCGAAGCCGGAGGCACGGGAGGTGATTTTTAAGATTCACTTGAACCGTCGGAAGCAGAATCCTGAGCAGTTTGATTTGCCGCTATTGGTTGAGGCGACTGATGGCTATAGCGGGGCGGAGATTGAGCAGGCGGTGGTGGCTGGGCTTTACCGGGCGCTGCATTTGGGAGTGTCGTTGAATACGGCGATTTTGCAGGAGGAGATTAGTTCGACGGTGCCGCTGTCGGTGTCGCGAAGAGAAGATGTTGAGTTGTTGCGAGCGACGGCGGTGGAGCGGTTTGTGTCGGTGGATTAGGCTTTGGCACAGACTGGAAGAAACAAAACTGGCTGATACAAGGCTTTCGGAAGCAAAGCAACAGCCATGAGGGCCAGCCCTCAAACTCCCGCCGTGGGAGACGAAGCGCCTCCCCCATCGGGTTCCCCCCTGCGCAACAGGTTGGGTTGCTTCACCTGATTTTTGGGAGATCTGGTGGGTCAACAGATTTTGAATTGAGAGACTTCTCTATCCGCTTGTTTGTGGGTCGGTTCCCTTGCTCCTTTAGGAGCAGGGGTTAGGGGATGAGGTCGGCTGTTATCTCAGTAGGTGTTGTTGGTCTAGGCCGCAAGGCTGCGATTTTGAGCGTGGCTAAATTCGGGGGAGGTGACGAAGGCTTTGCGGAGTTTGGTGGTGACGCGGCCTAGGTCAGCGTCGCGGCTGCCGTATTGGGCCATTTGCTGGGCTTCTTGCCAGGTCCATTGGGGGTGGGGTTCGAGTTCGCCCATTTTGCGGAAGCGGTCCATCAGGCCGGTTTCGATGGTGATTTTATAGATTTCCTGGGCGATGCGGCGGCAGCAGCGGCGAGGGGTGTTGACGATTTGGGCCTCGCTGAAGCGGAGGACGGGCCAGCCGTGGGAGAGGAAGAAGTCGTTGTGTTCACCGTCGGCGTCGTTGCTTTGGCAGTGGGTGGGACGGCGGGTTTCGTGGTTGTAGGGTTCGTCGATTTCAATGTCGATGAAGAGGCTGCGGATATCGTCGATGTAGGCGATTTCGCAGCGGTGGAAGTCTTGGCAGCCCTCTTGGTAGATGGCGAGGTTGATTTTGATTTTGCCGGGGAAATATTTTTCTAAGTAGGGTCGGAAGAAGGCAATGATTTGGCTTTTGTTGGCGGGGGGAGTCTGTTTGTCGTAGCCGGTGGCGGTTTGAAGGGCAGCGAGGACAAGCTGGTGCTGGTATTCAGCGATCGCCATGGGGTGGTGCATTTCCCCGCAGAGCTGCTGGTGGGTCTCCTGGCGGCGCTGGTAAGCCTCAAGCTGATGATCGAAGCGCTCATGTTCTTGACGCCATTGGCGACGGCGCTGGCGATATTGGAAGCCTTGCCAGAGGGCGTAGCTGAGGGTGAGGCTGCCACCCAGGAGCAGGAGGCGGAGGCTCAGCTTGGGGTTGATGGGGAAGCTGAGGGCGGCGATCGCCAAGGTGGCCGCCGTTGTAATAAAACTGGGGCGGGGATTGAGCCTAGCTGGGGCAGCGGGGGGTTGAGGTTCAGTCAGTTTCAGTTCTGGCAGACCTGGGCGCTGTTGCCAGGCAAGCTGAAGTGCGTCCGGGTAGAGGACGATGGGGTAGCAGGTCATGATGCACGCTGAGGTTTGACTCCTTGATTGTTAGAATGCCCGAATATTTATTCGGGGGTACAGCTCATCCGGACAGTTGAATCAAAGCTTTAAACAGGCAAAATCCTCTGCGTGAAAGTCACGAGAGGATTGATGCCATATCTATGCAGGTTGTCGCTTTACAGGCTTAGAGAAGCTGGAATATCTATGGATTTAACTGATTTGAATCTAGTGCCCAAAATCCTTGGTTTTGCCTAGGATTTTGGGGTAACGGGGATTTTGAAGGTGGTGATGGGTTCGGAGCAGTAGATGCAGAGGCGGTTGGCGATGCTGACGGCTTCTTCGGGATTTTTTTCTAGGTACATGGCGGTAAGGGCGAAGTCTTCACCGGCCCCGATGGCGCTGAATTCGTTGATGGTTTCGACGAGGTAGCTTTCGCTGATGCGGAAGATCTCGTTTTCCATGCCGATGAGGTAGGTGTTTTGGCGGCCAAAGTCGCTGTCTTTGGTTTTGGCCCAGGCGTAGAATTCGAGCATGAAGTCGAGGACGGCTTCGACGGTGGCGGCGGCGGGTTTGTGGTTGCGGGCGAAGAGTTGCATGAAGCTGAGCTCCATGATGTAGCCGACGCTGCCGATGACGAGGCCGTTGACTTGGAAGAGTTTGCCTTGTTCGTGACCGGCGACGCGGGTGCTTTCTTGGGTGATGCCGGAGGTGCGGATGCTGTCGGCGGAGAAGAAGAGTTCGTTTTCGTAGCGGCGGGCGGCGACAACGCTCATAAGCTGCGGAATCAGAGGGGTAGGTGGAGGTTTGCTGAGGGGTGTAGCTAAACCGACTTATTATTTTCGCGCAGGGTTGGCTGGGTGTGTCATATCTGTGCGTTTTCTTCAGATATTGAAATGGGATGGGGCGAGCTGCTGTGCGTCTTGGCCTAAGGGACGCCTTGGGATGAATCCCAAGGCTAAGAGCGAAAGCCGACTAAAGTCGGCTGAAACCCAAAACCCTAGGCTGTTGAGCCTGCTTCAGTGGGGGAGAGCTCTTAGCTGTGAGATTTAGCTCACAGCTTCGGCTGAGGTGTTTAAGCCAGATGTTGAATGGAGCTTTGTTTAAGCTGGCTGCTGTATTTAGTATGGCAGTCTAAAATTCAAGAGAATTGTGTGCGGTGTGGTCCTTTGGAAGAGCTGACTAAATTTTGGGAAATCATTGACAAGAATAAGGAAACGCTTTCCTCTATTGCAAAAGTATTGGGGATTGGAAGCGTAACAGCTGTTACTGGAGCAGCAAGGAAGCACTGGCAAGCTAGGCGGCAGCAGACTCGCTTAAGGCAGATTCCTGATGGGGATTTTCCTTTTGAGGTGTTGCCGCCCCGAACGCCCGATGTCGTGAAGTGGTTGTTGCCCAGCACCTATGAGGATGGGCCTTTAGAAGATTTCAATATTCCCTATCAGCAGCGGCAGCAGGGACGCAATGTGCGGCAGGAGCTGGAGCGGGCGTTTGAGGAAAAACCTTGGGTTTTAATTACGGGGCGCACTGGGTTGGGTAAGACGCGGGAGGCAGCAAACTTCGCGCAGAATCTCTGCGATAAAGGGTGGACAATCCTGAAGTTGGAGGAGCGATCAGGAGCATGGCTAGATGAACCATCAGAGTTTCCTGGACAACAGGTGAATCCGAATCACAATTTGCTGTTTGTGATCGATGATTTAGACCGTTGGGTTTATCGCGGTAGCCCTAGGGAGCGGCGGCAGGGGAATGACGCTCAGGATTTGACGATACCGTTACAGACGCCCGTACAAGTTCGGTTGCTGCGAGTCTTAGAATTTTTTGAACGGGAATGTCGTCAACAGGTTCGTGTGATCGCGATGGCGCGGAATGAGCAGGAGGAATGGAGCAAGCTTGAGTGGGAGAAATACAGCCAATTTTGGCAACGGTTTCAGCAGTATGAGCTGGCTCTACCAGAGGATCGGGCCGTGGTGGAGTTGTTGAATCAAACTGTACCCAAAACAAAAGTTCAGGTGGACCCGAAGGATTATGAGATGCTCGCGCAGCGGAATGACCAGACATTTCGCAATATTGTGGTGAACCTTCGCATTGCAGAAAGTGATGGGATTCCGCTGAATGGGGAAACTTTGGCAGAGACACTTGATGCTACCTGGCGGAAGAGCTATAAGCGAGCAGTCGAGAAGTATCCAGGCGCGAGATACATCTATGATTCGGTTGACTTGCTGCGACAGTTTAACCTTCGGTTGCATCCGGTGATGGTGGAGCGGATGGCGCAGGTCGTAGCTCAGAAGCAAGCCCTGGAGAAATTTATGGTGGTGCGGCAAATTCGGCAAGCCATGTCCTATTTGCGAAAGGTTGAGGGGATTCTTCAGCCGAGGGATGGACAAATTGAGGTCAAAGGAACGAAGGTGAAAGGTTATCCATTTATCCCTAATTTGTTAGATGTCCTATCAGGTGTGAGCAACCAATATAAATCGTTAAACTGGGGCCAGGACTTCTTCTATTTGGGCAATGCTGCTTATTCAGCGAAGCTCTATGATGAAGCGCTCGATAGCTATACAAAAGCAGTAGACAGTCAGCCTAAACTGTATGAGGCTTGGAATAATAAAGGGCTTCTACTTGAGGAATTAGGTTTTTCTGAAAAGTCAATTATCTGTTATGAAAATGCTCTTGAAATTAATCCTGATTTCTATCAAGGATGGTCTAATCTCGGGATTTCTCTCAATAGCTTAAGACGGCATGAAGACGCGATTTATAGTTGTGAAAAAGCTTTATCCCTTAATCCTAAATTGTGCGAAGCTTTGAATTTAAAGGGCCTGTCGTTTCTGGGTCAAGAGCTTTATCAAGAAGCACTGGATGTTTTTTTAGTCAGTGTTGGAATCAGAAATAGTGATGCTACTGTTTGGTATCTTATGGGTGTTTCACTCTCTAACCTAGGCCGTGACGAGGAAGCGATTTCCAGCTATGACAAGGCGGTCGAAATCAAACCAGACAATCACGAAGCGTGGTATGCCCGAGGAGTTTTGCTCTCTAACCTAGGCCGTGACGAGGAAGCGATTGCCAGCTATGACAAGGCGGTCGAAATCAAGCCTGACGATCATGAAGCTTGGTATGCCCGAGGTGTTTCGTTCTCTAACCTAGGCCGTGACGAGAAAGCGATTGCCAGCTATGACAAGGCGGTCAAAATCAAGCCTGACGATTATGAAGTTTGGTCTAAACAAGGCATTTCGCTCTTTAACCTAGGGCGCTATGAGGATGCGATTATCAGCTATGACAAGGCTCTATCGATTCGACCTAACGATGCCAATACGCTCTACAACCAAGCCTGCGCCTACGCCCTGCAAAATCATCTCGACCCAGCCCTGACCAACCTCAAAAGCGCCATTGAGCTAGAGCCAGAAGAATACCGTCAACTCGCCCAAACCGACAGCGACTTCGACAATATCCGCCAAGATCCCAGATTCCAACAACTCATCAACCCAGACAGCCAACCCGAATAGCCCCTAAATACTTCGCAACGCCACAATCGGATCCAACTTAGCCGCCTGCCGCGCCGGAAACACCCCAAAAAACAGCCCAATCCCCCCCGAAATACTCACCGCCATCAAAATCGCCACCGGAGACACCGCCGCCTGCAACGGCGAAAACGCCCCCACCAGCAACACCCCACCAATACCGATCGCCGCCCCAGTTGCCCCCCCAGCAGCCGACAAAATCACCGCCTCAATAATAAACTGCACCAAAATATCCTTCTGAGTCGCCCCGATCGCCTTCCTTAAACCAATCTCCTGGGTCCGCTCCGACACCGACACCAGCATGATGTTCATAATGCCAATGCCCCCCACCAGCAGGGAAATCGCCGCAATAGCAGACAGCATCAGCGTCAACGCCCCGGTAATCGTCCCCACAATGGAGAGAATGTCCTTCTGGGTATCCACACCAAAATCATCGACATCGGTGATTTTGTGGCGTAGGCGCAGCAAATTGCGAATCTGGAACTGAGCCGCACCCACGCTCTCCTCGTTTATAGCGGAGATTGAAATAAAGCTCACCTCCGTGCCAAAAGGCGAGGTATTACCCACCAAACGGTTCGACATGGTGGTGAGGGGAAGGAAGATCGAGCCATCTTGGTTTTGACCGAGGAAGCTCCCCTTCTCCTTCATCACCCCCACCACTTCAAAAGAGACATTACGCACGCGAATCTGCTGGCCAATGGGGTCTTCCCCCTTGAACAGTTGCTCCGGCACATCCGCCCCGATCGCCGCCACCCGCGTATTGCGGTCCAAGTCTTCCTGGGTGACAAACCGCCCCCGGTCCACTTCAAAACTGCGTACTTCCAAAAAGCTGGGCGTTGTGCCAATTACCTGGCTATTGGAGTTGTTGCCGCGAAAGCTGACCAGGTATTGGTTGGTGATTTGGGCAGCGACGGCCTGGGCGGTGGGAACTTGCTCAGCGATGGCTTCCGCGTCGGCCAGGACGAGGTTGCGGGGCAGGTCGAAGGTGGTGCGGCGGGCTTCGCGGGTGCCCGGCACGACGAAGAGGACATTGGGACCGAGGGATTCAAATTGCTCTGAGGCCAGACGCTGGGCACCCTGCCCGATGCCGATCATAGCGATAACGGAGGAGTTGCCGATTATGATGCCCAGCATGGTCAGGGTGCTGCGGAGCTTATTTGCGGTCAGGGTTTTGACCGCCATGCTGAGGCTTTCGGCGAGGTCCATGGGGAAAGTGAGAAGAGTAACGGTCGAGCGACTAGGCTGCTTTGACGCGAACCAGCTAATCCATGTCCCCCTTACGAAGGGGGACCGCCCCAAACTTGTTTTGGGGGTCGGCTTTGCTTCTGCGGAGGCTTACCCCTCCCGGCCTCCTCATTCGGCTTGCTCAGGGCGAAGCCTTCGTAAGGGGAGGGGAACAGCCACTAGCGGAGGAGGAAAGATAGGCAAGCAGCAGATGGCTGTACTGCTTTTGGGAATTAACGCCTAGCCAGTCGAACCTTAGCGCCGATGATGGCGATACTGCCGCAGCTGCCGACGGAAGTGACTGCGAGGATAGATGGATCGCCGCCGACCTCTATAGCCACCGTAGCCGTAGCTGTCATATTCATCGTAATAATTTGGCACGTAACCGTGGGTGGGATAGGTCGTGCGCTGCTGGCGATAGATCGTGGAAATGGGCTTATCACTGATGCCAATGCGGAGAGAGAATTCACTACTTTCTAGAACAGTGCCATCGTTCTCGCGAATCTCGTAGCGAAAGGTGTTTTGCAGCGGAGCGGAGATTTGACCGGGGATGACGGTGAAGGTTTTGGTTTCATGGCTCCGGCCTGGTTTGAGCAGGATTAGTTCGGAGCCGAGGTCATTGTCATAGGCCCGATCGCTAAAAGGCTCGCTACTCAATCCCTGGGTCACGTTGCGAATAATGACGCGACGACCCGGAGCAGGGGGCGTGGCATCAGAAATAAAGCGGCTGCTTGCTTCGACGGGTACGAGGTAGGTGCTCCAAATATTGGCAATGACGCGCTGCTGCTGGAGGTCGAGGCGATCGCTAATCACCCCGCTGCTAGAAAAACTTAAGCCCGCTGCGGCATTGGCGGGAGCTGTCAGGCTGAGGCCCAAGACAACGGAGCCAGCGAATGCGCCACCTACCAGGGCCAGGGCTTTGCTAGGTCGGCTGTGAGCAAAAAGGTTAGGCAGTTGAATAGCCATGGAATAGGCGCTCCTTACGATCTGCATGGCCTGGTTTCATGCCGGGAACGGAAGGCCATAGTCCTATTCTGCCGCGATCTGGCCGAGTTGGCAGGGCTGATCCCTGAGCTAGGTAGGGAAATCACGGTTGAGTCTCAGCAATTCACCGCAGAGATAGAGCATCAGACAATACTCACAGGGCGCAGAGTTTACGACGTATGGTTCAGCGTCATGGGGTTTTCCAAGCTGAGACACCGGTGCAGATGCCACCGCTGCCCAAGAATTGGGTAACACGACCTGAACAGAGTGAGGCTGCAAAGGGGATGCTGCTGTGTAATCAGCAACAGACTGGAAGGCTAGTCGTTAGAGCAATCTATGGCCTGGGTGGCGCATTGGGAAATCGGTGCTGTGCCACAACGCTAAGGTACAGGCGGAGTTTCCCAATGGGATTTTGTGGGTGACGTTGGGATAAAAGCGGAGGGCTTAAACACCCGGTGACTTTGCAACGGCAACTTGCTCCTGCTGGTATTGCAAAACAATTTGCTTCACTTCTAATGCCAGGGCCTTAATCGCCCTCTCCTGCCCCTTCAAGCTCTCCCAAACTTCCGCATTAGGGCAGCGAATCACCAATGCCTCATCCTCCGTCACCCACTGCAACTCACAAAGCTGCGTCACCGGGACCTCAGCCTTCAGCCGCGTCAACACCTCCCCCATCCGTCGAAACTTCTGCAACCACTCCGACTGCGCGAGCTCAGCCTCCAGCTCCCGCTTCAACGGGTTCTCATCATCAGGGTTATAACTCAAGGAAAAATCACCTCCATCCATAGCAAGACACCGGGTGTTTCAATCTCGGAATAGGCGACTTTCTGTGCCCCGACAAACACCCGGTGTCTGAAGCTGGCACTGTCCTATTAAGAGGTGATAAAAACCTAGCGCCCTTGTGTAGAAAGAGATTGAAGGGCTTTCTACAGAAAACTTTGAAAATCCCTTCCTATAAGCATTTCAGGAGAGCATCACCCTTTAAGGATAACAGTGTCTCAGGGGTGCCGTTCGAAACTTAGCCCAACAGCATTGGACCATAGAACCCGGTGTAGAGGGCAATGTACAAAACGGTCATTGCAATTAAGATGCCGCGCCCCCAGCGAGACTTGACCCAACGCAGAACGAAGACAGTGGCGATCAACACACAAATGACTTCAAACAGTGAGCCCCACTCCGCATGGTGCCCTGGGTCCCAATAGGAAACCGGGCTCTCGAAACGAAAGTTACTGAAGGGCCAAAAATGTCTATGGCCGTCGTCGTGGTGCAGGGGCAGGTCTTGGAGGCAGTGGAGAATGATGCTGGCGAAGCAAGCGGCAATAGCTCCTCGCTTCCAATAAATCGCCAGGCCCATGCCAATCAGCGCAAGGGGAATGGAGTTGAACAGGTCAAAGATGTTTTGCCAGTCTTCAAGGAAGTAGGTCTGGCTCCAAATTTCGCTATCGGGCAAACCTTTGATGCCTTTGGTCCAGAGGTAGAACCAAAACATCAGCACATCGGGGACGAGGGCTCCGGCGATGATCGGCCAAGTCCAAGTGGGGCGATCGCCCCGGCCCAAGATGCCAAGATTAATGATGACGTGGCCAGGAGTCTGCATGGCGGAGCAATGAACGGAAGCTGCACTGATGCTAGCAGTTGGTTTGAGTGGATGGGTGAATCAGGCTTCAGCTCAGGTATTGAGCTGCGATGCTCCCAGTTCACAAAAGGCGTTTTAGGAACGGCCTTTACTGTTCTCTGAGAAGTATCATGAGACGGTGAAGCGTCATGGCCGCATAGACAACCTTAGGGTCAGCAATGATCCAATCGATGAGGGATTAGCAAACATAAGAAGCATCAGATCTGTCGCGCACATTCAGCCTAAGCACAATGTATTCCAAGGAGGCAAAAGTACATCAGCGAACCCTTAGTTAGCGCTTTTATAACCTCACTTACGGAATCGGCAGAAGAGCTTGCAGCTCGCATTCGAGCCTGCTGAGCTACTGATCATAACTGATTAGCTTTGCCTTTACTAATTTGAGTGTTTTTATCAAGCTGTCATTATCAAACTGAAGCTGCCTGATAGACTTCAGAGGATGACGCTGCAAATACCAGTATAAGTTGTGCTCGAATTCGAAAATTGCTCTTTCTATTTGTGCCTTTACAGTCTCTTCTGCAAAGAACAAAACTTCCCTTTCTGTCGGAGCTGGCTTGAGTAATTGCGTATGGAAGTGCCCCTTTCCCTTTCCAAAAAAATCAAACTTAAGTACTTCCTCTTCAAATGCATAAAAAATGACTGCTGGCCCTTTTCCTATGCCATACTTCTTCCAGTATGTTTCAAAATAAACATTGGGTTCTAAGTGAAATTGTTGGACATCTTGCCTAACTGCTTTAGGAGATGCCTTTCGAATTTCTTTCTGAAAGTAGTAGCGACAGGGATAAGGCAATAAATTGAGTATTTGTTGAGGTAATTCCATTTTTTGCGATAATGCTATCTTCTTTACTTTTAGATTCAATATAATTTAGAGCCTTAGGGAAAGCTATATCCTGATTTTATTATAAAATTACACTGTAGCATTAACTAGAAATTGTCTTTTATTAATCCTGCCAAGCTATTCCCATAGTCAGATTTGACAAGCCTGGAACGACTGAATGTTTACGATTTAACGCTGTTCATATTGTATTTGATGATATTGCCAAAGTGAACCACGCTGTTTAATCAACTCTTCATATGTACCTTGTTCTACGACACGACCATCATTTAAGACAATCACTTTATCTGCGTTAGCAATAGTAGATAATCTATGAGCAATTGCGATGACTGTTCGACCCATAGACAAATTCTTGATGGATTCTTGAATTAGATGTTCTGACACTGAGTCTAATGCGCTGGTAGCCTCATCTAGTATCAAGATATCAGGGTTACGGAGTAAGGCCCGAGCAATGGCGATTCTCTGCCTTTGCCCCCCTGATAACCTTACGCCTCGCTCCCCCAGCTGGGTGCTAAATCCATCAGGAAGACCTTGGATAAATTCCAATGAGTTGGATAGCTGTGAGACTTTTTTAATCTCTGCAAAATCGACTCCTGATAGCCCATAAGCAATATTATCTTGAACTGAGGCGTTAAATATAAACGTATCTTGGCTGACAATTGCTATTCTATTTCTCAGAGAAGCAACGTCATACTCTTTGATATTAACTCCATCTATTATAATTTCCCCCTGAGTTACATCATAAAAGCGTGGTATCAAGTCTACAAGAGTTGACTTCCCTGCACCAGATGCACCGACAAATGCAACTGTTTTCCCTTTTTTTATCGAGATACTTATATTTTTTAGAACTTCATTATTAGCATCATAACCAAAGGCAGCAGCATTGAATTCTATCGACTTATCTAAGTCCGAGAACGGAACTGAGCCATTGCGTAGGTAGCTTTTCCCTTGTCTACTTAGGAAATCCTCTATGCTTCTAATAGACCCCTGATAGCTATTAATAAAAGCAAAATTACGACTGACATCACTGAGTAATGGCACAAGCCTAAACAGAACAAAGATAAATGTTAGGAGTGTAGATTTCTGGAGAGAGGTTGTGGGAATAAATATGCTAAATCCTAAAAGTAGGATGCCAATCAAAATTGAGATTCCTAGAATCTCTGTGATTGGGCGAATGGCCGCAGTTCTTTGGGTATTGACTCTGGTGGTCTCAGCGATCGCCGAACTCGCTTTGTAAAATCGCTTCCGCTCAAAAGACTGAGTTGAGAAAGCCTGCATCGTACGGATACCGCCAACCAGCTCTATTGCGAGTGATGTAAAATCACTATTGGCTTGTGATACATGGAAACTTGCTGCTCTGACCCATGCATTAAACTTAGATAAGATGAAGCCTACTATCGAAATACATCCAAAAGAAATCAGGGATAGTTGCCATGAGATTCTAGCCATTATTACTAAGTAAGCAATAATGATTGGAGCATAATTTAAAATCGAGTTGAAGTGCCGAATTGCAAGTTGTAATTGAGACAGCTCCGTTGTTAAGACGTTGACAATCGTTCCAGATTTTGTCTGCGTAAAGTAATTGAGGCTCAGGCTTTGTAATTGTTCAAAAAAGGATGTCCGGATTCTTTGGACTGTTCTAATTCTTAGGTTGTCTGTCGCGATAAGAGCGTAGTACTTGAAGACCGATCTCAACCAGCTCAAGAGCATCAAGCAAATAGAAATTCCGTAGATTTTTGTACTCTCATTCGTCTCAGAAGCTGCGAAGATTTTGTCGATCCAAGCTATATTTGTTTCGATGCTTGATTCTCCAATAAGAATTGATAGAAATCCCGCGAGAGCTATGACCGTGAGCCCCTCAAGCAAAGCTGAAATTGCAGGAAAGATGATTGCTGGAGCTAAGTTTTTGGGAGAATGACTAATCTCTGATAGTAAGAATCTATTTTCCTCAAAAAACTGGTTTTCTCTTATTTTTTGCTGCAAGCCAAACTTGGAGGTAAGGACCATTCTGAACTACTTACTAGATTGGTGAATAACTATTTTATACTTCCTGTTTTATTACTAACTCATCTTCCTTATGGAGAGGGATAGCCAGAGCGAGAAGACCATCTTGAGGCGAGAATAAAACCGCGTTTCCCAAGGGTTTCTAAGCATTAGTCGAATTAATTCCCATCGATTTGACTCTTCACCCATAGCAGCCCTTATTCTTTGGTATTGCAAATTATATGCAAGATCTATCTGATAGGATTTATTGCTCTTCTGCAATACCTTATTTGTGCATTGTGTTCTCATTTCCCAGAGTCTAATGGTTCTATTATTTAAGTCTTTGCAGCCTGCCCAGTGATTTGATCCGTGAAGTCTATACAATGTTAGTGCACTATTTATACCTATAACCTCTCCATAAAATGGGGCCAGATCAGTCAGATATGCATCTGCACAAATTTGATAATCCTCTTCTGGGATTTCTAGGACCTGAGATAAGTATTTCCTAGAGAAGCTTAATGCAGATGTTGGAGGAGCAGGCCACTGCCCACCTGCCTGTAGAACCATATCTGCAATATCGCCATTTGTCTGACGATAATGGGCATGAGGCCAAGGGCTTCCTGTGATATGACCTTGTGAGTTGCAGTTTTGTACTGGATGATGAACTGTGGAAGCAAGGGGAGAGAGTTGAAATTGTTGAACCACTTGAGCAACCTTACTGCTAAGCCAAGTGTCGTCAGAATCTAATAGACATATAATTTCTCCTCTACTAGCTTTAAAGCCGGTATTAATTGCTGCTCCTTGACCTGCATTGTCTTGAAAAATTGAATTGATTCTCTCACCAAAGGAAGAGATCACTGCTCTGGATTGATCGGTTGAACCATCATCAACAACAATGACCTCAACATTTTTATACGTTTGAGCTAGAGCACTATCGATAGCAGCTTTGATAAAGTCACCATAGTTGTAGTTGTTGATAACTATGCTAACTAGAGGTTGAGGCATTGGGTTACACCTGTTTCAATATCTAATTCAGTTGGGATATTATTTTATGCAGCCTCTTACATAGATGTTATCTCGCCCCCTCATGAGTAATTGAATGAACCAACTCATGCAAGAGGCCTATCTGATCGAGCACTTTTGCTTAGTTAAGAAACAAAGATCTATGCTTTTACTCAGATATTCTTAGAAGTATTGTATTAAAACGTATGCTTCAACTACTCATAATCGACAATTTTTCAAGCCTTCGTTTTACTCTGGCATAAAGGCTTTTTACTCGATGAGTATTTCTTTTTGCAATGCTGTTTCTATGGCCCATTACAAAATAGCGAAAGTGTGCGAGGGCAAGCGAGTCATCTGTAAGATTCCACTTTTGATGGAAATGCTCTACGCTTCTCTCGCACCAATCGTCACTCCACCGAAGATTAAAATATTCTTTATCGCCACGCTTTAGCTTAGAGGGAGGAATATAAGAAATTATAGCATTCGGCTCAAAGAAGATTGTATTTTTGCTGTCTAGTATTTTGAGACAAAAATCACTTTCCTCCGCCATACTGAGTAATTTTTCATCTAAAGGCCCAAGCTGCCTAAATGCTTCTGAGCGAGTCAAAAGACAATGGAATTCTATCAGCTGGGTCTCTTCTCGAGTTAAAGGTGATTTTAGCTTCGCTAAAGGAGTACGCATAAAAGGGCGGCGTTCAATAAGCCATTGTTTCTCTCCCTTCTGCTTAAATTCAAATTGACCTGTGGCGGTGTGAATGGTCTTAAAGTCCTCGCCTTGTAAGCAGAGAGGACCAACTGCCCAAGCACCAGATTCTTCTGCACAGTCAACCATGGCTTTGAGCCAGCCTGGCTTTACTAATACGTCATTGTCTATAAAGACAATATATTTGCTATCTACCTCTTTGACACCAATGTTTCGAGCAGCGTTTGGTGATAGATAAGTTTCTCTCCGAATTAATCTAAAATCACGTTGGTTGGCTTGATTCTCAATGTAATCTCGGATTTTTGGTGGCGAGTTGCCATCTATATATACGAGTTCAAAAGGATACCGAGTATTCTTATAGATGCTATCTAAGGAGGATTCACTGTAACTAAATCTCTCCCTAGGAACGACAACCAGTGTAACTGTTGGGGAATTGCTCATTTTCGTTAGTCGTAAATATATTGTTATCAGAAATAATGATTTCTCTTTATAACCATGTAACACTAGGTGCACAAAATAATAGTGCCATGAGTCTTCTCAGGTTGAAGGCTAACCAAGATAATTGATTAACGACGAAAAGGTGCGTGGCTTGCTGATTGGACTAATCTCATGTAGAGGCCTCTAGTTCTATAGGTTTTCAGGCTGTCTTTCTCTGATTGGCATTGGAGTTTGTTCTTAAATTATTGTGCTAATAAGCATTGTTCCAAAGCAGCTCAGGTAAAGCAAGATATATAGTCTCGATAGACAAAGTAGACTAATTTTGTCCCAGCGCAAAGCTAGAGCTATTGCTTCTCAGGACGAAAATCACTTCAAGTCAGGAGCCACACTCTGTATAGTGCCCTGGGTCCCAATAGGAAGTGTGACACTATCCGGAAATTGCTGAAGGGCCAGCAGTGAAGGTGCCTCATCCTTTTTCAGGAGCAGCTCTGGGAGGTAGTGGATGCTGCTGCTGGCAAAGCTGGCGACGGTTGGCCCTGCTAACTTGCTGTGCATCGCTTCGCATTTCCAGTACATCGCCCGTCCTATGCCAATCAGCGCTAGGGGAATGGAGTTGAACAGATCAAAGATGTTTTGCCAGTCTTCAAGGAAGTAGGTCTGGCTCCAAACTTCGCTATCGGGCAAACCTTTGATGCCTTTGGTCCAGAGGTAGAACCAGAACATCGACACATCCGGGATAAGAGCATCAGCGATGATGGGCCAAGTCCCAGTGGAGCGATCGCCCCAGCCCAAGATTCCAAGGTTAATGATGACGTGGCCAGGAGTCTGCATGGCGGAGCAATGAACGGAAGCTGCACTGATGCTAGCAGTTGGGTTGACTAGGCGGGTGAATCTGGCTTCAGCCCAGGCATTGAGCGGCTGTGTCCCCAGTTCATATAAGAGGTTATGAACGACATAACTGTCTTGGCCGCTAGTCTTGATTCGTCGAGTCAATGACCCCCTAGCCATCCCGCTTAATTAAGGAAGTGATTAGGTTCCCCAGGGTGGCTAGTGGGATTGTGGGCCATTGAGTTAGGCTGACCTACAAGTTACGTGCTTTTTAGAAACATCGAACGCGATCGCGGGTTGCCGATGTTGTCCCATATCAAAAACCAATATCAAGACCTACTCCATGCAATTTAATTTTCTGAAGTCCGTTTTGCTATTGAGTACGCTATCGCTATTGACCGCCTGTGGTACCGGAGGAGATTCGGGGGATGATTCTGCTTCCGACGGCAGTGGGGGAGACAGGACTGTCTCTGTCCTAGGCGTTGTTGTGGGTGAACAGCAAGAGAAATTGGAAGCGGCCCTGGCTCCCTTTGAAGAAGCCACGGGAATCGACGTGATCTATGAAGGCACGGATTCCTTTGCCACGCTGCTGCCAGTTCAAGTGGAGTCGGGCTCTGCGCCTGATTTGGCGATGTTTCCCCAGCCTGGCTTGATGCAGGACTTTGCGCGATCAGGAGATCTCCAGCCCTTGGATGAGTTTCTGGACCGGGACACCTTGGCGGAGTCCTATTCCTATGACTGGATTGATCTGGGCTCAGTCGATGAGTCGGTTTACGGCGTTTGGTATCGGGCTTCGGTGAAAAGCTTGGTTTGGTATAACCCCAACAGTTTCACTGCCAAGGGCTATGAAGTGCCTACTAGCTGGGATGAGATGACGGCACTCAGCGACAAAATCATTGCCGATGGCGGTACACCCTGGTGCCTAGGCATGGAGAGTGGTGATGCCACGGGCTGGGTCGGTACCGACTGGGTCGAAGACTTGATGCTGCGCACGGCAGGCCCGGAGGTTTATGACCAATGGACGAGCCATGGCATTCCCTTTAATGCGCCTGAGGTGAAGGCTGCTTTTGAGCAATTTGGCGAAGTTGCACTAGATTCTGAACAGGTCCTGGGCGGTCCTGTGGGGGTGATTAGTACGGCCTTTGGAGATTCGCCCAAGGGCTTGTTTGGCGATGCCCCCCAGTGCTACTTGCATCGTCAAGCCAATTTCATTGCAACGTTCCTGCCTGAGGATGTGATTCTTGGCGAAGATGTAGCGGTGTTCCCTCTGCCTGGTATCAAGGAGGAGTTTGGCTTGCCTGTGCTGGTCTCCGGGGATGTGTTTGGCATGTTCAACGATACGCCGGAGGCCCGTGCGTTGCTGGAGTATTTGACCACGCCGGAGCCCCATGAAATTTGGGCAGGCTTGGGTGGCTTTATTTCGCCGAATAAGCAGGTGGGCAGTGATGCTTATCCCGATGCGGTGACTCAGCAGCAGGCGGTGATTTTGGCCAATGCTGAGACGGTGCGCTTCGATGGTTCTGACTTAATGCCCGGTAGCGTTGGCACGGGGACGTTCTGGTCTGGCGTTGTCGATTATGTCGGCGGTGCGGATCTGGATGGGGTTCTGGAGGAGATTGAGGATAGCTGGCCTGAGAGCTAGGTTAGAGCTTTGAATTAACTCTCCTTGGAGGCGAGCTTCAGTTATGAGGCTCGCTTCTTTTTGTATGTAAGTTCGTTGCATGTTCACCCAGTAGCTCATCCAGATCTTGCCACTATCGCTTTACGAACTGAGGCCATAATTCAGGCCATAATGCCGCTTATGCAGCCTGTAAGCCCCTTGCAGCTTAGGCTTGAGTTGTCTTCACCGAGGGAGCAATGACTTTAAATGGAGGTTGATGCCATTGAAGAGAGGACGACTCCTGGAGAAACTTGCTCATCAAGTGCAAAGGATTACGGTAGGCTCACAGCAATAAAACGGTCCAATTTTTAGAGACATTTGCAACGCATGTCTTCAGGTCTTTCTTTTAGTAATCGCAATGCAAGACGCTTCTAACTTGACTCGCATCTTAGGTGCGATCGCCGCCATCCTCTTTGGCTCTGGCGGCATCCTGGCTTTGTTCTATGGGGCAAACCGAATCGTCAATCGCTTTAGCCAGACCTGGCGCGATCGCATCCTGCCTTGGGTCTACATCGGCCCGGCCATGGTGATGCTGACGGCCTATTTGATCCTGCCAACGCTGCGGACCATCTACCTCAGCTTCTTGGATCGCGGTTCTGACAAGTTCATCGGGCTAAAGAACTACACCTTTGCCTTCACCAACGATGCGATGTTGACGGCCTTCCGCAATAACTTGCTCTGGCTGGTGCTGGTGACATTTATTAGCGTGGCCCTGGGCCTAGTCATTGCGGTGCTGGTGGATCGGGTTAAGTATGAGCCCCTGGCCAAGGGCCTGATTTTCTTGCCCATGGCGATCTCCTTTGTGGGGGCCAGTGTGATTTGGCGGTTTGTCTATGCCTACAGTCCACCGGGGGCAGACCAGATTGGATTGCTGAATGCGATCGCTGTCGGTCTCGGCTTTGAACCCATTGGCTGGCTGGTCAACAAGGCACTGAATAACTTTGCCCTGATCGCCATCATGATTTGGCTGCAAACGGGCTTTTGTATGGTGCTGCTGTCCTCTGCAATTAAGGGCATTCCAGGGGATGTGCTGGAAGCGGCGCGTATGGATGGGGCCAATGAGCTTCAGGTCTTCTGGCGCATCACCATTCCCATGATTCGCTCAACGATTCTAGTTGTGACGACAACCCTGACAGTGTTGGTGCTGAAGGTCTTCGATATTGTCTTTGTGATGACGGGGGGCAATTTGGATACCGATGTAATTGCCAGTCTGATGATTAAACAGATGTTCAAGTTTAGGGACTTTGGCAAGGGGAGTGCGATCGCTGTTGTCCTGCTCCTCGCGGTCATTCCCGTCATGGTCGTCAATATCCGTCGATTCCGTCAGCAGGAGGTGAACTAAATGGTTGCTCAGACATCTAAATCAAACCAGGGCAGCCTGCTGGAAAAGCTCATTGCTAAAGCCCCAGTTCACATTGCTGTCGTCGCCATCTCTTTTATCTGGACCTTGCCCACCATCGGTCTCTTGATCAGCTCCTTCCGAAAGGCCGAAGAGCTGACCCAGACGGGCTGGTGGACAGTTTTTGAACATCCCTTTAACTTCACCCAATTCCACCTAGCCAACTACGCCGACGTGCTCACGGGTCAGGGCATGGGCCAGGCCTTTCTCAACAGCCTCGTCATCTCCATCCCGGCGACGGTGATGCCCATCGCCATGGCGACCTTTGCAGCCTATGCCTTGGCCTGGATGCGCTTTCCGGGGCGGCAGTTGCTGTTGGCGCTGATCATCGGCCTGCTGGTGGTGCCGTTGCAGATGACGCTGATTCCAGTGTTGCGGACCTATAACCAACTCGGTCTAGCAGGGTCGTTCTTGGCGGTGTGGCTGGCCCATACGGGCTACGGCTTGCCCCTGGGGGTTTATCTGCTGCGTAACTACATCGGCACCTTGCCTAAGGATTTGATTGAGGCAGCGACGATGGATGGGGCGTCGCACCTGAAGATTTTCACGCGCATTATTGTGCCGCTGTCTACGCCTGCGATCGCATCCTTCGCAGTCTTCCAGTTCCTCTGGGTGTGGAATGACCTACTGGTGGCGCTGGTCTACCTAGGTGGCAGCAAGGAAGTGGCTCCGGTGACCCTAGTGCTGCGGAACTTGGTGGGCGATCGCGGCCAGGATTGGCATTTGCTCACCGCTGGTGCGTTTATCTCAATGATTGTGCCCCTGGTAGTGTTCTTCTCCTTGCAGCGCTACTTCGTGCGCGGCCTTTTGGCAGGCTCGGTGAAAGGGTAGGTTGGCGTTGAGCTTTCGAAACCCAACAGAGGCATCGTGGATGTTGCCGTTTTAGAGGCTTTGGCCTGTTGGGTTTCATTCTTCAACCCAACCTACGGATTCCACAAAATTAATGATTGTTGATTAATAGGACTTGGTGATGGCAACCGTTAAATTCGAACAGGTCCAAAAGCGTTACGACAATGGCTTTGTTGCTGTAAAAGACCTCAACCTGGAGATTGGTGAGGGTGAGTTTCTGGTCCTCGTAGGGCCATCGGGCTGCGGCAAGACAACCTCCCTGCGAATGCTGGCGGGGCTGGAAGATATCAGCTCAGGCAACCTACATATAGGTAACCAGCGAGTGAACGATATTTCTGCGAAGGACCGGGATATCGCCATGGTCTTCCAGAGCTACGCGCTCTATCCCCACATGTCCGTGTTCGAGAACATGGCCTTTAGCCTGGACCTTCAGGGCGTGAGCAAGGCGGATATCAAAACGCGGGTGACTCAGGCCGCAGCGCAGCTGGGTATTGAGCCGTTGTTGAGTCGCAAGCCAAAGCAATTGTCCGGCGGACAGCGCCAGCGGGTAGCCGTGGGGCGGGCGATCGTTCGCAACCCAGCGGTCTTTCTGATGGATGAGCCCCTGAGTAACCTGGACGCCAAGCTGCGGGTCCAGGCACGGGCGGAGCTAAGCAAACTCCATCGTGACCTCGGCACCACTTTTGTCTATGTCACCCATGACCAAGTGGAAGCCATGACCATGGGCAGCCGCATTGCGGTGATGAATGGTGGCATTTTGCAGCAGGTGGATACGCCGCAGAATCTCTATGACCATCCAGCCAATGTCTTTGTGGCGGGCTTTATGGGCAGTCCCTCGATGAATTTCTTTGAGGCGGTGGTTCAGTCTACGGAGCAGGGCTTGGTGGCTCAGACTGAGACGTTCACGCTGCCGCTACCTCACGATCGCCAGGCTCGCTACGAAGGCCATGTAGGCCAGCAAGTCATTCTGGGGCTGCGTCCCGAGCAAATCCACCATCCTAGTTATGCCGCGCCGGGGATTGAGCCGGTGGCGGTGAAGGCTGAGGTGGGCGTTGTAGAGATGATGGGCCATGAGGCGATCGCCTATTTCACGCTACCTAATGCCAGTGAATTCATCGCCCGCGTGGATCCTCGCGCAAAATTAATGTCCGGGGAAACCCTAGAGATGTTGTTTGATACCCAGGGAATTCATCTCTTTGATAAAGCCTCGGAAGCCTTGCTGTAAGAGACTTTGAGGGGCTTCCCCTGGAAGTCGTCTAGGCAAAAATTAAGGTTTTTGTAACATTTCTGTCTCTCGTGACTCCCCTTTAGATTGCAGCTACGCAAGACGAAATGCAGATTTTGTGGGACTCTTTGCTAGTGAAATTGCGGGGATCACCACTGTGACCATCACTCAGCCAGCCATTCAGCAGGTTAAGCGAGGCAATCCAAAGGCCATCGAAGCGCTCTTGCGGCAGCAATTGCGTAGCAAAGGTCTGCGCGTGCAAGTGGTGCGCAAAGAGAAGCAGCTCTGCATTTACTTCACGGGGAAAGTTGCTCCGCTGAAGCAGGAGCTGTTGCCCCTCGTGGATCGAGCGTTGCGCCATGTGGGCGCTAAGGATATCAATGTGGCGCGGGTGCGGGCCTATCGCAATGGCGTGCGGGAGGCTGTATGGTCTGGGCGAGTCTTGGTGAAGCGATCGCTGCGGCGGTCCGGTTTGCAGCGGTGGTTGGCTACAGGGCGGGGGAAGGCGATCGCAGCTGGTGCTGGTCTGCTGACTTTACTAGTAATCAGTTCTCTCTTCCGGGGCTCACCCGAGCCCAAGATTGCAGCCGAGGCGGATGCTGGCCCCGTTGTTACAGATGCCTCCAATGCTGGTAGCACTGACGAAGCCGTTGCAGCTGAAGCAGCGGTACCAGACGATGGTTTGGTGCGTATCTCGGGTCTTCCAGCCCACCGCCTGCGGGAGCAGGATGTATTTGACAGCAAGCGGGTGCAGCTAGATGCCAAGGATAATATTTCCCGCGATGAATGCCGGGCGATCGCAGCCCATTACTTGGATGCCGCTGGAGCCAATGGCAAGGTTGTGGTGCAGAAGCCCAATCCCCGCTCTCCTTGGAATGGCAAGCGAGCTCCTTTCTGCGCCAATAATTTAGATGGCCAGGGGACGTTCTTTAACGACGAGTATTTTGACGATATTCCCTAGATATTCCCTGGGGCGATAGCTTGGGCAAGTTGCTGGTTTGGTCTGGTGATTCAGAGCTGATAATAGATCTGTCTTTTGTTCGCTATCTTTGCCATGCCCTCGACTCAATTCCCCCTAGATATCGTTGTCATTGGGGCGGGTGTGGCTGGGATTACCTGTGCCCAGCAGTTGCGATTGGCCGGATATTCAGTTGAGCTGGTTGAGAAGTCGAGGGGGATGGGCGGACGCTTAGCTAAACGGCGTTTGACTGATGCTTCTGCTGGGGCAACCCATGCGGATCATGGCGTTTGTTATCTCAAGCCCAAGGATGCGACCTTTGCCAGGCTGGTTCAGCGGCTCTGCGATCGTGGTGCAATGGCGGTTTGGACGGAGAAGATTCATGAGCTAGGGGCGGTGGTCGGTGAAGTTGTGCCGCCGCAAAGCCGCTCTGCTCGCTATGCCAGCCCCCAGGGCATTAATGCCTTGGCAAAGGCGATGTCGAAGGATTTAACGATTCATTATCAGCAGCGGGCGGTGGCGTTGCACTCCCAGGCTGAGGGATGGGAGATTGAGACGGATCAGGGATTGAGCTTGAAGGCTAAGGCTCTGGTGATTGCAGTGCCAACGCCCCAGGCGATCGCGCTAGTTGAGCCGTTAGCTGATTTAGATGACGAGACTTTGGCTCAGCTCAAGAGCGTTAACTATTCCAAAAGCATTGCCGCGATCGCAGTCTACGATCCAGAACATCAAGCCACTGCCGCACAGCTTCCCTGGCAGGGCATCAACTGCTATCGCCATGAAAGCTTGGCTTGGGTGGGGCTCGAAAGTAGCAAGCAGTTGAATCCGCAACAGCCTGTGGTTGTGGTTCACAGCAACATGGCTTTTGGCGAGGCACAATTTGAAGCGGAAGATCGCCAAGCAGTAGGTCAGTCTTTGTTAGAGATGGCTGCCAAGGCAACGGGAGAGGCTTGGCTGGCTCAGCCCGAAATTCTCCAGGTCCATCGTTGGGGTTATGCATTCCCCCAGACGCCTCTGTCGGAACCTTACGTGGAGGCGAAGACGAACTTGCCGCTGTGGTTTGCCGGAGATTGGTGCGGCGGCGATCGCGTTGAAAGCGCATTCCTCTCAGGCCTCGCGCTGGCTAATCAAATTAATCAGCAGCTTAAAGGTGAGGCGTTACCAGAACTGTTCTGGCAGGTGCTGAATTAGCGAATTTGAAGCGTGAGGATTCACAGGCTAGGGTTGACATGATATGCCACTACAGGCTCACAGACGAAAATACTCGGTGGCTTGAACCACGGCCCAATGCCGCCGCTCTTGGTCGGCATAGATGCTGTCCCAACTGTTGCCCAGTCCTGGCGCATTCCAATTGTCCAATTGAGGGTCCCAATAGGACCAAGTTCTGGCCCAAATAATAGCTTCGTTGGCAGCAAACTGACGCTGCTTCGCTTCCTGGAGCCAGTCGATATAACCACCTTGATCCAGAGCTGCGAGGGGAGCTTGGTTAGCGAGGTCAATGCCGCTAAGTTCTTCTGCGAGGGTTAGATCGATTCCCTTCGTTTGAGCTTGTTGACGCAGGTCGGCGGCTTGGGTGGAAAGGCGAGCCAGTTGTTTTTGGTCCGCGTCTTCAGGGGAACTGGCGCGGTGCTGGTAGGAGAAGCTGCCTTGGTTCCAGGCACCATTGCCAGGGTCGCGATGGCCAGCATAGGCTGGGGTGCGATCGCCCCTAGCGGTCCTCGTTCCTTCCGCATTGCCCACGGCAACAGCAACCAGAGAGTTGGCCCCTCCGTCAAACAACAATTGTTCTCGCTGGGATTGGCCATGGGCGGTTCTCATTGCTGTGAGACTGTCGGACGGTTGAGGGGAAAGCGGGCTGGATTGGCCTGGGCTGGGTTGGGAATTGATAGCTGTGTTGAAGCTAATCGGTTGGGCATTATTGGAAGCCAAGCTGATCGTTGCCGCCGCTGTTTTGATGGGAGCTTGGGCAGTGGGCCGTGATGCGCTTGCCAGCTCAAAGTTGAGAATATCTAGGGCTAGAACCGGGGATGAGACAAGGCTAAGCAATAGGCTGCTGAGGATGAAGACGCTGCACTGTCGAGCCAGGCTGAGGACATTTGAGTTTGGGCGAAAGGTGAGGTGGACGCGAGACATGGCGAGAAGGTGGGTACTAGATGAGGTGGGACGGGTTGATGCGCTTAAGGCTGGGGTGGGGTGACAAATTGTTCGAGGATGCTCGTTGCAGGTTCAACCATCGCCCAGGTGCCTTGGGGCTGGCGGCGCAGGAGGGCGAGGGCTACGCGATCGCCCCGACCTAAAATAGCTCCCTGGCTGAATGCTCCTGACTTTGCCCAGTTCAAGCCACAGAGCCTCATCCGATAGGCAGGCAGCTCAGCACTAGAAAACAGACTACAATTTGCACTAATGGGTTGAACTTCGCCAGCCATGGGCATGTATAGCGGTGCTCCCCCCAGTTCAATCACCACATCACCAAGGCCGCTACTGACTTGATAATTGCCCAGGCGATCGCCGGGTTCAAGTTCCCAGACCTGTTCAATTTCTACGCTGGTGAAATCAGTGGGTTGGATCTTGCGATAGGTCTCATTGCCTAATAGCACAGCCAATATCAGTGGAATGGCTAAGCCCAATCGCCCCACCATCAGTTGCCGCTGAAACCAATGCTGCCAATGTCGAGCAGGGGTCGTTACGCAGGGACTATTCGAATCGGAAGGCATATCCCGCATATTCATCTCCTTCGTAAAGCATGACGAGCCAGGTATCGGGGTCAAAGGCCAGGGGATAGGCTTCTCGCTGGGCGATCGCCCCCGCACGAATTTCCAAGTCAGTCAGGGTGCAGTAGGGCTCAGGGGCCTGTTGGCGAATGGTGGCCTTGGGCGATCGCTCCGGCACTGCAATGAGCTGAGTCAGTTGTGCTCGGGACAGGCTGATGGAGGGCTTCACCATCTCCTGGCAGAGGTCTTGATGGAATGACTTAGCGATGAGGCCGTTGCCCCAGCGACCCAAGCCATTGCTGAGGAAGAGACCCACTGCGATAACGCCACCCCCCAGCCACAGCAATCTTTGGGGCCGTAAACTCAAGCCCAACTGTTGCGCCAGGTTAGCGAAGAGGCCGGGCCGAGGAGCGGCTTGGGTTGCGTTGGAAGGTTGAACCCCATAGGGGTGAGGATGAATGGGGCCGAAGGGCGGTGGGCTATATTCTCCATGGTTCGCCTGTCCACGGGGCCCTCCTGACCGGGGATGGGGCCTCGATGGTCTAGCCACTGGACGAGTCCGATAGCCTGGGGCGGAATGCCTTGGCTGCGGGTGAGGCTGCTGACTGGGTTGGGGGTTGGGGGGATAAGCAGCCGAGGCTTGATTGCCATGCTGCTGCAAAAAGGGAGGAATATCAGGGGAGCCCTGGGGCGAATGGCCTGGGGGCGCTGAGCGGCGCGAGATGGGTCGACGGGAATGGGGGCGGGGAATAACCATGGCAGGTCACAAGTCGTTGGAAGAGAGATGAGTCTTGGAGGAGGCTGTGCCGGTCGGGAGCGGCTGAACGGAGATTCCATCCCAAAACGTCACGCCTGAATATTGCGAAGGGGCCTGAATTTTGAACCAGACATTGAATCGGGAGCTTAATTCCAGTGGGTATGAACCGGGAAAGTTCCGCAATTTCTCTGGCGACATCTACAAATATAGTACAAATAAACTAATTTGATCTCGATTTTATATATTTTCTAGTACGAAGATATGGATAGACCTGCTATCAAAGGAAATTTTGTTGGTACAGCCCACATACTAAAAGCCCAGATTCTGGGATGAACCTGGGCCTAGATATTGGAATGATGTTTGTCGGCATCTGGTGTTGTAAGGCTTTTAATGCCGAGGCGGTTCTCCCCGCCCATAAAATCAAACAGGCTGGAGTAAAAATCCCACTACTCAATTACAGAGCAATGGGATCAAAGCAAGTGAAAGGCAGGAAAAAGACGGTTACTTAACAGCAGCCACCACCGTCGTAGTACCAGGTAGAGTCGGTGATTACAATTTCATCGAACTTGCCTAGATTTCCAGCCGTCTTGTCACAAATCGCCAGGGGCACACCGGGCTGAAGAATATGGCCAGCGTTGTCATCAAAGTACTGTTCAGCCCCGGCATAAACCGCCATTTTGCCAGTAAAGACACAGGCACCATCGGGGGCGATTGGAACTTTAAAGGAAACCGTATCTAGACTTTCAAGCAGGAGGTGCTCGTCGAGGTTGTAGTTTTTTTGGTCTAGCAGACGATAAGGACGGCGAGCGCGCACCTCCACTTGGCCAAAGCCAGATTTAATGATGCGCTGCGTATACTTGTCATAGGTCAATGCACCGGAGAGGCAGAGGGCACGCAGGCGATCGTCCTTTTGTAGGTGGAGCGGGATTTCCCGAGTGGAGATTGGATCACTCATGACCAGGCGGCCACCGGGCTTCAGCACACGATAGGCCTCACTCAGCGCCTTGGAGAGATCTTCGGGTTCAAAAATATTGAAGAGGCAGTTCTGAGCCACGACATCAACAGACTCATCCGGCATGGGAATGGCAAATGCATCACCGGCCTTCACTTCCACAAACGAAGGATCAAACCACTCGTTCTCCTCAGCAGCAATCTTGAGGTTACGAACCGCAGCTTCTCGCATAGAGTCCACAGGGTCCACCGCAATGATGGCACCGGGACGACGGGAGAAATAGGAGAACTGAAGTGCTTCTAAGCCGCCGCCCACGCCGACATAAAGTACGGTAGGTGACTCTCCAAGTTCTGCGGGGTGAACCGTTGTGCCGCAGCCATAGTTCATCTCCTGCATTACCAGGGGCACAGTCAAATCTGGCAATTTGAGGGGAGTGCTTTGGACACAGCACAGGCCCACATCAGGGGTTTCTGCCACTTCGGTGTAGAAGTCGGCCACAGCTTCTAAATAAGTCACTCAAGTCCTCGCAGTCGTCAATCAATTGTTGGGATCTAATGGGCGACTCTGTCGGAAGTTTGCTTTGCAACAACTTGCATTAACAAACTCAAATCGCCCAAGCCTCGGAGAGTAAAGCTGGGTTAAGCTCTACTCCTTCAGCTGAGTTTTGATCCTATCGACTAAAGCTGAGTTTTCGCTGAACGGCATATGACTTGTTATATCAAGCCGTATCTCCGTACGGTCTTCCAACGCTTTGAGGCCATCACCGCAACAAGCTGGGGCATTAAGCTACTTGGGGCATGGCAAATTCTAGTTCTGCCAATGCGGCTCTAGCCTGGTCGAGGTCGTAGGGCTGGGGCGGCTTCATGGGTCGGTAGTCGCGCTCGATCGCAGGCCCGTGGCGCAGGACTGCATTGACTAAGATGCAGGGTTGATTGGAAAAATTGATGGAGCTATGGGCCACCCCCACAGGTATTTTCACCAGCTGGGGCACCTGCTCGCTAAGGGGAATATAGCGATAGCGACGGTTCTCCAAAATAACCAAAACAAAGCTACCTCGAACCACCAATAGCTGATCGGTTTGGTGGCGATGAACAAAGAGATCATCAATGGAATTGGCAGGCATTTGCACCAGCATGGTCTCATCGCTGGTCTGGGGCTGATAGAACTGCGCCATGCCTCCTTGGATGGACTCGAGTTGGGTAATTTCAACTTGTTTCGCTAGGGCCATTACAGCGCCTCCAAGGTCAATATTGAACGGGAACGTTCAGGCCTGAAGTTCTTGGCTCCATGCTAATGAAACATTTTGTAAGTTGATGTTGCATCAACTACCGTTGGGTGCATTTGCGCCGAAAGGTACAGGATTTCAAAAGAAAAGGCCCTCCGCGATCGCGGAGGGCCTTTTCTTTTGGAATCACTCTAGCAAAACAGTGATTAGCCCTTCTTACCGGCCATCGCCTTCTTCTTCTTGAGCTTGCGCAGACGGATGCTCTCAGGAGTCACCTCCAGAAGCTCATCAGGACCGATGTACTCCAGAGCACGCTCTAGGTTCATGTCCATGGGGGACTGGAGCTGCACCAGTTCGTCACCGCTTGCAGCGCGGTGGTTGGTGAGCTGCTTGGCCTTGCAGACGTTGAGTTCCGTGTCCTGGGGACGGTTGCTCTCGCCGATGATCATGCCCTTGTAGACCTTGGTGCCAGGCTCGATGAAGAACGTGCCGCGATCTTCAGCGTTCTTGAGGGAGTAGAAAGTAGCAACGCCTTCTTCGAAGGAGATCAACACGCCATTGCGACGGTTGTCGAGGTTGCCGCAGAGAGGGCGATAGTCGAAGAAGCTATGGTTCATGATGCCGTCACCCCGGGTGATGCGCATGAACTCACCTCGGAAGCCAATTAGGCCGCGAGAAGGAACGACGAACTCAAGCTGAGCCCGGCCTGTGCCACTCATGTTCATGTTCTGCATTTCGCCTTTGCGTTGGCCCAGGCGCTCGATGCAGCCACCCATGGATTCTTCGCTGACGTCTAGGACCAGAAGCTCATAGGGCTCGCAGGGCTGACCGTTGACTTCGCGGTAAATCACTTGAGGCTGGGAGACCTGGAACTCATAGCCTTCGCGACGCATGTTCTCAATCAAAATGCCCAAGTGCAATTCGCCACGGCCGGAGACCTGGAAGCGATCGGGGCTTTCGCCTTCGGTCACACGCAGGGCCACGTTGGTTTGTAGCTCACGCATGAGGCGATCGCGCACCTGGCGGGAGGTAACGAACTTGCCTTCGCGACCGGCAAAGGGTGAATCGTTAATGCAGAAGGTCATCATCAAGGTGGGCTCATCCACCTTGATCATGGGCAACGCCATGGGCTCGTTGGGGCAGGTGATGGTTTCACCAATGTTGGCGTCGGCAAAACCGGCGATCGCCACCAGGTTGCCCGCAGCACATTCCGCAACTTCAACCCGCTGTAGACCTTCAAAGCCCAGCAGCTTGCTGATGCGGCCTTTCTGAATCTTGCCGTCATCCTTAATCAGGGCAGCTTGCTGGCCTGCTTTGACAGTGCCGTTGTGGATGCGACCAATGACAATACGACCCAAGTAGTCGGAGTAGTCAATGGTGGTCACCTGCATTTGCAGGGGCTTCTCGGGATCGCCGACTGGGGGGGGAACATGGCGCAGGATGGCTTCGAACATGGGCTTCATGTTCTCGGACTCATCTTCCATCTCGTTCTTGGCAAAGCCGCCTAGGCCAGAAGCAAAGAGATAGGGGAAGTCGCACTGATCGTCATCAGCACCCAGCTCGATGAACAGGTCTAGCACCTTGTCCACGGCGGTCATGGGCTCAGCGCGATCGCGGTCAATCTTATTGACCACGACAATGGGACGCAGACCCTTTTCCAGGGCTTTCTTCAGCACAAAGCGGGTCTGGGGCATGGGGCCTTCATTGGCATCCACAATTAGGATGCAGCCATCCACCATGCCGAGCACACGCTCAACTTCGCCACCGAAGTCCGCGTGGCCAGGGGTATCAACAATATTGATGAGGGTGCCGTCGTAGCGAACGGCGGTGTTCTTGGAAAGGATCGTAATGCCGCGCTCGCGCTCGATGTCATTGGAGTCCATCACGCAATCCGGAATCTCTTCGCCCTCACGGAACACTCCAGATTGTTTGAGCAGGGCATCCACAAGGGTGGTTTTACCGTGGTCAACGTGGGCGATGATTGCGACGTTCCGAATGGGAAGAGACATGATTAGGTCCCCAGAGGCTGGGGCAATGACGAGGTCCGATTTTTGTTACAAAACATTTCAATACTAGCTTACAAACGCGCTTCGTCGAGGAATAAATAATCTCCGTTTCTTCCGGACAAGCCCCATAGAGACTGGGATGTAAGTTATTTTTGGGTGGCTCCCCTCTGAAAATCAATCCCTATCTATGTTTGAAGATACTTATAGAAAGTAGAGAAAGCATTGAGATTAGAGCAATTTCCTATTTTGTATGCTTTTCAGTCTCCGGCTGTTCTGGCTGCAGCTAGGCATATTGGGGGATTGCGAGTAATCAATCGATTTTGGGTCAGTGGATCGTTTCGAGGGCAGGAGAGGCGTCTCAGATGAGGCAGTCACTCTCCATCTGGGAATTCTTACATTAGGTTGCACAGGCTGCTCCTATGGAGTTGGGAGCGCGATGGATGCCATTCAAAAGTTAAAGAGCTTAAGAACTGAGAAAGACGAGGCAATAAACAACATTGCTATCGGTGCTGCAATCCAATTTATTCCACTGATCATTCTGGGGCTAATTCCGGCAAGATTTCCATCGTTCTCGGTGACTTTTCTCAGTCTTATCTCTGTGGGCTTGTTCATCCCTGGATGGATTGCTTTTGTTCAAGGCACGTTGGGATATGCCCAGTCAAAGGGACATCATTCTGCTTGGGGATGGTTGGGATTGCTGAGTTTATGGGGGCTCGCCATCTTGCTCTTCTTCCCTGACAAACGCAATTTTACGAAGCAGCAGTCTTCACCGGGCGATCAAAATCCTTTTATCCACCTCAATCTTATAGAGCTGACGCTTTTCCCCTTCATGGCCGCAGTTGCGCTGTATATGACTGGCGTCTGTGTCATCGCTGGGTTCAGCAGCTTCACGATTGCTCAGCTACTGGAGATAGCAGAACAATTTTCATACTGGCCAATGGAAGCGGTCAAATTTGGCTGCACAGCTCTATTCTGTCTGTATTTAATTCACCAAATATGGCAAAGCAGGTTAGCACCTAAAGCAATGCTAGGCCGTTTGCAAGCCATTCAGCTCAAGCAGATTCTATTGATTACTATTGTAGATCTGCTGTTTGCCCTAAGTGCTGCTTGGCTCACGTTGTGCGGTATTTCTTTTTTCGCTCCAGGCTATATCGCTGAAAGACTAGAGCGGCAGAGTTTGACAACAGATGTTCCAACTCTCGCGCTTTGGAGTCTCTCGGCTGTTGTTATTGCACCCTTGTTAGAGGAGTTTATCTTTCGAGGAATAATCATTCATAAGCTGGAATTGAAGTGGGGACTTCTACCTGGGATTTTGATCTCGTCACTACTATTCGCGCTCCTCCACTTTCGGTTCGACGTGGTGCCGCTCTTTGTAATGGGATTGCTCTATGCCTTTTTGTATCTAAAGTCCAATAGCCTATGGCCTTCGATTTGCTGCCATGCAGCCTACAATTTTGGCATTATCAGTGTTCCTCTAGTGAGCCGACTATCGTCTAAAACCACATTCGACAATACGGATGAAATGATTCAGGTTTATCAACAGTCGGTTCAGTCAAACCCTTGGGTACTGGTCCCCATATTGTTTGCCTCTAGTTTCTATCTGATCCATTTTATGTGGACCATCAGACCCAAGACGAATTCTCAGCTGCCATATTTCGTCAATCAATCGCGGTTGGCAACTGAATCAGCTGCCCATTGAGCGATCGTGGACAACGACTCTGATTCCTTTTGGCAACACTACTTAGTCCATTCAAGTTCAGGTTTTGACCAGCTGGGTTAGAGCAATTGTGAGTAATCAAGCGAATATTTTGTAACCGTAGCGCTGGATCTTCAAGATAGGGGTCCATGCCAGGAAATGGCGAAGCCATGACTTTAAGCCTCTGTCGCTGCCTCTAATTTAGCGCTGAACTTGAGTCGTTTTAGCCTTCAGACGCAGCTTTAGCCTTGATGACTCGCTTCCCCCAAGGCTTTACAAACGAAATCACGATGATTCCCACAATGCAGGCTGTCTGAATCATTCCCCCCAGATCAGCCCCCCGCTGATCAAACACATACAGCGGATTGTTCCAAGCCTGGATGCGTTCAGCGAACGCGACAAACCGATTCATCAATGATGGATTGATATTCCGGCAAGATCTGGGAGCTGAGGGCATCAGCGATCGCCACAATCAGCCGCCCATGAACATTGGGCCACAGTGCAGAATCTTCAAGGTAAGGATCCATTCCTGGAAACAGCGAAGCCATTGTGTTGCGCCTCTGTCACTTCCTCTAATTACCTTGCTTTGCACTTAGTTCAAGCAATGTCTTAACCGGCTCAGTAGATCTATCCCAATAATTGGCGCTAAAAGCCCAGCTTGGCTCTTGTAACCTTAGCCATTCAACAATGTCTGGGAGCATCCAGTATTTTGGGGTGCGAAATTTGAGTCCTCGTTCTTGCTCTAGCTTTTGCTTTTCCTCTGGAGTCAAAAGAACCAAGTCGGCATCGGGATTCGTATCAATCTGCTCAAACTGGTAGCCTTGCGGGAGCAAAATAGAATTGACATCCTCAGCTAGTACCAAGGGGTCATCAGAAAAACCATTGGGCTCCAGCTCATATTTATTTCCATCGAGTGTGAATTGAAATCTCCTTAGCCCCATATCCGTCATCTCAGAAGGAAGAAGCTTCCCTCTTGAAATTTGGGATAGCAAATTCATAAGTTGGACATATCCCGAAAACTGAAAGCCGGGTGCACTGGGATCGCCGTAGAGGTGATCTACTCCTATTGTGAAGACTCTCTTCTTATCTAGGGGATAGATATAATAGTCACTAGATAATTCATACAGGAGTTCATCAGAACCCAGTTCATAATCAACTTCTTGTTTAAGCTCGTCCTTCTCGATTTTAAGTTGACCGACTGCATTCAGTAGTTCCTCATCAGATAGGCTGCGATAATCCTCGAAGAAACCTAATTCCAGATAGTAACGAATAGATTCAATAACGTTCTTTCTATTAGACATCAGCTTCTGTCAAATTCCGTAAATTAACGTGGATAGCATTTAGGCCCGCTTCTTTTCGAGAGTCTACTACCCTGCAGAGAGTATCGCAGTTGCGGAGAGCTTCAAGGCTGGAAAGCTCGTAGAAACGACGACTTGCTCCCCTTGAAACTCCTGTTTCTTGTCAGCTTTTCCCTCCAGCTTCAACACTGCGACAACCTGCCGATGGGGGTCCAGAATCCAATACTCAGGAATGCCCCGTGCTGCATATTCAACAGGCTTTTGAACGTAATCTCGGTCATAGTTCAGCTCCCCAGGCTCTCCTGGTGACACCATCTCTATCACTAGAGCGGGAGCAGGCATCTCTACGGTGATGATGGAACATGACTTACCCTTTAACGCAGCGGCACAGGCTTCAGTCAGCACCAACAAATCTGGATAGCGGCTGGTTGCCAACCCACCCGGCGTCTCAATCTCTGTTCCCTTATGAATCAAGTAATGGGGAACGACCTGCAAAAACATGGCGAACAGGAAACTACCGATAGCAATGTTCAGCGTACTTTCAGCACAAATCTCAACGAAGCCCCCATCCACCAACTCATGTCGAGTCTCTGTCCCATCCTCAAAGTTGAGATACTCATCTAGGGTCATCCGCTGAGCGGCAGTGCTTCGGTTGGTAGCAAGGGTCATTGGATATCTCAGTTCCAGCAGACCACTCTATTTTAGCCGATGCCTTCAAGCTGCTGTTGCAGAAAGCAATCATCTGACTCCGTCCAGTTGAAGTTGAACCTGATTGCTAGATCTGCCATGGAGACAGCAAGTCCATTCCATCAAGCTTTACGATAGGAGGGCTTTCATCCTTTTGCCCCTCGCCATGACGACTGATCTAATTTGTTTACTGCTGCTGGCCCTATGGTCCATTCCTCTGAACCATGCACCTGCCATTGGTCGTATTGCCACTGCGGGAGCAGAGTGGGGCATGGGCAATCGCGATACTCAACCTGAAGGGTTACCGTCCTGGGTCGGCCGGGCCGATCGCGCTCAGCGTAACCACCATGACAACCTAGCTATGATTGCGGTGGTGATTTTAATTGCCCACGCAACTGGAAATGCCGATACAGCCACTGCCACTTCTTCCATTGTGATTTTGGCAGCGCGGGTGGCCCATGGCTTGTTTTACATCATTGGCATTGGTCCGCTGCGTTCAATTTCCTATGTTGTGGCTTTGGCTGCAATGGCCTCAATCGCTTGGAGATGTATCAGCCCATTGCTGGGATAAGTACAGTCTCAATTTGGATGTCTTAATTTGAGAATTGAGACTGTTGATCTAAAAAGGCCCCTGAGCAATACAGGGGCCTTTTTATTGTCAGATTTTCTATTTGCCCATGCAATGCTTAGAGCGGCGCTGAAAGAAAGAGTGCAATAAGGGTTGCAATACCTGTGGCAATCATTAAGCCAGCGGGCATAAATTTACGAGTTTTAATCAACCGACTGAGAAAAACAATGACTAAAACGGCTACGACAATTTGGGCAAGTTGGAGTCCTGCTACATTGCCTTGGAGCATAAGGCCTGCACCCAGCATGAGCAGTAGCCCGCTGATAAGCCCGGCAATTAGGGAGACTTTGGAGCCCGCTTGGCGATAGCCCATGATGCCACCACCAATGGAGAGCAGACCATAAAGCAGGGTAGAAATAGCACCGATCATCGGGAGGACTCTTGGACTATGAAGGAGGAAACGGTGAGGCTTTAGAGGACGATCATGAGGATGCCAACGGTCATCATGCAAAAAATTGCGAGGGCGATCGCGCCAATCCTTATATACGGCGCTTGATGAGCGCTATCTAGATAGGCTTCGATTCTCTGATCATGCTCGTCTTCTGGAATCCAGACTACGCCTTTCATGGTTTTGCCTTGCCCAGCAGTAAGTGTTTGGAGATATCAGTTGCAGGTCGCAAACTGGATCTTTCAGCCGTATTGTTCTGGGCAGGTTGATTGTAGGTTGAGGAAAAGCCGCTAAACGCAAGCGACGTTGCATTATTCATCCAACGTATTGGAAAGCAACTTGGGTGAGGGTGAGACCCCTCGGGATGTTGCTCAAGATTAAGAAAATGAGGAGATTTATAATTGTCAGAAGCTGGAGACTTTTAGCTTTGGGCTTGTTTAGCTTGTTCCTCAATCGCTTTGGCAGCAGCGGCTTTGCGCTCGCTGTAGCGGTCTGTGAGTTCATCGGTTTTGTCTCGTAATAGCAATGTGAAGCGGTAGAGTTCCTCCATTACGTCGATGACGCGATCGCGATAGGCCGATTCTTTCATCGTGCCGTCTTCGTTGAATTCCTGGTAGGCCTTGGCGACAGATGACTGGTTTGGGATGGTGAACATGCGCATCCAGCGGCCCAGGATTCGCAGGGTGTTCACGGCATTAAAGGACTGGGAGCCGCCGGAGACCTGCATGACGGCGAGGGTGCGGCCCTGGGTGGGGCGGACGGCTCCAACGGCAAGGGGAATCCAGTCGATCTGGGTTTTCATTAGGCCGGAGACGTTGCCATGCATTTCTGGGCTGGACCAGACTTGGCCTTCGGACCAGAGGGAAAGTTCGCGTAGCTCTTGGACTTTGGGGTGGGTGTCGGGTTCGGCGTTGTGGAGGGGCAGACCGCGTGGATCAAAGAATTTCACCTCTGCGCCAAAGCTTTCGATGATGCGGGCGGCTTCTTCGGCGAGGAGGCGGCTGTAGGAGCGATCGCGCAGGGAGCCGTAGAGGAAGAGGATGCGGGGGGGATGGGTCGAAGTCATATCAACAAGCGAGAAATATCGTACAAAACACGAGGAATACCGTAGGGGCGGGTTTAGCCAACCGACTCAGACGAAGCACCCCAAATTATCTACCAAACCCGCCCGGCCATGGCATAAAGCAGGGGCGGGTTTTGGCGGAGAGCTGGGGGTAGCATCAAACGTCATGGGCTAAACCCGCCCTTACAGATTTGGGATGGACGTTTAGGGTTTGACGGCCAAGCAACGCGGATCAGGCAGGGTGGCTTTGGCGGGGTCGCGGGGGAACCAGAAGGCCGTGCGTTGGCAGACTTTGACGAGCATGAGCATGACGGGCACTTCGATGAGGACGCCGACGACGGTGGCTAGGGCTGCGCCGCTGTTGAGGCCAAAGAGGGTGACTGCTGTGGCGATTGCCACCTCAAAATGATTACTCGCCCCAATCAAAGCGGCGGGTGCGGCATCCTCGTAGGTCAGCCCCAGCGGCTTTGCCAAACCATAGGTGAGGGCGAAGATCACGTTGGTTTGGATAAAGAGGGGAACGGCAATTAGCAGGATGTGCAGGGGATTTCGGGCAATCAGATCGCCTTTGAGGGCAAAGAGCAGCACCAGGGTGGTGAGCATGGCGATGATGGACAGGGGGCCGAGGCGTTTGAGGAAGACTTGCTCGAACCAGGCTTTGCCTTTGTTATGCAGGATCCAGCTACGGGAGATGACGCCTGCGAGGAGTGGCAGGGCAACGTAGATCAGCACAGAGAGGGTGATGGTTTGCCAGGGGACGGTGAGTTCGTTGGCGGCGAGGAGCCAGCGGCCCAGGGGGGCGTAAAGGAAGAGCATTGCCAGGGAGTTGATCGCCACCATGACGAGGGTGTGGCCCTGGTTGCTGAAGGAGAGGTAGCCCCACATGAGAACCATGGCGGTGCAGGGGGCGATGCCGAGGAGGATGCTTCCGGCGATGTAGCTGTCGGCGAGAGGGATGGTCGTTCCGTTGACAACTTCGGTTTGGCTGAGGAGGGGACGGAAGAGGTTACCGAGGAAGAGTTGGGCGAGGAGGACCATGGTGAAGGGTTTGATTAGCCAGTTCACCACTAGCGTTAGCAGGACGGGGCGGGGGGTTTGGGCTGCTTTTTTGGCTTGGCTAAAGTCGATTTTGACCATGATGGGGTACATCATGAAGAAGAGGCAGATGGCGATGGGGATGGAGATTTGGTGGAGGCTGAGGGCGTCGAGGGTGGTGGCGAGGTTGGGGAGGAGGCGGCCTAGGGTGATGCCGCTGATGATGCAGAGGGCGACCCAGAAGGTGAGGTAGCGTTCGAAGATGTTGAGTTGGCCGCCGGCTTGGACTGGTTTCGGGGGCGATTGGGTTGGGTGGGTGTGTTCGGGGTTCATCGGGTAGATGCTGGGCGGGTTGGTTCTCCTATTATTTCAAGAAAAGTTGATTTGTCTAGGTTGCTTATGGGCATGGGGCAAAGAAACAAATCTATGAGGCAAGGCGCAAATCCATGAGGGCCAGCCCTCAAACTCCCGCCAGAGGGGGCCGACGGCTTCCCCCTATGGATCACCCCCTCCCAAGGGCGCTGGGTTGCTTCACTGTTTGATGTGATTACTTGGGGCCGCTAAATATTTACGGGCGCTGTTGTGGGGTCTTGCAGTGAACCTATGCGCACACAGGCCAACCTAATGTCCCCCTGGTTCGAGGGGGACCGCCAATAGGGCGAGGGGGTAGATTTGCCTTTGGCTTCTAAACGCTTTATTTAATCAGCATCACAGGCTCTTGCTGGAACCATGGGGGCGTTGCGACGGAAGTCAGATAAATACTGCTCCAATGCGGCCATCTGGGGCAGGTTAAGGCTGTAGTAGAGCCAGCGGCCTTCTTGTCTGACGCGGACGAGGTTGGCGGTTTTGAGGGCTTTGAGGTGGAAGGAGAGTTTGGATTGGGCGACGGTGAGGCGATCGCACAGATCACAAACGCACATCTCTTGTTCGCGCAGCAGCTCAATAATTTGCAGGCGCAGGGGGTCGGAGAGGGCTTTGAAGCCTTGGAGGATGTCGGTGGATGTGGTTTCTAAGGTCGCCATATCAAGTTTGGTTGGATTGTGGCTTGGCTCAGGGCTGAGGGTTTTCGATGATGGGACAAATCATGCCGTCTTCGGCGAGGGCGGTGCCTTCGGTTTCCATCAGGGTCTCTAGTTGGGACTTTAGCAGGATGAGCTGGGCGATTTGGTCGTCGATGGCGCTAATTTTGCTCTGGAGTTTCTGTTTGACGGCTTGGCAGGGGGATTGGCCGCGATCGCGGATGCTGAGCAGTTCGCCGATTTCCTGGAGGCTGAGGCCGAGTTTCTGCGATCGTTTGATAAATGCCAATCGCGCGACCATGGCGGGGGCAAAGAGGCGGAAGCCCCCGTCGGTGCGTTGGGCTGCTGCAATGAGCCCCAGTTCTTCGTAGTAGCGGATGGTTTTGATGGGGACTTGGCTTTGGTCTTTGAGCTGGCCGATGCGGAGTAGCTCTGGGGATTGAAGACTCATGGCAATGCCCACGGCTTGGACTTCGGGTAATCTCAGCTCGATTATAGAAGGTTAATGTTTTGCAGTTCTCAGGGATATTTACAGGGATATAAGCGAGCTATGGCCTGTTTGAAGTCTGGCAAGTTTCTAGGTGCTGGCTCCAAAAGCGAAGACCTCAATACGATTCGTAAAGAGGTCTTTTATCTAAT
This sequence comes from uncultured Pseudanabaenaceae cyanobacterium, assembly GCA_937949725.1. Classification (GTDB taxonomy): domain Bacteria; phylum Cyanobacteriota; class Cyanobacteriia; order PCC-9006; family JAAUQQ01; genus JAAUQQ01. Next base: position 45,154 of record CALECT010000043.1, read on the forward strand.
TGATTCTATTGTTTTGCCTGAAGCTGTTTTTAGAATAGGCCGATTAGAACTGCCATGGTGAAAACGCAGAACAGTCCCACTGAAATCGCTGCAATGCTTCCATAGGGAGCGTGGTTGATGCTGTCGAGATACTGATTAACTTTTTCGTCGTGCTCGTTACCTGGAATCCAAACTAAGCCTTTCATCGTTCTTTCTCTACTAGTTTTGCAAGCTGATAGAGCGGAAGTCATCAGCTATTTGATGCTTAGAGTTTAGAACTGCCATGACACGACTTGGGGATTGAAGGTTGATTGTTTATTGGCTGTATTGAAAGTCAATGATAGGGACGAGGATTGGGGACATAGATGTTGCTTTAGATGACGGATGGTTGCTGGTTAGGGGCGCTGGATTTCAAGCCGTTGAGGCATGGCATAGACCTTCTGTCTGGGTGGGAAGGAGATGGGACGATTCTGAGGGGAGCTTGTGAGCGATCGCTGTGGACACTCCTAAAGGGGATAACAATTTGCAAACCTGGCTTTACTCTCCAGTCCACTGGAGACTTTATGCTGAGGGCAGAGCAATTTAGTGCAAAGCTCTGCCGTTGTGATTCAGTAGGAGCAAATTCCCATGAAACTTGAATTGACTGTGCCCAGCATGGCCTGTGGAGCCTGCGCCGAGACCATTACGAAGGCGATTCAGACTGTGGATGCCGGTGCAACGGTGGAAGCTGATCCGCAAACGAAGATAGTTGTCGTAAATACCAGTGCGGCTGAGGCTGCGGTGAAGTCTGCGGTGGAGCAGGCGGGCCACGAGGTCGCTTAAGGATTGCATCACCATGACCTCTGCCACGCTGAAGCTGAAAGGTATGAGCTGTGCCGCCTGCGCCAATGCCGCCCAAACTGCGATTCAGCGGGTGGCGGGGGTGTCCATGGCCCAGGTGAATTTTGCTGCGGAACAGGCCAGTGTTGAGTATGACGATCGCACCACGACCCTCACCCAAATCCAGCAAGCCATTGCCAAGG
>CALECT010000044.1 GCA_937949725.1 uncultured Pseudanabaenaceae cyanobacterium
CAGGGGCCGAAGTTGATGGTGTTTGATGAGGGGAGTGCGGCGATCGCAACGCTGAAGCTAGCCCATAAGGACATTAAGGCCATGGGGCGTTTGAAGGCGTTTATTGCCCACATCAGTTCTATGGGTGACAGCAGTGAAACCTGGCTTTGGATGATTGCCCAGATTATCCATGTTGCTGACCTTGGCATGAGTGGCGGCTTCCGGGGGATCTTCCGCGCCGTTGGCATTGTCAGCCCAAAGAATCGCTATGCGTTGCAATCATTTCTAGCCACTGACTTTGTGCCGATGCCCGATGGGGGAATGCCTGAGATTGAAACACTTATGAATGCCAGCCCGGTTGGTCGTGCGTTTTTTGATGGCAAAACGGCTCAATGGGCTCCTATGCCTAGGCTTCAGAACTGGAGCGGGTACGACCGGGATTCTAGGCAGGCTTTGCCTGGTAATGGTGTTACTGTTGCGCCGCTAGCGACTCCCGAGGCGATCGCGTTGGAGCGGGTTTGGGATGCTTCACCGGATATGCCTGCTGAAGATCTAGAGCCGAAGCGGCCTGAATCCAAGCTCACTAAATTGATGTCTTATCTGAAGCGCAACGCATCAGAACGCCCATTACCTCGGCGTAAGCTGCTTCAAAACTGGGCCAGGAATCATGGGGTTAGTGCCCAGATCCTGGATGAGATGCTCATTACTTTTGTTGAGTGTCGTTATCTCGTTGAGACTTCAGATGGGCTTATTTGGAAGGGATAGCACTACACCACTACATCAGAGCTAAGCAGCCTACAACGCTTGTGTATGAGGAACTGTCGCTTGAGTTCTTAGTGTCGTGGTCTGTCGTGCTTTGGGATACAACAGCAGTTTGTGGGGGAAATGTCATTGTTCGTTTCAGGTGGATGCTGATGGTTAATCCTATTTCCACTGTGTGCAGATCTCTTCGATTTCCTAGCATGATCCGCTGAGCCTTGGAAGAGATGCAATTACTTTGTTTCAAGGATTAAATTGATCTGGAATTATATGCGGTCAAAAAATCTGTTTTTGGGGTTCAAGTATTTCTCTAAAATTGTCCGATCTTAGCCTCCTGAGAAGATTAAAGCCATATCTATGTGGGTATCTTTTCTGTATACGACTATTGGCTGTGTGAACTGTAATTCTCTGAAATCTATGGATACCGTCTTTTACAGATACTCCTATTTTTCTTCTTTACATCAGACTATTATTTTGAATATTTGACTTGAGTATCTTTATAAAAGTGTTGCAATTTATTCGGTTATGAACTGACTTTCTATCGAATTAGATTAGTCGCTGTGAACCTCTTAAATCTCTCAAATTTCCCAACTATGAAACTCAAGAATGTCTCCCTGGCGATCGCCGCAACAGTAACTGCTCTTTCCAGCTTCTCCGGTATGACCGAAGCAGCGAGTGCTTTCACAATTAACCGCACCTATGCCAGCTGGAATAATGCCGTGCTGGGTGATGGAACCGTTGTTGGCCAAGAGGCTACAAATAGTGCCTTCGCTAACTACGAGCAAGCTGCTTTCAACAATCGCAACGACAACTACGTTGAGTTCCTAGATAACAACGGTACATCCCAGGTGCGTTGGGGCGATGGTGCTTACACTCAGTACGATGCAGCCAAGGCTGAAGATGGTGGCGACAACTACATCAATGACTACGGCTGGTACAAAAACACCTCCGACGAGAGCAGCTGGAAGCGGGGCTGGCACAAAGATTACACCTCCAACAAAAGCGGCCTAGGCTTTGCCGGTATCGAAGACCAGACCATTGCAGCTGGACAAATCTTGAACCTGGGTAGCCTCAAGCATTACAACAACACCATCTTCTCGGGTGGTGCAGCGAGCCAGGTTGATTTCAGCTTGGGTCTAGACTTTGAAGAGCTGGGGACTCAAACCTTCAACTTTGCCTTGAACATTGATGAAACTCGCAATGATGCTGGCTACCACGAAGATGGTGTTTGCCCTTATCAGACCGATGACGGCAAAGGCTGCTCTGACAAAATCACTTGGGATTTTGACATCGACGAAGAGAGCAGCTTTGACTACAATGGCAGCCGCTATACCTTGGAGCTCGTTGGCTTCAGCGACAGCATTGATGATTCTGATGAGATGATCACTGACTTCATCTCTCAGGAAAGCGGTACTAGCAGTGCTAACCTCTGGGCTCGTCTAGTTCAGGTTGCCACTAGCCCTGAGCAGGAACTCGATACCGTGAAGAAGGTGCCTGAGCCTGGTAGCCTCTTGGGGCTCGCCGCGATCGCTGCTGGTGTGGCTAGCCGTCGCCGTAAGTCCAAGCAAGCGTAAGCCAATTGTTCTGAGAGTTTGAGTGAATGTTTTGGGAATAGAGTGACTGAGTTAGGGCATCTACCATTTCTTGCTTCGTTTAGATTACTTTCGCGTCTTTGTCACTGACGAAAACATTCTGAGCTATCGATAAACCCCGAAAATTCTGGGTTGCTCAGCTCAAGAGCTATTTGTGGCCACACGGTTGCCTTTATCAACTGACTGAAAGTCTATTAGGCTTAGCGAAGTTGAAGCCTATGCCCTTGATGAACCGAATCTGGACGGCAATGATGTCCGTCAAGTCGATAATTTGAGCCGCACCCAACTTGGGGGGGACGCGATGCACACATGCCTACCCGTATAGAATTTAGCTAAAACTCAACTGTTCCGAATTGTCCTGGGTGTATTGCTATAGACGTTTGTCTTTCCTCTGATTCAAGGGCCACTAAGAGCCTGAAATGTCTTGTGTCCCGGTTAGCTCTTTGCCATTCCTCATTTTTTAACAGAGCCGAGTATTTTGTGGGTTGGAGATCGCTCTACACTCCCTTTGTATTTTCGATACGTTCCAAAATTGGCAAAATTAGGTCATATAGCTCAGAAGTATGGGGTTTCAGCTGACCTTCTTCTATTTCGGTAGATGGCCCAACAGCAAAAAGCAGGCAACCAAACGGCCACCTGCTAGGAGAAAGAATCATTGATTTTTTTGTCTCAGTGGCTCAAGAAAGGGAGCGGGTTATCAGGCCACTCCCGAACGGAGTCAAACTTGGAAAACTGGTGCTTAGTTGCGGTCGTTGTTGTCGCGCAGGATGCTCTCAACGAAGTTAGCGTCAGAAGCATTCACTTCTAAACCAGCTGCTTCGAGGATGTCTTCACCAGAAACCTGACCAGAGCGGATATCGCCTTGCAGTGTTTGATAACCAGCAATGCCATTGAGATTGCCGCGATAGGCTTGGGTTGCAGCATCAAAGGGGGTCAGAGCGAAAGCGCTAGTAGAAGCGAGAAGAGTAGCGGAGAAAGCGATTGCGGCAGCAGTGCGGGTAATAACGGTCATGATTTAAGACTCCAGAAATGTGGGGGCGGTTGTTTGGAGCAACCTGTTTTCTTCGATGTCTACAGAATGCACCGCTTCCCTGAATCTGCTCTGAAGGCTATTTGAGGCTTTGATAGTCGTTGGCTGAGATTTGGCTGTGAATGTAAGCACCAGTCACCTACTTTAGGAATGGCTCAGGTTGTGGCTTTATCGGGGAGCTGAGGGAGGAGATGTTGGAGTTGGGCTGGGCCAGCGGCTTACACCACAAGTCACGGTGAGGTCATTCGTCGCTTGGAATCAAGGGGCGTTGTTGTTGTCGTAATAAAGCTCTTTCTAAACTGTTGCGCAAATTGTTTCCATGATATGGACACTGATAATGCCCACCGCCAGCTGCCCTTGTTTTCTCTATTGGGCACTTCCTCGAACTTCTCGTTGGTATGTTCGAGACATTTATTTTGTCTGACCTAGCCAATGAGGTTTTCTAGATTATTCAAGACAAAAAATTAATAATCTGTGGCATTCTTGTGAAATGTAAAGCCATTAATAAATCAGAAATATTTGTAAACCAAAAGAAGCAGGGTAAACACGTAGAAAAAAGTTTTATATGTGGCCAAGAATCGTTTTTTCTGTATGTATTTAGGTCTTCGAATGAGAATCTGAAATTGCTTTAATTCCCTGTATTAGAGGGTTTTAGAGATTTGAGATAAACTGATTGTCTGAAGTTTATGCTGTTTGTTCGATCTAGCAATACGTACTAAAAAATTAAAATTTCTCCCCCAGAAAAACCGGAAAAATTGGAGAATTAATAGCTATTACGTATGTAATATAAAATCCAAACGTTTTTTTAGATAAACCTGTCGTAATTAAGTTCAATCCATATATAAGGAAATTCAGAGGTGCAGAGTTGGGTAAAAGTACATTGGAATATCAATTTCCTAACCCTTTATGTGAGGACTGCACTAAATATCGATGAACCACACATTTCTTATAGGCAATCAAGAAAATGGCTCAATTAACGGGAAAAATTCAAGGTACATCTACGTCTGATAGCTTTTTGGCATCAATCTTAAGAGATGAGGCAGTCATTGTTGATGACGTAGTGACTGGCGCTGCGGCTACGGATCTGAGTCTCCACACATTGGGTGGTGATGACGTCATTCAGGCCATCGCCAATCTTACGAGAACCCCATCTGATCTGCCTGAAGTTGAAGGGATTGGTGTAAATAATGCTGTCATTACCACTGGCAACGGCAGCGATAGGTTGACAGTGCTCAGTTATGCTATTTCTGGCCTGTTTGATAATGTTGGGGGAGGAACCGGTACTGCCTCAAAGAGTACGGGATTTTTGGGCTCGGATATTGACATGGGCAACGGTAGTGATGTTGTCAGTATTACCGGTCTTGCTGTTGTTGTTAATGAGGATAGGTCTGATCCGTTTGCCGATGATGGCCCCAGTATCTTGGCCCAAAGTTTTGGCGTGGCCGAGAGTAAGGTCCGCCTTGGCTCTGGAAGTGATGAGATTTCCATTGACGTTGACGTTCCTGTGGCCAGAAGTAGTGGAGAGGTAGCCACTGCTGAGGTGAGAGGAGTGTCCCAGAGTCAAGTCTTTGGGGAGCGCGGTGCTGATTCCATCTCTATTACTGCTAAAGCGTCTGCTGACGGACGGGATGGAGCAGTTGTGCGAAGCTATGGTGCTGCGTTCGGTTCTATCGTTGGTGGTGGTAATGGTAGAGATACGATCACGATTAGAGCTGAAGCTGGTGGTAGTGACAATACCCAGGCTGTGGGGATAGGCCTTGGCTCTGATGTAAATGGTGGTACTAACGAGGACGTGATCACAGTTTCCGCCCGAAAAATTGGTTTTGGTGCCACCACTGCCAACATTAAGGGGGTTTTCCTTGGAGCTGAGGTTAATGGTGGCACAGGGGCCGATGCCATTGAAATTAATTCCGAGGGCTCGGTTGTGGGGTTTGGTACCCTCAATGTTTTTGGCGTTGAGAAAGCCAATGTAAATGGTGGCAGAGGGGCCGATACGATCGCTGTTAATGTTTCTGGTAACGGTGGTGCTAATACTGCCTACATTGGTGTTTTTCAAGCCAACGTTTCCGGAGGGAACGGCAAGGATTCGATTCTGATCAATGTTACTGGTACAACTGCCGATGGGAGATCCGTGGGTGTGCGACAAGGAACCCTAGATGGTGGTAAAGGCCAAGATCAGTTCGTAGTTAACGGTGTCAGTCTGGACCTGGATGATGCTGTGATTCGGGGTGGAAAGGGAGCTGATGTGTTTGATACCGGAATTGGCACAGCCAACATTTCCGGCGATCAGGGTCGTGATTTGATTAAACTCGACTTTTTTGATGACACAACTATGTCTATTGCTCTGTTGGGCACAGACAGCATCCAAATTACCGGCACTGCAGATAAGTTGGGCAACAGTAACAGTTGGGAGCAAACCATTACTAATATGGAGCAGTATGAAGTCGCAGGTCTTGCCTATGGTGCAGCCGATGTGGTGAAGCTACTGGGTTAAGGTTTTGAGTTAGTTCAATTATTTTCCAGTAATATCTGGGTAGTTAGTCCATTTGATTAACTGCCCAGATATTGTTCTTTAAGAGCTTTGCAATAGCTGACTTTGTGACTGTTGCTGCTTAGATTTTTCAAGCAGCAACAGTCCTCACTGGAGTCAAACTTGGAAAGCTGGGTGCTTAGCTATCACGGTCACGCAATACAGACTCAACGAAGTTAGCATCAGAAGCGTTAACTTCTAGACCAGCCGCTTCAAGGATGTCTTCACCGGTCACAACCCCAGAGCGAACTTGACCTTGCAATGAGCCGTAACCAGCAATGCCATCGAGATTGCCGCGATAGGCTTGGGTTGCAGCATCAAAGGGGGTCAGAGCGAAAGCGCTAGTAGAAGCGAGAAGAGTAGCGGAGAAAGCAATAGTGGAAGCAGTGCGGGTAATGAAACGTCAGTTCCGGCTAAGACTCAGCAGCCGGAAGTGCAAAATCCAGGTTGAGCGAGGGTTTCTTGGGTTGATGGCAATATGCGATTAAGCCGCAAAGCAGGTTGACCGAGAAATTGATGGGACTGCGATGGCGCGAATG
>CALECT010000045.1 GCA_937949725.1 uncultured Pseudanabaenaceae cyanobacterium
ACTGAAGTCAATTGCATGGCCTGGGGAGGCTATCCCCAGGCGGAGCGTAAGCGCCTAGCCATTGCTCGTGCAGATATCCCGCTGGATCAATCTCTGGTGGAGGTTAGAGCGTTAGCGATCGCGGGTAACTTCCTCTTCGACTCCGCAAGCCACCCCGATTTTCTGGGCTCGCTCCTGGGGACAGGCTTGGTGCGGGACAAGGTAGGAGATATTGTCTTGTTGGGCGATCGCGGAGCCCAGGCGATCGTGGTGCCAGAGCTGGTTGATTTTCTCAGCAGTAGCCTCGTTCAAGTGCGCTCTGTGAAGGTACGCACCCAAGAAATTCCCTTAGAAGAGCTGCGCATTCGCCCGCCTAAGGTCAAAGAAATTACCACCGTCGAAGCGTCAATGCGTCTAGACGCTGTAGCCTCTGCCGGGTTTGGCATGTCCCGCAGCAAAATGGTGGATTTGATTAATTCTGGTGACGTGAGAGTGAATTGGAAGCCTGTGAGCCAATCCAGCCATCAGGTGCAGTCGGAAGATTTAATTGCGATTCGCGGTAAAGGCCGCCTTTCTATTGGTGATGTGATGGTGACTAAAAAACAGCGATATCGCATTCACTTAAAGCGGTTTGTCTAGTCTGATAAAGATGCGATATTCCAAAGAAAACTAGAGGTGAATTGATCCACTTGGGTTAGAGATTTTTGGGAGCAATGTAGAGACATTGAAGCTCTTCTTGATTCTTAGTTCGACCTACCCCCCAAACCTCTGCGAGGAATTCTGGACTGCTGCAATCTACGAAAGGATTGACTTTGACCCAGAGATTGCGGAAACGCGAGGCCTCTTTAAGTCGGCCGATGCGCAGCAAAATATCTTGTAAATCGTGATGTCCTTTAATTGAAATGTAATCTGCTTCGAAGGTGTACCCAGCAGCCATAGACTGAGAATAGCTATACATATTCAATCTCTCTGTTCTAAACCTGTCGAACTGGGTGATTCACATACCCGATGAGTGATTCACTGGACCAAACTATGTGTATTTGGTAAACCTATTTTACGAAGAATATTAAGGCCTGCCACTCGCATAGACACGGGACCTGGTCGGTCAACAATGCCAGTATTTCCCGAATTAACTTCTCCGAAAGATTACTGGAGTTGAGTTGGGGTTAGCGTAGTGTTGAATTAGCATCTTTCCTCTACAAACAAGTTGTTCAGGGGATTTTAGGGATTTGAACTGGTTTCGTCTCAGTTTCCGTTTTGTAATTCTCTGCGTAAAAGCACGTGATTCCAGAAAACGGACCTCATCAATATTAGGTAGAGATTTGTTCTGTATCTCTCTGCGTGAGCTTGCGAATATTTTGCAAGCTAGGTGATGAAATTTGTTGGTGGTGGACCTCCCTCACGAGGTAACTACGGTAATTAAGTTTACGCAGCCTGCCCCCAGTAACTGAGTCTATTTAGCGTCTTTGAGCGGAAGGAGGCTCTGGAGGAAGACTCTTCGGCGATTGGTTTAAGCGGAGCAATAGGCTACTCAACAATGGGATGGCAATGAGTAGGACCACCAAAATTGCAGCCCATTGAAAAATGGCGGGTCGTTTTCGCCCTTGAGTGGGATAGCCACAGCTCAAGCAAATTTCTGCCTGATCGCTATTGAGCGAACCGCAGACATTACAGGGCTCCAACGCCATTGTGATTACCGCTTGACATCTTTTATATGCTACGGGACAAAGGGGGGCGAACGGACAAAATATGATGGGAAATGAGATCAGGAAGCAGGCTGATGCCCGATCTCATTCCCCAGTTATGTCGTCTGTGCCTATCTCTATGCCTATCTAGGTCGCGATCGCAGTCTGCCCTGTCACTGAGTCGCCGTTGAGCAGGGGAATCTCCAAAGTCAGTTCTCCGTTTTGATTGAGTCTGTGAATTGCGCTGAGCACTGCCAACAGTGATGCTGTGACGATGTTGTGGTGGATGCCCACGCCATACTGAATTTGGCCGCTGGTAGTTTCCTGGAGCTGCACGTAGGCGATCGCCTCAGCTCCTTCTCCTCGGGTGAGCGATCGTTCCTCAAAGGCAATCACATGAATGGGCAAAGCCAGGGCATCAATAAAGGCCGCAATGGGGCCATTGCCCGTTCCTTCCAGGCTGTAGGTTTCACCAGAGTCTTGCAGCCAGACTTGAATATGCTGGCTTTCCGCTCCTGTCCTTGCTGCTTCCTCCTCCATGGGCTCTAGGCGATGGCGCAGATACTGCTGCTTAACAGTGGTCTCAATGCCATAGGTTTGTCGGAATAACTGCCAGAGCTTGGCCGAAGACATCTCGGTTGCTTGGTCCTGGCTGCTGTGGGCATCCATGGCTTGCTGTACGGCTTGGCCAAACTCAATTTGTAAGCCCCTGGGCAAAGCCAATCCGTAGTCCCGCTCCAGCAAGAAGGCCATGCCGCCTTTGCCGGATTGGCTATTGACTCGCACGACGGCTTCATAGCTGCGGCCAATGTCAGCGGGGTCCATGGGGAGGTAGGGAACTTCCCAGATGCCATTAGGATCTTGGACCGCGAAGCCTTTGCGAATGGCGTCTTGGTGGGAACCGCTAAAGGCGGTGTGGACCAGTTCGCCCACGTAGGGGTGGCGAGGATGGATGGGGAGCTGGGTGCAGTCCTTGACCACATCAGCGATCGCGTCCATCTCCGAAAAGTCCAGGCCGGGGTGGATGCCCTGGGTGTAGAAGTTCATGGCCAGGGTGACGAGATCCACATTGCCGGTTCGCTCGCCATTGCCGAAGAGGCAGCCTTCGACGCGATCTGCACCGGCAAGTTGGCCCAGTTCTGCAGCAGCGGTGGCGGTGCCGCGATCGTTGTGGTTGTGGACGCTGAGGGTGATGCGATCTCGCCATTTCAGATGTCGATGCATCCATTCCACTTGGTCAGCGAAGACATTGGGGAGGGAGACTTCCACACTGGCGGGGAGGTTGATGATGGCTTTGCGATCGGCCACAGCCAATCCTGCCGGGGGCTGCCAGATCTCCACCACGGCATCGCAAATCTCCTTCGCGAAGGCTAGCTCGGTGGAAGTGAAGACCTCGGGGGAATATTGGAAGCGCCAATCGGTTTCGGGCTGTGCATCGGCGAGGTCTTTGATTAACTGAGCCGCAGCGGTTGCAAGTTCAACTGTTTCGGCTTGGGTTTTATTGAAGACGATACGACGGAAGTGAGGAGCGGTGGCGTTGTAGATATGGACGATCGCCTGTTTAGCCCCCTTCACAGCTTCGAAGGTTCGCCGAATTAGGGATTCACGGGATTGGGTCAGGACTTGGATGGTGACGTCGTCGGGAATTAAGTCTTGTTCAATCAACTGTCGGACAAAATCAAACTCGGTCTGGGAAGCAGAGGGAAAACCCACTTCGATTTCTTTGAAGCCGATGTCTACGAGCAGCTTGAAGAGGCGCTGCTTTTGGGCAATGGACATGGGCTGAGCTAGGGCTTGGTTGCCGTCGCGGAGGTCGGTGCTGAGCCAGACGGGGGGGCTGGTGAGCTGGCGATCGGGCCAGGCGCGCTCTGAAATCTGGACGGGAGCGAAGGAGCGATATCTTGCAGCGGGATTCGTGAGCATGGCTTGTAGATTCTTGGCAGAATCCTAGAAGGGTTTGGGTTTGTAGCGGTAGGCCATTGTTGTGCGAGGGGCTGCACTGCATCGAGATGCTGAAGAGGTTGGGCTGTCAGGGCGGCTATGGTGAATCTGACAACCCTGGGGCAGTCGTGTTTGCAGGAGTAGGAGAAGAGAGAGTTGCATGGGAGAGAGTTCGTAATTGGTGAAAGGTTTGGAGCGATGGGGGAAGGTGCTCACAATCTGGCATTGAGCAACGTTTGCATTTGCTGGGCGCGTTTCGTTACCCAAGCCGGCTCGTAGTTCCTGACGACGAGCCAAAATTCGTTGCCTTCTTCCCAGAAAGTCGCATCAAGGCAGCCAATCTCTTTTGGCTTCTCCTTGAAATGCCAGTGGACTGAATTGGGGTATTTCTTGCGCGAGTAAGAGCCGATGTGCGAGATGTAAATGCCCAATTCATCCGCGACAGCTTCAACGGTAGAGCTAATGAAGCTAGCGTCATACTTCTGGCTAAGGTCAACGTCAAAGCGAACCGACTTCAGCTCGTTTGTCATGGATGAGTTTTGCTACAGCGGTGAGTCCTGCTCAACAGGAGAGGAGCACCTGAAGGAGCAGAAGCGCTAAGAAGATTGGAAGGGTTGAAAAAATGATTAATGCCCAACGGGCAGCAGCAGCAGCTCACCCAGCAGGTGGGAGAGTTGTGGCGGTAGAAGTTGCTGCGGCTGGTCGAACATGTCTGAAGGTTTCAGATTTCGTTGCTCAAATCCTAACGTTGAATTCTCAAAAGGGTCAACCCTAGATTTGGTGAGGTTGCGATTAATACGTAAGCTTCCGAAAAAATCGCACTGCCTAAATCAGAGCCCCCGATGTCTTGAAACATCAGGGGCTGGAACGTTCAGAATCAATGGGGGAATACAATCTGGTCTTTCGCTGCTTCCTTAATCACAATCCCCCACGGTCAATAAACCACTATCGGAAGTTGCGCAGCTGTCATCACTTAACAGGGCCAAGCGATAGGTCACGGAATCATTGCCATCCAGAACCTGGGGATCGTCGCTGGCCACAACGCCATCTTTCACCTGCAAACGTGACTCAACAGTTACCGCATCGCCGACCTTGACGAGCAACGATGCTGAAGCTTGGCCGTTGCCCTGTTCGCGATCGGCTTCACCTAGCCCAGAATATTTTGCTAACTGGTAGTCCAGCTTGGGCACCAAATGGCCATTCACCCAGGTCTGAGAGGTGAGCCGATAATTGGCGTAATCCGTGGCGGGTTTGCCAAAGCCACCGCCCATCTCCCGTTCAATTTGCAAGGCTACTGGGGAACCATCAGACAGGCGTGTTGAGCTGATTCTCAGAGTATCGCCCCAGACCAACTCGGAGGTGGCAGTTACTTTGCCCGAGCGTTGTTCTTCCGGGGAAAGGCCTGGGAGGCTGAGGTCTTCACTCTTTTTCAGAAAGCCAATGCGCACATCATCAATGCGGTGAACCGAAACCGCTTCCTGGCTGCCTACCTTTAGATGCTGTTCATCAACGTTGGGAGCGTCTTCCTGGGTTTGAAAATCTGTTACATGGGGATAAATTTTCAGTTTACGGTTGGGATGATCAATAACTTCCCCCATCAGCTCCAGATGCTGGCCTCGGCCGTAGCCGACAAAATAGGCTTCATTGCTCTGGTCAGGGCTGAGATCGCTACAATTGTCGCCGCAGAGTACAAAGCCATCTGCTGCTAGAGCAGGGCTAGCAGCTCCTAACCAGAGCAGCAGGCTTAAGACCAAGGCCCTGGCTAAGTGCGGGAGGGAACATCTTCCCAAAGCATCCATCTGGTCGATGAGTTTTGAAAGCCAGGTTTTGCTTGGTTTCACGGCAACTTGTCTTGCTGGGTGATTGGGGGAGAATGGAGTCATAGTCCTGTAAAAATTTTAACTACTTCAAAAGAAAATTGGTGGACTGAGCATCTCACCGTTGGCCTAGGACTGTTTCGGTCTCGCTTGGTGATTTGGAATTAGCTACTACATATAGATCTATTCTTCAGCTCTTTCTGCTCTTGACACTACATGTAGTTGCTGAGGCAGTTGCATTGGGAGACTATGCAGCAGTGATGATGCAATAGGAGTTCGTAACAATTAGTCAATTGAGTGAATTGGGTCGGGGATTTGGCTGGAGACCAAGCGCTGCATGACCAACCATTGCGTAGCAGTGGCAACTGTCTCTAAAGACAGTCCCTGGAACAACTGTCTTGTATGGCAAACGCCAAAATGGCAAAAATCACGCGACTGTTGGCAGTGCAATGGCACCTTTTAGGGATATTTTTCTCCTGTCGTTACATTGTTCTTTTGAGGTTTTCTGATTCTATCCTGAGTCGCCTGAATTCCCTGTTTTACAAGAGTTTCAAAGATTCTTGTCAGTGCTTACACGGTGTTGCTTGGCTTACTCCCGACATTCTCGTTGGTGATGTACTCACTCTCGCAAGGCAGATTTCTCGCTTTTCTGACATAACCGTGATATCTATTTCTGTGTTGCAAAGGGAACTGCCAAGAAAAAGGCGGTTGCAGCTACACAAGTGGGCGATTTCTTGTATAATGCGCGCCCAGTTGCTGCTGCAGGATGTGTAGACATCCAGTTAGAGGTTTTCAGCTCTTTTTTGAGCCTTGAAAATTCTTTGATTCCAATTTGCAACAACCCTCTCTCCTTCAACCCGCATGGAAGACCATGGCTGACATTGATGAGCTCGCCCAGGACATTACCGATAGCTGCATTGCTCTACGAGTTCGACAACTCAACCGAGTCATAACCAGCATTTACGAGGAAGAACTTCGTACCCATAGCCTCACTATTGCTCAGCTCAATATCTTGGCTCTGGTTGCGCAGTACGAAATTATTACGCCCCAAACCATTGGGGTTGAGTTGCGCATTGAGAAGTCAACGCTCAGCCGAGGCCTGGACCGTATGGTTCGTAATGGCTGGCTGGACGGTTCTTACAGCGAGGGGGGACGTCTGCAATCAGTCAAGATCTCTAAAGCTGGTGAGAAGCTGCTCAAAAAAGCCTCCACAGGTTGGGCGAGTGCCCAAGAGCAAGTGGAAGAAGCTCTCGGTAAGCGCAATATGAAGAATCTCTTCACTGCGGTTACGAAAGTAGTCGGTGAGCCTGAATAGTAGAAAGAGCTGTCTGGTTAGGTCGTTGTTGGGTCTGTTTAGGTCTTATAGCGATCTGGCTTGATCAGCCTAATCTTCTGGCCTTGTATCTCCGAATTTTGTGAAACTGAACTCAATTTCGCCTCCCCTACGTTGGTCATTAATCTGCCGTGGGGGAATTTTTTTGGCCGTTGTCTTAGGGATCTTGGTGCTGGTTGATAACTGGCTACCCTACGCTCTGCTGAGTCATCACAATCGCAGTGTTGATTTGCAGCTTCGGCCAGCTGAGGAGGAGATGAGTATCATAGCTGCTGATGGTACGGTGACTCAGGGTTGGCTAATCCCTGCTGAGCAAGGTGGACAGGCAGAAAAGGATGATTCTGCTGCTGGTAGCACGGTAGGCAATCCAACGACCCTGATTCTGCTCCACGGCCTGGGTGCCAATCGCCAGGACTATCTTGATTTTGGTTTGGAGCTTCAGAAAGGGGCGGCTGATCGGGGGATTCCCTTAGCGATCGCTGCGATGGATTTGCGTAGTCATGGCGAAAGTGGGGGAGAATACTTTTCCTATGGCTATCACGAGGCTCAAGACATCACTGCCCTCATTGACGAGCTGGAGGCGAAAAACGTTTCCCCTGAGAGTCATGGCTCGATGAGGTATGCCATCTTGGGAATCTCGGTTGGAGGTGCTGTGGCAACGGCGGCAGTGGCCAATGACGATCGCATTACTGCCTTAATCACCATTGGCACCTTTGCAGACCTCGCCGCTACCGCTGAGACCCAGACAAAACTCCTGCCGGATTTTTGGCGCGATCGCGTTCTACGCCGGGCAGAGGCGATCGCTCAGTTCGACATCACCGAAGCCGCGACCGCCCACAGCATGGCCCAAGTCCAGGTGCCGGTCCTCATCGCCCATGGCAGCCAAGACGGCTATATCCCCTTCACTAATGCTGAGCAGCTCTACGGGGTGGCCAATGAGCCTAAGCAGCTCTATCCCATTGCTGACGCTGACCATGCCGATATGATTTCCACTGGCGGTGAAGCACTTCAAGGAGAAATCCTTCAGTTTTTGCAAGGAGCGATCACCAAACCAGCGGTCGAAGGAATCGCGCCTTAGAGATTACGAACTACGCCAGGCTGGCTCACTGCACCAAAGCAGTTTGGTAGCCTTAAACTTAGGCCCTTGACCTGGGGCTCAATCTGCCGCCCATTTCTGTAACGCCATGACCTCTGCCTCCTTCCCTAAAAAACTGATGATGCTCGGCTCCGGGGAACTGGGCAAAGAGGTGGTCATTGCTGCCCAACGCCTGGGGCAAACGGTCATCGCAGTGGATCGCTACGCCAATGCACCGGCCATGCAGGTCGCCGATACCTGTGAAGTCATTTCCATGCTGGATGGGGAGGCCTTGGAGCGCATCGTTGCAAAGCACCAGCCGGATTTCATCGTGCCGGAGGTGGAAGCCATTCGCACGGAGAAGCTTCAGGAATTTGAGGATAAGGGCATTACGGTGATTCCCACGGCGAAGGCGACGGACTTTACGATGAATCGCGATCGTATCCGCAACCTGGCTGCGAACGAGCTGGGCCTGCGCACGGCCAAATATGCCTATGCTTCTACTCTGGAGGAGTACAAAGCCGCTAGTGATGAGATCGGCTTTCCAAACGTTGTGAAGCCCGTGATGTCTTCCTCGGGTAAGGGCCAGTCCATTGTCAAAAGCGCAGCGAACGTCGAAGCGGCTTGGGAATATGCGATCGCAGGCTCCCGTGGCGATACCCAGCGAGTCATCGTGGAGGAATTCATCAACTTTGAACTGGAAATCACCCTGATGACGATTCGCCAGTGGCAGGGGGAGACGCTGTTTTGCCCGGCGATCGGCCATCGTCAGGAGCGGGGAGACTACCAGGAATCTTGGCAGCCCTGTGGCCTCAGTGCCGAGCAGGAAAAGCAAGCCCAGGATATTGCGCGCACTGTGACCGATGCCCTAGGTGGGGCTGGCATCTTTGGTGTGGAGTTTTTCATTACCAAGGATGAGGTCATCTTCTCCGAACTCTCCCCGCGTCCCCATGACACCGGTATGGTGACGATGATTTCCCAGAACTTGAGTGAATTTGAATTGCACCTGCGGGCCATTCTGGGGTTGCCCATTCCTACCATCGACCAGCTGGGTCCCTCCGCCAGCAGCGTCATCCTTTCGCCGGAGCAGATGGAGGCAGTGGGCTTTGCAGGGGTTGCGGAAGCATTGGCTGAGCCTGGGGTAGACTTGCGCCTCTTTGGTAAGCCTGATGCTCGCCCCTATCGCCGCATGGGCGTTGCCCTAGCCCGAGGCACCAGTGAAGCGAATGCTCGTCAGAAGGCGAACGAGGCTGCAGCGAAGGTGTCGGTAATAAGGCTTGGCTAGATGAGCTTGCCACCTCATTGTTGGGCCATCTTAATGGGTCAGCAGATAAGATTATTTGCTATCGATGAGGTCCATATTCATCTTGATACCGATGAAGCCCAGGGCTTGAGCATTTGCGATGGGCGCTACTGAGTGAGTTCTTCGGACTATCTCTCTAAAACTTGGGCTAATTCAGGATTTTCCTGTTTCAAAGAGCGAATTGATAGATCACTATCGAAATGCTTCAAATCTAGCCGCTTTAGCTGTGAGCGATCGCCTTTTGCTCCAGTCTCATATTGATGACAAGCTTGAGAAACTACGGGTTTCAAACTGTTAGAGGTTTAGCTGCTTTCTTAGGGATGTTAGCTTGCTTGGCTTGGCTAAAAATCGAGCGACTGGAAATCGCAAAATAGATACCCAACATAACAATTGCAAAGGCCGCCCAGCTAGCAGGCGCGAGCTTCTCCCCAAAAATAATCCAAGCCTCCAAAGCACTCAACACCGGATCCAGCAGCAAAAACAACGCCACAAACCCCGACGACAGCTGGCTCAGACTAAACACCAACATCCCCTGCCCCAACACATGGCAGACACCCGCCAACGCAATAATTGCCAACCATCCCCCGAGCGAATGGGGAAATAGCGCTGCCGGGGAAGATAAAGCAAAGGGCAAACTCAACAGCGCCCCCATGGCACTGGTCCAAAACAAAATGGTCGCAGCAGTCCATTGCTTACGCAACTTCTCTAAGCCAATCAGATAAGCCCCATAAAACACAGCAGACAGTAACGCTGCCGCATCACCCTGCAACTTTTCTAAGGCCACACCCAAATCCTGGAATAGGATCAGGCTAATGCCACAAAGAGCTAGAGCCATACCCCACCAAAATCGCCGGTCAAACCGCTGTCCCAATAACAGCCAGGCCCCTAGGCTCGTAAACAGCGGGCTGAGATTGTGGAGCACCGTTGAAATTGCAATCGTGGTTTGCCCCAAGGACCAAGCCCAGAGCATTTGAAAAATAACGTAGAAGCTGCTGACAATGAACAACCCCTTGAGATTGGTCCAGCTGTAAAAGCGATCGCCTTCACCCCAACCATCCACAACCTGCGCTGCTTGACCAACCTGAGCCTTTGGCAAAAAAGCTGCTTTGCGAGTCAGCAGTCCCATCAGCAGGGCCGCAATCCACAGGCGATTGAAGACAGTTGCTGAGGCACCTATTTCTTGGGAGCTTTGCCGGATCAAGATCGCCGCAAAGGAAATGGCAACCGTTGCTAGGATTAAAGCCGCGATCGCCCATTTTCGAGAGGGACCTCGCTGAATCTGTTGAGCAGCCTTAACCGGAGCAGGGGCAGTGGCAAGCGACATCTCAGTAATTAGAAACTAGTAGGGGCAATGCGAGAGAAGGGCAACATAGAAAATTAAAACTCTCCAATCCATGTCAATTTTCCCCAACCCCTTGTCCCCATCCAGAGGAGAAAGGGAAATCTAAAAGTCCCTCTCCCAAGCTTGGGAGAGGGGCAAAGAAAAACGATGGGGAGAAGACCTATATGACGATCAGAGAGCGAAACGATTTGCCTTAGCGATTTTGCTTGGCAAACTTGTCGAGGAATTCAACCAACTTTTGCACAGCTTCCAGAGGAACGCCGTTGTAGAGGCTGACCCGGCAACCCGTCATCGTTCTATGGCCTGCAATACCAATAATTCCAGCCGCCTTAGCCGCCACCACAATCTCTTGCTCCAGCTCAGGAGTCGGTAGAGAGAAGACAACATTGAGATGGGAACGAGATTCCAACTCCACAGGACAGTTGTAGAAACTGCTGTCATCAATAAAGCCGTACAGCAGGTCCGATTTCTCCTGATTGACTTTTTCTAACTGAGCTAAGCCACCCATATCTTCCTCAATCCACTTGAGAATTTGCCAAGTGACATAGATCGAGAAACAAGGAGGAGTGTGGTAGTTAGACTTGCGCTCCACATGGGTGCGATAGTCCAGTAGCTCAGGCAACTCTTCGGTGATGCTGGCCAACAGCTCCTTGCGAATCATCACAGCAGTAACGCCTGAAAGGCCCGCATTCTTTTGAGCATGGGCATAGATGCAGCTCAAATTGCTGACATCTACCTGCTTGCTCATAAAGTCAGAGCTCATATCCACGATCGCAGGGACCGCAAACTTAGGAAACTTCTGAAACTGAGTTCCAACCACCGTGTTGTTACTACAGAGATGCACATACTTGGCGCCGTCTCGCAGCTGCACATCAGCCAGATTTGGAACGTAGGTATGCTGGCGATCTGCTGAAGACGCCACGATTTCTAAATCGCGACCTAAGCCTTTAGCAGCTTTGATTGCTTTCTCTGCCCAGTAGCCTGTGTCGATGTAATCAATGCGATCGCCAGGGCTCGAAAAGTTCATCGGAGCCATGAGGAATTGCATGGACCCGCCGCCCTGCAAAAAGACAACTTCAAAGTCATCTCCCAGGTTCATCAAGCGCTTAATTCGCTCTGCACCATCCTCAATAATGGCAACAATTTCTGGGGCACGATGGCTAATTTCCATGACACTCATGCCAGTGCCATCGTAATTAAAAAATTCTTTGTGAATACGCTTTAAAACCGGCAATGGTAGAGCACCCGGACCAGCATAAAAATTAGCGACTCGCTGATCCAACCCAAAGTTGGGAGACAGCACCATACGCTTAGCAGAGTTTGCCGCAGTTTTGACACTGGGACGGGTAGATTGCATCACCATGGGAACAGTTAATAAATAGTTTTGCTTAACAAGAGTGAGGACTCACACAAACTCTTTCAGCTCAAATAGTAAAACAAATGTTAAGAGCAAACTATCCGCACGTACTACTCAGGGTGAGACAAAAAAGATACATGTAGGATCTCGACACATTAGTTTGTCGGGAAAAGAAAATCGCGGGTGTGACAAGGTCTTTCAGCTTTTTTTGTAGTGCATTTTACACAAAAAAAGAGATAGAACGCAATATATCGAATTCTTAATGCCGTGATATGTCTTCGGGAAAAATTGTAGTGATGACATCAAGAAAAAAGCAGCAAAACCCATATGGAATAAGTGCTTGAGCTGTTCTCGATTATTCAATTTTATGACGCGAAGACGTCTGGCAAGCGTGAAGGATGAATAGTCAAAGGCCAATTGACTTAGTTAAGCGAGCTACTCAATTTATCTCTACGCTTGATTACGTAAGTTAATCTTTTCATACCGTCAAGGCAGATTACAAAAAACCTACAAAATTGAGCCTTTGACCTACACTTTCGTGACCTCGTGATTTGATTCAATCCAATGGCCTCATTTATTGTGCTTGCAACATCGTTGTGATGGT
Source organism: uncultured Pseudanabaenaceae cyanobacterium (assembly GCA_937949725.1). Taxonomy (GTDB): domain Bacteria; phylum Cyanobacteriota; class Cyanobacteriia; order PCC-9006; family JAAUQQ01; genus JAAUQQ01. The sequence continues at coordinate 12,437 of CALECT010000045.1, forward strand.
CTCTGGCATTTGAGTAGATCGGGAGCATCGCGATCAATAACCTCTTATCCCTCTCGTAACCTCAACGCTTGATCTCATCAGAAATGCCCGGCTACCGCCAAGCTAAAGCATTGCCATAGCTGAGGGCAGGTTGAACAAGCTGTTTTGAGATAGTAAGTCTGGGGCGTTTGAACTTGAATAATCATGACTGCACAATGCACAGGCTATTACCCGCCTCTATTTCGTTGTAACTGTGGCTTTTTGCTCTGTTGTGGTCAGCAGGGACTTGCGGTCCAGATCGCTGGAGTGCGAGTCAGGTTAACCCTCATTGCGACGCGGGAATGAGGGTTAACCAAATGGGATTGAACTGGCTCAAGGGAGTGATTCACAAAGGAGAGACCTTTGGTTGCCAAACCTTTACCTAAGCAGAATCCAGAACAGAACATGCTTGGTCTTTCGCAAGGCCCAACAATGCTCCTACTACATCCGTTTCGGTGGTCATGTGAGATTATTTTAGCCCTACTATATACAGTGTCTGAGATATGCATGACACCATATACGCATGGCTACGGTCCAAGATTGAGGGGGGGGAGATTATCTCAGCTCTCTATCGACTTTTTCTTTCTCCGCGTCAATTCAATACTCTGGACAGTTTTTGATTCGCTACGACAGACTGAGGGGGGGCAGCCCTTTACGCACCCTGCATCAGCAACGAAGACTCGGGAGTTTCAGGCTCTAATCTTTCAACTGTCTGAACTGTTGTCGACAAGAATCTCACAAAATTTAGTATGTTCTTATGAAATAGGGAACTATTAATGTGATGGCTAATGCCGATAGTCCCTATATTTGCTGCGCCTTCATGTTATTTGCAGATTTTAATCATGGATCGATTTTACCTCTACATAACTCTTAAATTTTAAAATTATGTATACCAGTCATTTACCCAAATTTGAGTAATAACCAGCGTAAATCTCGGCTCTGCCGGGGGACTCATAAAGTTTGGCAGTTCCTAGAGTTGGTAGGAGATTAGATATGCGATGACTCATGGTGAGTGAACATTTAGAGATTTTGTTCTATGTGGCATGATCTTTAAAACGGACTCTTTTTCTGGTGTATGAACCCTCTTCGCTTAGCATATCAAGGCTGTGATGAGTTCGTAATCATACCTGAGTTCGACAGCTCGAAAAAGCACTTGCGAAGCAGGCTAGGAAAAATTCTCAGCCTAAGAGCGAAAGCCCACTTTAGTGGGCTGCAATCCTCGCTGGTGGGCTGTTCAGTCCGTTTTAACGGACTTGAGCTGTGAGCTGTGAACTTTAGCTCACGGTGGCAGAGCCAAGCTAGCTTTAAATTTGTCGAACTCAGGTCAATCATAGGAAGTGAACAGTTACGAAGCTATTTTTAGTGACCCCTAATTTTAAGGCCTCCGGCTTTGCCGGAAGATATTTACTCATGTGATGAGCTCTAATCTTAGGTGGACCTAATTCTCCACCTCTTGCTGCGTCTATTGATTACAACAAATTTGGTATTATTTTCATTCATAGGCGCGTGACCTGCAAACAATTTTGACGTTGTAACCTGCCTATTGGTAATGAGGATTTTTATGAAGCATCATTAATCAGATGAGAATCAATCAGCTTTAGTTTCTTCTTGACTGAAGAAAGCTATCTTCGTTATAATCTTAGTAATTTTATTCTGTCTAAATATGAGATCAATTCATGAGATCAATTCGGATTGATAATCTGATTCTTGATCAAGAATATACAGTCTGCTGATGTAATAATGTTTTCCATTAAAGCTTTGTTTTCAGAAAAATTTAATAAGGAGGAGATAGCTTCTAGTCTTTTCAAAAAGGCAGCTAGATTTCCTCGATTCATTAAATTTTTTAAATTGGAAAATTTAAGGTCTTTGAGACCTTATTTATATGATCATTTCTCAGGCAACCAGGATTGGGACAGAGCAGAAGATGCTTGTCGTGAATCAATAAAGTCTTCTCCTCGAGATGCAAAAGAATATCGTAATCTTGCAGTGTGTCTTCTTGAGCAGGAAAAGTGGAACGATGCGCTAGAAGCTTGCAATAAGTCGATTCTTTTAGACGATAAAAATCCGTGGATACACCATACCTATGGGCGTGTCTATATTGGTTTGAAGAATTATAGAAAGGCTATTGAGTCTCTCCAAAAATCAATAGAAAACAATCCTGAATTTAGTTGGTCTTATTATAATCTTGGTGAAGCACTATTGTTTAATAAAGACTATGAGCAGGCTATACCAATATTGGAGAAATCTATTGAGCTAAACCCAGATTTTCCATGGGCAAAATACCATTTGGGTCAAGCTTTTCTAGCTCAAGATAGATTTGAAGAGATGTTGTCTCTGTATCAAACTGCATATAAAGCACATCCAGAAATTAGCGATTTCAATGTCAACGTTGATTATGAAATATTTCTACAAATGCAGGAGCGCAGGATACGTCAATACTGCCATCAATATACTTTAGAGAAGAAATTGTCGGCAGATCCTTCCAATACTTCAGAATCCTTGGATATTCTGATGGTAGCTCCTCAGCCAACTTACCCTTTAAATAGCGGTGGTGGTATTCGGATGCATTATCAGGCTCAGTCTCTTAGCAAGAAACATCGTTTAGTTTTAGTCTCTTTTATCTTTAGTCCTGAGGATTTTTCTATAGCTGTAGAAATGGAGAAATACTGCGATCTACCTATTGTTATATTGTCAGGAGACTGTCTTTCATGTGATAACAGCATTCCAAATTTGGCACGGCTTTGTAGTAGCCATCAGATGATAAAAGTGCTCAATATACTGAAGGAAATAGATTTTGATATTACTTGCTTTGAATTCATATCAACAGCACAATATCGTTCATTTTTCCCTGACTCTTATGCTGTGTTAGGAGAGCATAATATTGAATCAGAAGTTCTAAGAAGATTCAAAGAACTAGAGAAAAGTAAGGCCGACTTACAAGCCATTGCTCAAAGCTCTAACGTCGCTGATCCATTCTCTAATGCAGCAGAAGAAATTGAAAGATTGTCGAACTATGAAAATAAGTTGTGGCCTGACTTTCAGCTCAGGACTGTTGTTAGTGAACAAGATAAAATTTTGCTAGAGCGTCGCTGTCCATCAGCTAATAAGACCCTCATTGTTAAAAATGGAATAGATACTAAGCGAGTTCAAAGAATTGAGGAGCTAGAGCTCCAGCGGAAATTATTTTTCTTTGGAACATTAAACTATTTCCCTAACGTTGACGGAGCTCTTTTCCTGGTTGAAGAGATCATGCCTTTAGTGTGGGAATCATGTCCAGACTTACAAATTTGTATTGCTGGTCGAAATCCTCCTCAAGAAATCTTAAGTCTAGGGGATAATCCGTTAATTCAAGTGGTCCCTAATCCAGAATCAATCGAGGATCTTGCACAAGAGTGCAGTATTTCAGTCGTTCCTTTGCGGCTTGGTGGAGGAACTCGATTGAAGATATTGCATTCAATGGCCATGGGACTACCCAATATCTCTACGAGTTTAGGCTGTGAAGGTTTGGAAGCTGAACCTGGAGAGCATTTAATTGTGAGAGACTCTCCTCAAGACTTTGCTCAGGCTATTGTTGAACTAGATTCAAACATTGAGCTCCAGAAAACTCTCAGTCATTCAGCTCGCTTACTGGTAGAAGAAAAATATGATTGGGAAAATATCTTTGATCAATATGAGGAGCAGCTCTGTAGCGAATTTAAGCAGTGGAGAGAAAATAATATTTCTTTAGGAGCCATCCAGTAGAAAATAGCAATTAGATCAATTCATTCTTCTTTCATGCTATCTCTGTCTGCTGGTCTTAGAGTTACTTAGAGCCTGAATAGCTTATTTCTATATATGTAAAACTAGTGAGTGTTCATGTGAGCTAAATCTGAGAAATAGCGTTGTATAACATTTTTGTTTGGGACATGCTAAAATATCAAAAATCTATACTTAAAAGATCTATTTCTGACCTGTTTTTCTTCTCTTTTGACTGTTAATAGATAAACCTTTATTAAACTCATATCTGGATTGTATTATGGCGCTCCCACTAGGCGATTTGTATTCACTACGAGCTGAGATTAAAAGTAATCCTTCGGCTTTTCCTCCGCAGCGAGAGTACTTTAATGAAACACTGAACGATCGATGGATCGCTGAGTATATTTTCCCGGGTAAGACAGGTGGCTACTTTGTCGAAGCAGGGGCTGCGAATGGAAAAGCAGCGAGTAGTTGCTATGTTCTGGAACAAGATTTTCAATGGCGTGGCATTTGCATCGAACCAAATCCTGACTTCGCTAAGTTCTTAGTTGAGAATCGCCCTAATAGTGTTCATGAGCAAGTTTGCTTGTCTGACAAGATCGAGCAGGTTTCATTTGTCTTTGCGGATGGGGACCCCTATGTTGCACCATACCTCAACGGAATAAAAGAAAATCTTGAGAACTATAAATGGGATGGTAAAAAAGTGACTGATGGTGGGACGGTAACTCAAATGGATGCAGTTCCATTGGCTGACTTGTTGAGGAAACATAATGCACCAAAAGTTATTGACTATGCTGCATTTGATATTGAAGGTAGTGAATTGACGGTTCTTGAATCATTCCCTTTCGACGAGTATCGCTTCCTTGCGATGAGTGTAGAGTCAGATGAATGGGTCTGGGAAAGAATGTTCAAACGATTGAGCTCTTTGGGATATCGAGAAGTCAGCAATCCATTTAGTTCGATAACTTGGGAAAAATATTGCGTACATGAAGATATTTGGCATGAGAGCTTTGGAACTCAACAGGGTTAATGTGTCACTTTAGTTGAGGAAAAAAGAAGCAGTCGTGAGGAAGGAATGCTTAAGACTGTGAGCCTTGTGAGCTTTTCGATACGTCTTCTTTTCTCCTCTCGGCTAGTGTCAAGTTCGAAGGATTTAAGCCTGCTCCAGGGTTAACGGCTAATGGTCTCAGCTGAGTAGGTATTATTAGAAGCTATTGAGAGTAAGTCTTTGAGAGATTAAGAGACGCATTGTCTTATGTCTGATGTTGAGCGGTTGTAGGTAAATAGACTGCGCGCTATATCAAAAATGCGGTTATATGTGGCTCATTAGGACTGCCGTTGCAAAGTTGTGATGAGCGATTCAACGAACGGATCCGAACGTCGATGGGAAGGAGATTACGACAGCCCGGCAAGTTGGTCTGTGACTGTCATAGCAGGTCACAATTGTTGCTTCGCAACTTTATTGCTCCTAGTAGTTGTTTAAAGACTAAGCTTCAATTAAATTGCCTTCTTGGACTCTCAAGACTCGATCCGCCTGTTTTGCAATCTCTGGATTATGTGTCGCCATCACCAGTGTCTTACCGCCCTGGTTAGCCAGTTCCAATAGCAATTTCAGGACTGTATCTCCGGTTTCCTCATCCAAGTTCCCCGTCGGCTCATCTGCCAAAATTAAATCCGGGGCATGGGCTAGGGCACGGGCGATCGCGACCCTTTGCTGCTGTCCCCCCGAAAGCTTATCGGGATAGGCATCGCCGCGATCGCCAATGCCCACCTGCTCCAGCAAGGCCATCGCTGAAACCTTGGCTTCCTGGGCTGATTTGCCCGCCAGCTCCTGGGGCAGGGTTACATTCTCTAGCACCGTCAGCGTGGGAATCAGGTTGAAGAATTGGAAGACGAAGCCGATGCGATCGCGGCGAAACAGCGTCCGTGACTTCTCATCCAGGGCCGTGATTTCTGTATCGCCAATGCGGATGCTGCCCCGATCCGCCTGGTCAATGCCACTAATGAGATTGAGCAATGTGCTTTTGCCACTGCCGCTCTGGCCCAGCAGGACCGTGAACTCCCCCGGCTTAAGGGTCAAATTAATCTCCTTGAGCACCGTGCGCTGGGTTTCGCCCTCTTGGTAGGTCTTGGTGAGATTGGCGATCGTCACCTGGGAGTTTGTCGCGGCAGCGGTGGGTTGGGCGAGCATGGGGAACCGATGGAATGACCAGGCTTCTCTGGAAATGGGAGAAAACCTCTTTATAAATCTTAAACCCTGTTTTGCCTCCTTGACGTACGGAAGATTTCAACTGGGTGCTCTGGTTACTCTGGTTGGGGAATGCTGAGGCTATAGTGATGCCGTTGGGTGCGAGTGGTGAACGGATGGATTATCGGTTGTATTTCGGAGAGCTAGAGGTCGGGCAGGTTGAGCGCTATAGCGCTGAGGCATCCAACTGCTCTGGAAAACTGCTCTATTGCGATGCCTTGGTGAGGCCTAGCTCCCCCGAGGTCAAGCTATTACGAGAATTCATCCGTTTAAGCGAGGATAGTGCCCGCTTGACAATGCTCAATGGATTGGCAGATGCCGACTTGGCCAAAGTTAATGGACGCCTAAGCCTGTTCGGGGCGTATTTTGCGCCTAATGTCTGGGCATTAGTGGATGGGGCGGGAAAGCGGCACAGCATTTTAACCCCCTTGTTTTGTGGGCGAAACGATATTAGTTGGCGCTGGGGAGAGAGCGATCGCAACGAGCAGGCTTAATTCCCAGCATGGGAACCGATATTAAAAGCAAAGACCATCGTTGTGAGATGGCATAGCATGTCAGCTCTAGCATCTGACAACTAACGTTCTAGGTTGATCCGCCTGCCTCAACGGGGCAATTCCTTTTCTAGCGATGCGATTTGCTGACTAGAGAACCTCTTCTCAGGTGATTCTCAGGTCCTTGGGCAAGCATAGTTCTAGAATGTCGAATAAGAGAATTTAGGCGATTTCCCCATGACCTCCCAATCCCTTTCAGAACAGCTCCTTGCATACCAAGCTCAATTTGCAGGTAAGGCCCCTGCTGAGGTTCAAGCCACCATGGCAGAAGCCACCCAAGAACTGGCGGCTTCTGGCCTCGCTGAGCAAGCGCTCGCCGTAGGGGCAACTGCTCCCGATTTTGAACTCCCCGATGCCACGGGTAAAAAAGTTCGCCTCAGCGAATTGCTCAATCAAGGCCCTGTGGTTGTCAACTTTTACCGAGGGGAATGGTGCCCCTATTGCAACTTGGAGCTGCGAGCGTTCCAGGTGATGCAGGCTGAGTTTGAGGCTGCGGGGGCCCAGCTCGTCGCGATTTCTCCAGAGCTGCCAGATCATTCCTTGAGCGTGACTGAAAAGCATGAGCTGGCCTATCCCGTACTGAGTGATGTGGGCAATACCGTGGCCAAAACATTCGGTTTGGTCTTCGCTCTGGCCGAGACATTGCGACCCATTTATCTCAACTTTGGGCTGGATATTCCTGCAAGCAATGGTGATGACAGCTATGAGTTGCCATTCCCTGCGACCTTTGTGATTGATCGCGATCGCACCATCCGCTACAGCTTTGTCGATGCGGACTACACCAAACGGGCAGAGCCCAGTGAGGTCTTAGCAGCAGTAGAGGTGCTCAAGACTCCATCCGTTGTATAGGCAAAATAGCCTCAAGTCTAGGAATTCCGCTCGATCTCTAGATTGAGCGGAGCCAAGATTAAATGGGTGACCTCCCCCCTAAACTCATCTGTTCACCCCAGCAATCACGCCAATCAACAATCTGCATCGCCAGGCCTAAAGCGTTGTTCCATCGCTCTGCCCTAAAGGGAAGTTTATAGGGTAGGTGTCAGTACTTTACTGAGCTTGTTGTTGATTAGCTGAAGCACCAGTTTTGGTATGGGGAATCCAATCAGATGCCTGTTTGGTATCAATATTCAAGCTTTAGCGGGTCACTTTCAGGAGCCTTTCCAGCAGCAGCTCCAGGTTTTTTTGAAAGGCTT
>CALECT010000046.1 GCA_937949725.1 uncultured Pseudanabaenaceae cyanobacterium
TTACGGCCCCTCCCTTATCAAAGTCCACCCCCGGCCTCGGCGTCGAAGCATAAACGCACGATTCAAGACCTCATGTTTACCTTCTCCAGGGTCACTCTTTTCTCAGCTTGAGACTCACAAAAGTTTTCTGCATCACTAAGCTCGAGTAGTTCAATCTGAAACGCTTTGCTCAAGGCACTAAAAGGCAGATGTAAGCTCATTAGAGTCTTTTAGGACATTGTTTTTGCTTCTTTTAGCTAGATTCAACTCAAAATTAGATAAAGAACCTAGATTCATGACAGTCCTGTTCATTCTTAAAACTCAAGTGTTTTTATGATCTTGATCAGATTTCTCGCCCCTATTTGCTTCTAGTATTAAGGGGTTTGTTTCCTGTGTTACTCCCTCTCGTCAGTGCTGGTGGGTGGGTCCACAGTGGATTCGCTAGATGACTGAGTCTGAAAATGTTGCATTGGGGATACCCACAGAAGCGGCGATTTCGCCAAGCTTTAGGCTCCGCTGTTGGGATGGCCGGGATCGCCATCGCCCTACAATTTACGGGTGCCTTACAGTTTTTTGACAAAGCAGCCCTGGACCAATTTTTTCGCTTCCGTGATGCTTCAGCCGAGGCTAACACCTCTGTCCCGATAACGCTTGTCACGGTTGCAGAAGCTGACCTCAAAGCGTTGCCCCAATGGCCTCTCACGGATACCCAGCTGGCAGGGGCCTTAGACAAGATTCGCACAGCGAACCCTGCTGTCCTGGGGCTCAATTTGCATCGCAATTTGCCAGTGGGTTCGGGCCAGGCTCAGCTGGAGCAGATCTTTAGAACGACACCGAATCTCATTGGCATTGAAAAGGTTGTTGCGGATAGTCAGGCGACGTCAATTCATGCCCCTTCTGCATTAGAGGCCATTGATCAGGTCGCGTTTAGCGATCTCATTCCAGATCAAGATGGGAAATTACGTCGGCATTTGCTTTCGTTAGAAAACCAAGCTGGAGAAAGACGATTCAGCCTCGGCGCAAGGCTAGCCCTCGAATATCTCAGCCAGCAAGGGATTGAACAGGAGTTAGTGAATTCAGATAAGGCTGAAATTCATCTCGGTGAGGCTGTCTTTCATCCCCTGTCTGGTTCCGAGGGTGGCTATGTGCGAGCCGATACGGGGGGCTATCAAATTCTTGCCAACTTCTATTCTTCTCCGGATATTTTTGAGCAAGTGTCCCTCACAGAACTCCTGAATGATCAAGTCCCGGAAGGCTTGCTGCGCGATCGCGTCGTGATCCTAGGCGTCACTGCTCCCAGCCTCCAGAATCCTTTCTATGTCTCCTCCACTCGTAGCCCAGAGCGGGCTTGGTACGGGGTTGAGCTCCAGGCTGATTTGGCTAGTCAAATGATTGCGGCCGCCCAGGGAGAGCGATCGCTACTCCGGGCAGTGCCCATGGGGCTTGGCTGGCTCTGGATTGCCCTCTGTGCTGGGGGGAGTGCTGTTGTGGCTGCTTATTTGCCCAGGCATTACCTGTCTTGGCTGGCCCTACCCTTTGCCCTAGGGGGACTTGCTGGAGCAGGTTACTTGTTCTTCCTCCAAGGATGGTGGATTGTTGTCGCTGCGCCAGGGATTGCTTTAATGGGGGCTGCTCTCCTGAGTCGTGGGCTCAGGCTAGGAGATGACATAGAAAAGTCACGCAACCAGCTCCGATTCCTAGAAAATACCCTGGATGGTGAAGTTGCCGCCAGAACTCAAAGCCTCAAAGCCGAAAATCTCTCCCTGGCCCAATCCCAGAGCCGCGCAGAGCAGGCTAACCAATCTAAAAGCGAATTCCTAGCCCGGATGAGCCATGAGTTGCGGATTCCCCTCAACTCCATGCTGGGTTTCAGTCGCATCATGCAAGACGACCCCGGTATTGGCGAAAGCAATAAAGAGAACTTGAGCATTATTCACGCCAGTGGAGAGCATCTCCTAACGCTGGTGAACGATGTTTTGGATATTTCTCGAATTGAAGCCAATCAGCTTTGCCTGAAAGAGCAGGTGATTAATCTCTCTAATTTGTTAGAGCGGTTGGAGTCGATGCTCAAGTTACAGGCTAAGGAGAAGGGACTCTCATTTCGCTGCACGATGGATAGCCGACTGCCCCAATATATTTTGGGGGATGAGACTCGGCTACTCCAGGTTTTGATCAACCTATTGGGCAATGCGATTAAGTTCACCCTGACGGGGCATGTCATTTTGAGGGCTTGGACGCTCGATGATGATTCAGACCAGCTCTATTTTGAAGTTGAGGATACGGGGATTGGTATCTCTGCAGTGGATGCGGAACAGATTTTTGAGCCCTTTTCTCAATGCAGTGACGATAGCTCGAAGTTGCCGGGCACAGGATTGGGATTGTTCATCAGTCGCCAACTGGTGCGGCGCATGGGCGGTGAAATTGCCTTACGGAGTCAGCTCGGCAAAGGGTCTAGATTTAAGATCAAGATCCCTTTGCGTCAGGCTGAACCTGCTGGCGTAGTTGCAGCCGCTCAAAAGTCCCAAAGCCTAGAAGCGGAGCAGTTGGGCTATCGAGTCTTGGTGGTTGATGATGTGGCCTTTAATCGAAAGTTGCTGGCAAAACTCTTGACCGATATTGGGTTTGAAGTGCGCGAAGCCAAGGATGGAGAAGCAGCTATCTACTTGTGGGAAAGTTGGAAGCCCCAGCTGATCATGATGGATATTTATATGCCTGCTGTGAACGGCTATGAGGTGACTCAGCATATTCGGCTCCAGGAGATGAGTCGTGGACTCTCGCCAACGCCGATTTTGGCGGTGAGTGGTGCTGCAACGGCTGGGGAGCAAGTGAGGGCCTTAGCGGCTGGCTTTAATGGCCTGATGCATAAGCCCTTTGAGCGATCGCAGCTATTGGCGGCGATCGCTCAAGTCCTGGTCCCCAGCGTAGATTAAGCCTCGAAGTGGGGGTAGATTTGAGTCTCAAACAGCTCCCGGACAATAGCGGGCTGGTTGAGGAGTGAGGGCTCAAAATCCTCCCGCACTGGAACGTTATAAGTTGCCTTACGGGGACCAATCTCTGGAATCCAAGTGGTATGGATCGTTAGCCCCATTTGGAATTGACCGCTGGGGTCTCCCAACTTACAAATGGGGCCTTGGGCCAGGTTCTGACCCTCGAAGATCCAAATCTGGCTCTGGGGATAGCCCTGTTCATCATCAAACACCACCACGGTTGCTAAATAGCCATCTGTTCCATCACCTCCGCTCAAATTTCCATCTTGACCAGGGCGGGGGATGAACTGGGGCGAGTTGCCAAAGGTGCCAAGGGGGAAACGATAATGGTCAGCAATTTGCATCGTTTGGGTGTCTAAACGGCAGAGGTTGGCGGGGACGCCTTCCTGGGCAAAGCGCCGTACGGTGGCGGGGTCCATTTCCCGGTATTTATGCTCTTCATAGAGGTCGCAAACAAAGTCCGTTAGCAGGTCGTCCCAACAGCCCCAGGCATTCCAGTAGATGTTGTTATAGCGCTCGGGGAGATTGAGGGTGCCGTTGTCTGCGTAGAGAGCGGGGGACCAGGTGAGGTCGCGATCGCGCACAATCTCTTGACCCACGACCTGAGCCTGCTCTGGGTCAATCACATAGCGGGCTAAGGAGTTGAGGTCGGTTGTTGTGGTTGCCATACCAATATTTGCCGTGACGGCTTGCTCCGATGCCTCAGGTGAATCATTTACTAGGCGGTCGTAGCGTTGAATGCTCTCCGCTGAATCCCAGGCATTGTTGTGGGCGGCGTGGATAACGACGCCCTCACTGTCGTCATAGTCCACGCGGAAGTGAGCAATTTCCCGAGGAATGGTGAGGCGCTTTGCCGTGACTTTATCTGCTGCCAGGTCGAGGTCTGCTCGCTTGATCAGGTACACCGGGGTATCGGCCAACTGGGCATAATCCAGCATCTCTCGCAGATGGATTTCGATGTCGCCATGGCCGGGGAGCGGATTGGGCAATAGCTGTTCAGGGCCCAGCTTGAAGGCGGTGTCCATTAGGACAATGTAGTTGCGGCTGGCTGCCACCTGGTGCATGCTCTGCTGGATGCGCAGGGGGGAGCCGTTGGGCAAATGCACCTGCCAATGCTTGAGGCGATCGCCCCCATCCCAGCGAATTAGATTGACGAAGTCATCGCTTTCCTTTGCAGGATGCAACCCCTTGAACCAGCTGGTCAGGGTGGTGATGATCCGCAGAATGATCCGAGCTAGGCCCATGGCGAAGGGATGTTGCTTTCCCAACTTGGCTAGGGCATGGAGGATTAAGGGGCCTGCCATGGTGGCGTTGGATTTGCCCCAGTTGACGGTGAAGAGTTCTTGGGTGCGATCGTCGAACAGGTGGTGGGTCGCGGTACAAACGATGGGGAAGGGACCCTGGGGAATGGGGAGGGACTGGGGACGCCATTCATCATTGCGACCGATGGGGGTAATTACCTCCAGGGTTTCGGGGTCAATCTCATAGGGACGACCCGCATCCCAGGCCGCCAGCAATCGCCAATGGTCATCTCCGGCAAACTTAACCGGCACGCAGGCGGTATTGATCTCATCCCGAAAGCCCAGGCTGGTGGAAAAACGGCCCAAGCCACTGCTGGAGAAATGCAGATCGGCGTAGGGGCTGCCGGGAGCCGTGGCGGCATCGGCGTAGTAGCAGGGCGTCTTGAGCAGGCGGCTGGTCACATGGGCTTGGCCCTGACCAAAGTCAAAGCGGTGAACCATGGCGTCGCCATTGAAGCGAGAAACGCCACCGCTGGAGGGATGGAGGAAGGGCTCTCCGGTGAGGGGTTGCATCGTGTCATCACCCACTGGCCCCATGACGATGCAGTGACCCGTCACATCCTGGGGTAATGCTCCTTCCAGCACCATCAGTTTGGGATTGCTCCACTGGATACGGCTGGCCACCATTGCTGCTTGGGGAAAGCGGTGAGCCGGATTTGCTTTTTGCTCTTCAGAAGGTGAACTCGGGGTTTCTAACCTTGGCAAATCGGGCTGCGTAGTATTCCCCATACTAGCTTCAGTATTTACACGAGCAAATTTCGGGTCAGTGGTGAGCGGCATCCGTATAACTCCCAGGTTGCTCCATCAAGAAGCTGTGACTTAGGCCTAGGATGCCCGAGTTGAGACGGATGTAGAACATAGGATTTGGCGATAACCTAAGCCATATTGACGAATTGTCGATCCTGCTATGAATAGCCCTGCGCTATTTAGACCATGTCGCCAGAAGTTGAAGGGAAGCTATCTTGCCGGGGCTACGGAGGCTATCTAAGTAGAATCGCGAGGTTGTACTGAGCTGAAATCATTACCTTTGCCCAGGTATATGAAAGCTGTATCTTTTTCTCTCAAACGACTTTGCTCTGTAGGGCTCTGTCCCTTGGACAAGCAGGTTGATTGTTGCGATCGCTCATGAGGCCGAGACCGGACAAACCCCCTGCCATACCCCGTCATATGCTGCTTGCCCTAGACGAGATTACGGTTACTCAAACAATCCATGAAGGGACCAACTCATTGGTCTATCGGGGGCGGCAGGCTGATGGTCAGGCCATCATTCTTAAGTTTCTGAAGACAGCCTATCCCTCGCCGGCCCAGCGGGCCTGCTATCGCCAAGAATATGCTTTAACCCAGCGATTGCACGCCCTAGATGAGTTGGGCAGCATTATTCAAGTCCAGGATTTACGAGACTATGACAATCGTCTTGCTCTGGTGGTGGAAGACTTTGGTGGTCAAGCTCTAAATCTGTGGCAACAGCAACAGCCTTTCTCTCCTGATGAGGTCTTGACCCTGGCATTGGAACTGGTGGAAACCTTGGCCCAAATCCATGACCAAGGGGTCGTTCATCGAGATATCAATCCTTCTAATCTGGTTCTGAATAAGGAGACTCATCAGCTTAAACTGATCGACTTTGGCATTGCCTTAGATCTTGAAGGTTTAGTGGAGCGAGGTGAGATTGCCCAGGCGACAACGAGCCAGCAGAAAACCGCCCCGTTTGCTGCTTCTCTTAATTCCCCCAAGCGAGGGTTTTTCCCAGAGATTGCGGCTTCGGACCAATCCTTGTTGGAGGCGCTCGGTTCAGAGCGCCTAGAAGGGACCCTGGCCTATCTCGCGCCGGAGCAAACGGGTCGCTTGAATAAAGCAGTGGACTACCGCACGGATTACTACGCTTTGGGGGTCACGCTCTACGAATTGCTGACCCAGTCCCTGCCTTTTGAGGCTGACGATCCGCTAGGGCTGGTCCATTGCCACTTGGCTAAACCAGCCCAGCCCTTGGACCAGCGGAATCCTCTGCTCCCCTCCGGTCTGAGTGATGTGGTGCTTAAGCTGATGGCGAAAATACCCGAGGCTCGCTATCAAAGTGCCCATGGCATCCATGCAGATTTAGAGGCTTGTCTGGCTCAGTTGGGTGCTCGCCGGGGCAACAGCTCGATTCCCAGGAAGGCAACTCCCAAGACAGCGGTCAGCGATCGCTTTCGTCCCGGTCAGCAGGATCAGCCCCCAGAATTGCAGTTGCCCCAGCGCCTCTATGGCCGGGACATTGAATTGAATCGTCTCCAGGCCGCGAGGGAACGGGCTTACTACGGTTGTCGAGAATGCTTCCTCTTGGTGGGAGATGCGGGCACTGGAAAGTCTGCCCTAGTCCATTCTTTGCGTCGCACCCAGTGGGGAACTCCTGGCTATTTCATTAGCGGGAAATTTGATCAGCTCCAGCGAGATACGCCTTACAGTGCCATTGCCCAGGCCTTGGATAGTTTGGTGCAGCAGTGGCTGAGCGAGCCCCTGACTGATTTACAGTGCTGGCGCGATCGCATCCTCAAGGCCCTAGGCAACAATGGTCAGGCTCTCCTAGAGCTAATTCCCTCGTTGGAAAAGGTCATTGGTCCCCAACCGCCCCTGATTCCACTCCCTCCCCAGGAAAGCGACAACCGTTTTAGAGGCACCTTCCAAACGTTTCTCCAGGTCATTTGCCGAGAAGAGCATCCCCTGCTTCTGTTCCTAGACGATTTGCAATGGGGCGATGCCGCAAGCTTCAATTTAATCCAGCTCATGCTCTGCCAGCCCGAGCTCCATGGCTTTCTGCTCATTGGTGCCCTGCGTCCTAAAGAAATTGGACCGGCCCATCCCTTTCGGCTAACCTTGGCAAGTCTGGAACGCCAGCAAGCTCTGGTTCAAGAAACTGAACTAGAACCGCTCTCTTCCCTCACGGCCAATCAATTAATTGCTGATGCGCTCCAGGCTTCTTTGCGAGAGACGGAAGATTTGGCTGAGTTGGTCTTTGACAAGACCCAGGGCAACCCCTTCTTTCTGAAGGAATTTCTGAAAACGCTCCATGGCGATCGCCAGCTCTGGTTTGATGCCAAATACCGTCGTTGGCGCTGGGAGCTCGATCAGATTCGCCGCCAGTCCATGACGGATAACGTGGTGGAGCTGATGGCAACGCGCATTGGTCAGCTGCCCCAGTTAACCCAGGATTGCCTTGCCGATCTGGCTTGTTTGGGCAATCAGGCTGACTTAGTCACCTTGGCTCAGGGGCGAGGAGTAGATGCTCACGCAACCCGAGCACAGCTAGAAGCCGCCATCGTCGCAGGCCTGGTATTTCAGACTCAGACTGAGCGCTCCCCTAGAGATGAGGCGAATTACGCCGTAGGTCAAATTCCCCAAGCGATCGCTTACGGTTTTGTCCATGACCGTATCCAAGAAGCAGCCTACGCCAGTATTCCTTCCCAGGAACGCTCCATACGGCATTGGGAGATTGGCCAGCGGTTGTTAAGACAACCTTTTATGGATGCTGTTCTTCTGCACGATGCTGGAGCGAACATTGCTTCAGCCTGTGCCACCCCGTCGACTTCCCAGAGCTTCGGAGAAGATGCTATCCTCCGCAGCCGACGCTTTGAAGTCATTAACCAGCTCAACCTGGGGCGCAGTCAGCTTTCCGTTGAGGCCTTGGGAGCTGCTCAGTCCCGCCCCCAATCCTCCTTGTCGGTCAATAGCTCCGACAGGGCCGCTCAGCCTTCGGAGCAGCGGCTTCAACTCCAAGCCCTCAATCTCTGGGCGGGGCATCAGGCTCAGCAAACGGTCGCCCGTCAATCTGCCTTGGACTACCTCAATGTAGGACTATCCCTGGGGCAAACGACAGATTGGCAACATCACTACGGCCTCACCCTAGCGCTCCAAACCGCCGCTGCTGAAGCTGCGCTCCTCGCTGGTTCCTTGGAGCTGATGCAACAGTGGATCGCCGAGGCCTTGCCCCAATGCCGTACAGCCTTGGATCGGGCGCCGTTTTATCAGCTCCAGATTGTGGCTGCGATGATGCAACAAAAGCCACGCCAGGCTTTAGAAATTGCCTTACCTGCCATGGCGAGTCTGGGGGTGGTACTCCCAACCAAGCCCAATTTGCTACATGTCATTCTGGGCTCGATTCGGGTGAAGTGGCTGTTGCGGGGGAAAAGCGATGCTGACATCCTCGCCCTAAGTGATATGACTGTCCCGGCTAAATTTGCCGCGTTAAAAATGGCAGGCTACATCGGCACTGCAACCTACATGACTGCACCTAAGTTGCGGCCGATCCTCACCTTTGCAGTTCTGCAGGAGTCTCTGCGTCACGGGCCATCACCCAATAGTGCTCAGGGATATGCCTCCTATGGTATTGCCCAAGCCGCTGTCCTGGGCAATATTCCTGAGGGGGTACGCTTTGGGAATTTGGCGCTGAAGCTGAATCAGCAGCGTCAGGATAAAGCCCAAGAAGCCCGCACTGTCTTCTTGGTCTACTTCCTGATTCGCCATTGGCAAGAGCCCCTTCGCAATACGATTGAGCCCCTTCGCCGTGCCTATCAAACGGGTCTTGAAGGAGGTGATTATGAATATGCTGCAACCTGCCTCTATGCTGCTGCTCAGCAGGCTTTTATTTGTGGCGATCCTCTAGAAGAATCGGCAGAGCAGTTTCACCAAGTGGTTCAAGCCAGTGAGCAGCTTCAGCAGGAACGGGCTACTCAGCGTGGCAAGCTGTACCAGCAACTAGTTGCCTGTCTGCAAAATCAAGCGGATCAAGCAAACCAACTCCAAGGATGCCACTACGATGGCGAAGCCATGGAGAAGCTACATCTCCAACAGCAGGACTATACGACGCTGTTTTTGCTCTATCTTTATCGTCTCAAGCTCGCTTATCTGTTGGGAGATGTCGCTGAAGCAGTGCAATGGGCCCAGGCCGCTACAGCCCATGAGGAATCTGCCATGGGTGCTGCTGTGATTCCCACCTTTCACTTTTACAGCGCCCTGGCAAAGCTCAGCTATCTGCCCCAAACGACCAGTCGCCGTCGTAAGGCGCTGGAGAAGCAAATTAAAGCGCACCATCAGAAGTTCAAGCTGTGGGCGAACCATGCTCCCACGAATCAGAAGCATCGACAGTTGCTGATACAGGCTGAACGCGATCGCCTCAACCAGCGCCATACCCAAGCCATGGCTGCCTATGACGAAGCTATTCAGCTTGCCCAAGCCTACGGCTATCGCCAGGATGAAGCCCTAGCCAATGAGCTTGCTGCTCGCTTCTATCTTGCCCAAGGCCAACACAAGGTGGCCCGTGCCTACCTCCAAGATGCCCACTATGGTTACCAGTGCTGGGGTGCCCAGGCCAAGGTGGAAGCCCTGGAACAGCAATATGCCAACCTCTTGCCTCTCGGAGAAGGACGGAAGTCCTCGCCTAACTCGACGATGCGAGACAGTATCAATCGAGAAGGGGCAGATCTCGACTTGATGAGCGTGACCAAGGCCTCCCAAACCCTGTCGGGGGAAATGCAGCGCGATCGCCTGCTTACCCGATTAATGGAAGCCATTCTGGAAAATGCTGGGGCAGAAGCAGGCTACTTAGCATTGGTGCATCAGCAACAATGGCGAGTGGAAGCTGCTGCGACCGTCGTTAGCCACGGCACGACCTCAGAAGAAGTCTTGCTAGATGCGGATGCCTCTCGGTCTGTGGGACAGCAGATTGAAGTCCTGCAATCGATTCCCCTAACCCACTGCAAACAGTTGCCCCAGTCCATCTTGAATTACGTGATTCACAGCCACGACAGCGTGGTCTTAGGGGATGCGATGGTGGAGCATCAATTTGCAGGGGACCCCGTGGTGTTGGAGCGAGAATTGCGATCGCTACTCTGCATTCCCCTGTTGCACCAGGGCAAGCTGATTGGCCTGGTCTATTTGGAAAATAATCTCATTACCGATGCCTTCACCCAGAAGCGGATTAAGGTGATTCGTCTGCTCTGCTCCCAAGCGGCCATCTCCTTGGATAACTCTCGACTCTACGCTGAAGCGGCTGACTACGCTCGCACCTTGGAGCAAAAAGTGATGGAGCGCACGGCGGCGTTGGAACAGGCCAACCAAGAGCTACATCGCCTTGCCACTATCGATGGCCTAACCCACCTAGCCAATCGTCGCAGCTTTGATGATTACCTGGCCCAGCAGTGGCAGCAGCTCGGTGCCAAACAGCAACCCTTGGTCGTTATCCTCTGCGATGTGGACTATTTCAAACGCTACAACGACCACTATGGGCACCAAGCCGGTGACCAATGCCTCCAGGAAATTGCCCGTGCCATGGAGCGAGTGATCAAGCGTCCTAATGATTTAGTCGCTCGCTATGGTGGGGAGGAGTTTGTCATTGTCCTGCCCAATACCTCCCAGGAAGTGGCCATTGTGTTGGCAGAAGCGCTACGCAGTGAGCTCCAGCGCGTTGCCTTACCCCATGAGAAATCTGATGTGGCCAGTCATGTCACCCTGAGCCAGGGCATTCGATGCATTACCCCCAGCTCAGCGATGGAGGCCAGCGCCGTCGTTGCCGAGGCTGATGAGGCTCTATATCAAGCCAAGTCTCAAGGTCGTAACGGCTATGCTTGCTTTCAGGGACTTGACTCTGTCGCAGACTAAATCTGAGCAGCAAGCCCCCTCGCTGGAAAAGCTTGCTCCCGATTAAAAGCGACCGCGTCCTCCTATCAAGTCCCCTGCCACCCGCGTCAACATACTAAAAAAGGCCAAAAATGCAGTCGCGGTCCAGAGCTTCTCACGGGTTTCGCGATTATTGAAGTCAATCTTGCGACCTCGGCCACTGCCTGCTCCATCCCGCTCCAGGTCATAAATGATTTTTTCGATATACCAGCGATCAGACTTGCCGGGATAGCGAAACTTGGCATTTTCGAGTAGGCGGGCAGCCAGCTTGCGATCGCCCTTGGCTGCCCGGAGCAAATTCGAGTCAATTCGCCCCGGCGCAGTTTGCTCCTTAATCAGGCCAATAATCACAGCAACGAAACCCAAGGCAATAAAAACGGCGAGTACCATTTTGATGGAAATGGCAGCAATAACTGGAGCGGGCATGGCAGAACTGGCATAGAAGGTGAAAATACTTCTACAGCGCGCTCTCTCTAAATTCCAAATCCATTACGGAAGGAATAGATAGACCTACTAGGGGTCACTCATAGAGCCTATATACTCGGCTCTAGAAAGCATGAAAAGCTCGTGATTTAATTGGTTTTCATCGGTCTCATGTCATTCTGTGAGAAGTTTTGTGCAGCTATAGCAACCTCTTAAGGACGTTATTCGATGACTCGCTTTTTCCCCATCTTCGGTTCTGTGCTGGCTTTGAGCCTGGCGATGGCAACTCCCGAAGCACTCGCCCACGCTGGCCATGGAGATGAGTTCCAGGCCACGGGCGGCATTAATCGAGTGGAGGTAAAGGCTGAAACAGACTCCCTCTTGGGCATTCGTGTAGTTCCCATTGAGGCCGCTGCAGGCGGAGCCGTCTTCATTCCCGTCACCGCTGCGGTGGAAGACGAAGGGCGGCAAATCGTCTTTGTGCAGTACGAGGGGTTCTATGAACCGGTCGAAATCACCACCGGGGAAAGCCAGGGCGATTTAATTGAAGTCACTGATGGACTGACCTTAGGAGAGCAATTGGTCACCGAAGGGGGCTTATCTCTTTACGCCGAGTCGCGCAAGACTCAGACCGCTGAAGCGGAGGTCATAGACAGCAATGCCCCTGCTGTCCCACAGACTGAAGCGGAGCATGTCAAAGCTGACGCTGAAGGCATTCCCCACAGCCATGGTGACGGGGATGAACACCACCATGATGATGCTGAAGGTGGCATTTCCAAGAAAGTTCTCGGAGCCGTTGGGGGGGGGATTGGACTCTTGGTCGGTTTAGTCTTTTTGGCGAAGGGAAAAGGCGGTAGCGATGGCGAGACCTCTAGCTAGATGTTGCAGTCCCTGCTCAATCGAACCCTCAAAAATGCCATCGCCCAACGGTGGCTAATCGTTGTGGGTGCCATTGCGCTAACGCTGTGGGGCATTTTTAGCCTCACCCAAATGCCCCTGGATGTGTTTCCTGAATTTGCCCCGCCCCAGGTGGAGGTGCAAACCGAAGCCCAGGGCTTAGCACCGGAGGAAGTGGAAACTCAGATCACGGTGCCGATTGAAAGTGCGGTGAATGGGTTGCCGGGGGGCACGACAGTGCGATCGTCCTCCAAGGTGGGGCTGTCGATGGTGAGCGTTGTCTTTGACCCAGAGGTGGATATTACTCGGGCGCGCCAGGCGGTCAATGAGCGACTGCGGCGAGTGACGCAACAGTTGCCTCAGTCCGCAACGCCGCCGCAAATTTCCCCGCTGGTGTCACCGCTGGGAACAATTCTGCAATACGCCTTCACGACGGAATCGAGCCCGGACTTCCCCCCAGCCGAGGAAGGCCAGACCAGCTTGATGGAGTTGCGCCGCCTGGCTGAGGCCACGCTCAGGACTCAAATTTTATCGGTGCCAGGGGTTTCTCAGGTCACGATTTACGGTGGGGAGGAGCAGGAGAAACAGGTTTTAGTTGACCCAGAGAAATTGCGATCGCTCAATCTCTCCCTCAACGAAGTTGCTGATGCAGCGGCAGGATCCAACAGCAACGCACCAGGCGGATTTCTCACGGGCGGCGGTCAAGAACGACTCATCCGGGGCATCGGCCAAATCCAGTCCATCGAAGACCTACAGCAGTCCGTCGTCAAAGTTCAGGACGGTGCTCCAATTCTGCTGGGCGATGTCGCCGAGGTTAAAGCTGGGGCGGCGCAAAAACGAGGCGATGCCAGCTTCAACAGTCAGCCCGCTGTGGTGCTGATGGTCAACAAACAACCCGATGTGGATACACCTACGGTGACCCAAGCCGTGGAGTCCGTCATGGCCACTTTGCAAGAAGGTTTTCCTAAAGACGTGCAAATGACGCGCACCTTCCGCCAGGCCAACTTTATTGACTCCGCTATTCGTAATGTCAGTGGCTCTCTCATTCAGGGCATCATCATCGTCTCGGGCATCATGCTGCTGTTCTTGATGAACTGGCGCACAGCAGTCATTACCCTCAGCGCCATTCCCCTCTCGCTGCTGACCGGCTTACTGCTGATGAAAGGCCTCGGTCTGGGCATTAACACCATGACCCTGGGGGGCCTTGTTGTGGCCATTGGCTCCGTGGTGGATGACGCCATTGTGGATATGGAAAACTGCTATCGCGGTCTGCGTAGTAACCAAGCCCAGGGCAACCCCAAGAATCCCCTAGAGGTGGTGTACGAGACCTCCTTGCAGGTAAGGCTGGCAGTAATTTTTTCCACGGTTATTATTGCCGTTGTATTTGCACCAATCTTCAGTCTTAGCGGCGTGGAGGGCCGAATTTTTGCCCCCATGGGCCTGGCCTATTTACTGTCGATCCTGGCCTCCACCCTCGTGGCCATGACCCTCTCTCCCGCTCTCTGTGCCATCTTGCTGGCCAATCAGACGTTGCCCCAAGAGGGGACAGTGGTCTCGCGCTTTGCAGAGCGGTTATACCGACCACTGTTAGATTTTTCGATCAAAGCCCCCCAGCTCATTTTGGCCTTGGCCCTAGCGGCCTTAGTTGCGTCAGCAGCAGTTGTGCCATCCCTAGGCAGAGTCTTTTTGCCAGAGTTCCAGGAGAAGTCCCTTGTCAACTCCATGGTGCTGTTTCCTGGCGTGTCTTTGAATATCACCAGTGGTGCAGGTAATGCCCTGGCAAATTCGCTCAAAGATAATCCCCTCTATGAATGGGTACAGGTCCGGGCAGGTCGAGCACCGGGCGATGCAGATGGGGCTGGAGTTAACATTGCCCATGTGGATGTTGAGCTGAGTGACCTGGCTTTGAAAGACCGGGAAGCCAGCATCCAAGAACTACGCGAAGCCTTTTTAGAATTGCCTGGCGTGGCCCCTAATATTGGCGGGTTTATTTCTCACCGCATGGATGAGGTGCTGTCGGGAGTGCGTAGCGCGATCGCCATCAAGATTTTCGGTCCGGACCTCGCCGAACTGCGCAGCATCGGCGAACAGGTCCGCGACAGTATCGAACCCATTACAGGCGTCGTCGACTTGCAGCTAGAGCCCCAAGTCCCCGTGCGCCAGGTGCAAATCCAGTATGACCGTGCCGCCGCTGCAACCTACGGCCTACGCATGGATCAACTCTCAGAGCTCGTTGAAACCGCCCTCAATGGTCGGGTTGTCTCCCAGGTGCCCGAGAATCAGCAGCTCATCAATATTGCCGTTGCCCTGCCTCAATCCGCCCGCAATAACCTCGATGCGCTTCGTAGCCTTCCTATCTCCACACCAACGGGGCAAACCATCTCACTGGGAGAGGTCGCGACAGTGGATTACGGCATGGGGGCCAACCTGATCAACCGAGAGGATGTCTCCCGCCTCATCGTGGTCTCGGCCAACGTTGCTGATCGAGACTTGGGTAGCGTCGTCAACGATATCCAAACGCAGATTCGAGACAAGGTGCAACTGCCCCAGGGCTACTTTATCCAGTACGGCGGCCAGTTTGAATCGGAGCAGCGGGCCACGAAGAGCTTGGTGCTGTTTAGTCTTTTGGCGGCGATCGCCATTTCAGTCCTAATGTTCTTCTCGGTCAAGTCGCTCCCAGCGACCCTCGCCATCATGGTCAACCTGCCCCTGGCCTTAGTCGGCGGCATTGTCTCCATTCTCTTGAGCGGGGGCGTCCTCTCCGTCGCCTCCCTGATTGGATTTATCACCCTTTTTGGCGTCGCCGTCCGCAACGGTCTACTCCTAGTGGATAACTACAATCGAAAACTGGCCCAGGGGCTACCGCTGAAACAAGTCATTGTTGATGGTTCCCTAGAGCGGGTCAACGCAATTCTGATGACCGCGCTGACCTCAGCTTTGGGCATGTTGCCCCTAGCTCTCGCCAGCGGAGCGGGAAACGAAATTCTTCAGCCCCTGGCCATTGTCGTGTTAGGCGGATTATTTACCTCTACAGCCCTAACGCTACTGGTCATTCCGGCGCTCTATGCCAAATTAGGCCGCTGGTTTATTCCTAAGGCAAAATCCTAATAGCTGTCCTTCTAAACTCTCTGCGGGCGAACAGCGGTTCGCCCCTGCAGATAAACTGACGGGAATCGGGGGGCACCGAACCAGATTTGGTATAAGGCCATCGCATCGAGACAGGGCTAGACATTGCCAGTCTTGCTTTCCCTAATAAGCCTGCTGGTTAGATCTCATCGTCATAGAAACGATAGAAGTCTTCATTGGCGGCGAACTTCACTTTATGGGCGAGATGATAAATAACCTTCTCGTCCACCATTCGCTGGGCTAGGCGAATACTGTCATTGGTCGTGCACTTATAGGTTTTCTCCAGCCACTCCGAAAGTTCTTCGGCAATAAAGCAGTTTTTTTTGCGACGGAAGCCAATGCGGCGATCGCGAATCTCAATGCCGCTCGGCTCATGGAGCTTCTTCGTCAGCTTCGCCAGATTCACTTGCTTAATTCGCTGAAGCTTTGCCTTACGATCACTACAAGGCTTCAGCTCTGGGTCTTCTTGCCACAGCGTGAATCTATCCTTGGCCTCAACAATGAGAATGGCAAATTGCTCATTTCCGCCAGAAAAGCGCGCCAGGGCATCCTGCTTTGCACTCACGACTTGATCAACAGCATATTGAGCAACACGAAAAAAAAGTTTGCCTTGAAACTCAACGCCAGATAAGAGAACCTCTTCAAAAATATTCTGCCGCAGAACATTGCAAGGGTGAACTTGAGATTCTGTAAGTAACAGCATGGAGTGGAGGAGGCTCGGGAATAGAGGAAGGAGTTGAGTAACAGAGAGAAAGGAGCCCTATGGCCTCATTCTCCCCAGCAATTCGCAATCAACAGACCGTTCGGCATCTCGCTCTCTAAGGAGTGAGAGACGTAACACAGGCGACAACTCACTCTTCCGTATCTCCTTCAATACTCAGGATTAGTGAGCAGAGGAAAATCAAAGTCTCGTCTTTCCCCTGAGTTGACGCCGCTCTCACTTCAGACAATTCTTTAAATACCCCCATAAATACGGTCATTGCCGTAGGTCTTTTCGCTTATGTCCACCGCCGCCGCCTCCTCAACCTCCCCAGCCTCTGCCATGCCCGAAATCCCAGAAATTACCTGGCAGCGAGACCTGGGGTTGGGTTGGGACAAGCCCTACACTGTCCGCTACGCCAGCAACTTGGATGATGGCCCCTGGCATGGGATGCCCCTAGGTGGGTTTGGTGCAGGCTGTATTGGACGCTCCCATGCTGGCGACTTCAACCTCTGGCATCTGGACGGTGGTGAACATATCTTCGAGAATCTACCCGCCTGTCAGTTCAGCATCTTTGAACAGGTCGGCGAGCAGGTAGGGGACGGCACCAGCCAAGCTTATGCCCTCAGCACAACTGCAACCGAAGACAGCAATCTCGCGACTTGGCAAAGCTATCCCGCTAGCAGTGAGCAGCTATCGACCGGCAGTTACCAGGCCCTCTATCCCCGCAGTTGGTTCACCTACGAGAACGTTTACAAAGCTCAGCTCACCTGCGAGCAGCTGACGCCTATCCTGCCCCACAACTATAAAGAGACTAGCTACCCGGTCGCTGTCTTCGAATGGACCGCTCACAACCCCATGGACCAGCCTCTCACCCTCAGCATCATGTTGAGTTGGCAAAACACTGTGGGTTGGTTCCGCAACATGAATCCCACAGAAGAAATCACCATTCGAGACGACGGTAGTCCGGTTTATGACTACCAATCTGCTTGGGGACAAAACACAGGCAATTTCAACCGTCTACTCCAGATTGAGAATGGTCCAGCTATTCTGATGGACGGTGCTCGTAGCAGCCAGACGATCCAGGAGGGAGATGGCCAATGGTGCATGGCCTTTGGTCAGCTTCCGGCGGGCAGCGAAACCTTTAGCTGCGGGCGTTGGAATCCAGCTGGGGATGGTGCTGAGTTATGGCAGTCCTTTAGCCAGTCCGGTGCGATTGATCAGGTTGATGATGCAACTCCTGCCACAAAAGGTGAGCAGATTGCGGGGGCGATCGCCGTGCGCTTCACGCTCCAGCCCGGCGAAACCTTGCAAATCCCCTTTGCCCTGGCCTGGGACTTCCCCGTGACGGAATTTGCCCAAGGGGTGAACTACTTCCGTCGCTATACTGATTTCTTTGGCACGGACGGGAAACAGGCGGAGGCGATCGCCACGGAGGCTCTTGCCAACTACAAAACCTGGCAACAGCAAATCCGCGACTGGCAACAACCCATCCTCGACCGTACCGACTTATCAGAGCCGATTAAAATGGCCCTGATGAACGAACTCTATGACCTCACTGACGGCGGCACCCTCTGGAGTGCAGGCAGCGAGGGCGACCCCGTGGGGCAGTTTGCGGTGCTGGAATGCATCGACTACCGCTGGTACGAAAGCCTAGATGTGCGCCTCTATGGATCCTTCGCACTGCTAGAACTGTGGCCCGAGCTGGAGAAATCCGTTATCCGCGCCTTTGCCCGCGCCATCCCCGCTGAAGACAATGACAAGCGCGTCATCGGCTATTACAAAACCATCGGCGCAGATATGCCCTTGGCTCAGCGAAAGGTTGCTAATGCAACCCCGCATGACTTGGGTGCACCCAATGAGCATGTCTGGGAAAAGACCAACTACACGGCCTACCAGGATTGCAATCTCTGGAAGGATCTGGGCAGTGACTATGTGCTTCAGGTCTATCGCGACTATCTGTTTACCGGGGCCGATGATATTGAGTTTTTGGCAGACTGCTGGCCTGCGGTTGTGGCAGCCTTGGATTATCTGAAGGAATTTGATCTGGATGGCGATGGCATTCCTGAGAACTCGGGTGCGCCAGATCAGACTTTTGATGATTGGCGCTTGCAGGGCATTAGTGCCTATTGCGGGGGGCTTTGGATTGCGGCGCTGGAGGCGGCGATCGCCATGGCCAATATTCTCCAACCCAAAACTGAAATCCCCGTTAGTGAAGCGATCGCCAAATACCAAGCCTGGCTCACCCAAGCCAAGCCCCTTTACCAAGAAGCCCTCTGGAATGGTCGCTACTACAACCTTGACAGCGGAAGCGGCTCCGAAGTGGTCATGGCCGACCAGTTGTGTGGACAATTCTATGCGCGGATGCTGGGCCTTCCCGATGTGGTGCCGGATGACTGTGCCCAATCTGCTCTGAAGACCGTTTACGAAGCCTGCTTTCTCAACTTCAAAGGGGCTCAGTTCGGAGCCGCCAATGGTCTCTTGCTGGATGGCTCTCCAGTGAATCCTGGTGACACCCACCCCTTGGAAGTCTGGACCGGTATTAACTTTGGCATTGCCGCCTTCCTGGTACAGATGGGGCTCAAGGATGAAGCCTTCCGCCTAACGGAGACCGTCGTGGGGCAGGTCTATAGCAATGGCCTGCAATTCCGTACACCAGAGGCGATTACCTCCGTGGGCACGTTCCGCGCCAGCCATTATCTACGGGCCATGGCAATCTGGGCCTTAGTCACGGTCATAGATCGCTAAGGTCCATGACGCAGTGGCTCCTCCTTGTAGGAAGTTTCTTGTCTGTAGTGATTGCCACTCTTTTCCAAGAGACAACGGTGATTTCTACAGACATTTTGAAGTTTAAGAGAAGCAATACCCTATAGATAGGACATTGCCCATAGCTTGATATCAGCTAGCTCCTGGGTTCTCGGGCTCCTGGCTAACATATGCACATGACGAAGTGACAAGTAATTTGCTGCAGCCCGTAAATTCACAGGCTATGTTGGAAGAAGGTGCTCAGCAAACCTCTTCAAACTTAAAGCGCTATTGGCCCACCATCCATAGCCTCCATTGCACGTAGAGAGAAACTGAGCCCCAGCGAATTGTTACGAGGGCTCCATGGTGCCAAAAACCTTGCTATTGCGGCTACTACGTTCAAGCTCCACCTTCTTGGGGCTGATCGTGCTCGCCCTAGCTAGTGGTGCCCTACTGATTCAGCAGCGAGAATATCGACAAGATATTGCAGCAAACGACTTCCTTAGTCACAGCTCTCAGACCGCTCGTAATGGCATTGCGGAACAGCTGGATGATCAGCTACAGCAGTTAGGCTTGGGAAGAACTGATGGGCAAAATCGACCAAACTCAGCCACGGGAGCGGAAAGTAGCGACCCACCGATTCAATTCAAAGAAATTGAATCTAGCTTGAATCAATATTTCAAAGATCAACGCCATAGCGTCGAACAGCCCTTAAACTTGGCACCGTTGCCTCCTGCAGTTTCAAAGTACCTGACGCAGCACCGAAGTCTCTCCACTGTTCAGCGCTTCATCCTAGAAAACCCTTTGCCGACCTGGGAACTGCAAGTCGCCAAGCTGATTCGCGATCCTCAGCAGAACACCAGTTTTTTTCCCATCGCGAAGTTGCAGCGTTTGCTATTAGCCCAAGGACTACTGCAATATGACGAGGCTCCTGAAGCAGCAGCCGAAAACTTTGAAGCAGCCTGGCGATTGACAGATGCGATCGCAGCTCGCCCCGACCTACTCAGCCAAATGCTGGCAGGCATATTGCAACAGCAACAAGTGATACTGCTACGCCATGTGGAGCTACCGGGAGAGCAGTGGCAAGCGCGTTTAGCTCGGAATCAGCAGCAAGCTATCCTCCAAGCCTTGACCTTTGATCACTGGGCCGAGTACCAGACCTTGCAATACCAACAAGGTCAAGCACGGTCAGTAGCCAAATCCAGCTTCCCCTGGCAAGGTTTTGTGGGTAAGCAGTACCTTCAATTCTCTCGATTGGACTGGCTTGCAGCTCGGAAACGCAATCACTCTGAATTGGTGGATCGACAGCTTTGCGATGTTGGTACCGCTGCACCACAACTACCTGTCATGCCCCACCGCCTGAATTCCTTTGGCAAGGGAGGTGTCACTCTGTTCGCTCAGGAATGGATCAAAGCCAGCGATCGCATGCTCGCGGCAGAACTCACCCAGAAAGTAATGCAGGCTAAGCAGCTTGCCCGCACTGAAGGACAGTGGCCTAAGCAACTCCCCGAGCTCAAGTCCCACGTCTGCTCCCAAGTGGCTTGGAACTATGAGCGAGAGACGGATGGCAGTATCCGCCTCTGGTTTGGCCAGCCCGCCCATTGGCGAGTGGGCATGGCGGGAGACTTTGCCCCTTTGAGTTATGAGGCAGATGCATTTCAGGCAGAGGTTTCGCTAGAGCCGACTGATGGTTGATGAAGCCTTGCTCCGAAGCAGATAAAGTTAAACTCGAATGCCAGATTGTACTCTCCAGAGTTTGGTATACAAGCCATCTTTCTCCAGCAACTCTTCGTGGGTGCCTTGCTCCGTGAGTTGCCCCTGATCAAGGACGTAGATTCGGTGGGCATGGCGAATGGTGGAGAGACGGTGGGCGATCGCAATGGTCGTTCGGTCCTTTGTAATCACATCTAGCGATCGCTGAATCGCAGCCTCGGTTTCGTTGTCCACAGCGGAGGTGGCTTCATCAAGGATGAGGATTGGCGGGTCTTTGAGAATGGCGCGGGCGATCGCCAAGCGCTGCCGTTGTCCACCGGAAAGCTTCTGCCCCCGCTCGCCTACAACGGTGTCATATCCCTGGGGCAAGCGCTCGATGAATTCATGGGCTTCGGCCTGCTTACCTGCTCGAACGATGTCTGCCCGACTGGCATTAAAGCTGCCATAGGCAATGTTCTCGGCAACGCTTCCATGGAAGAGGAATACGTCCTGGCTAACCCAACCCGTACAGCGGCGTAAGTCGCCCAGATCTAGTGCTCGAATATCGGTACCGTCGAGCAGAATGCGACCGTCGTTGACTTCATAGAAGCGCAGCAGCAGCTTCACCAACGTGCTCTTGCCAGATCCAGTTGCGCCTACAATTCCAATGGTTTTTCCTGCGGGAATGTCGAGGTTGAGAGCCGTCAGCGCGTTGCTCCGGTCTTTGTAGGCGAAGCTAACGTTATCGAACTGAACTGCCCCCGTAGCCTTACTCGCAGCGATCGCTTGCTGGCCCGTGCGAATTGCAATCGGCGTATCCAATAGGTTCATCACGCGATTGATCGACGCCATGGCTCGCTGGTACTGGTCCATGGTTTGGCCCAGACGAGTGAAGGGCCAGAGCAAGCGTTGAATGATAAACACCATAAAGCTGTAGGTGCCCGCAGAAATGCTCCCTGCCGCTGCGGCCATGCCACCAAAGAACAGCGTGGCGGTAAAGCCAATCAGAATAATGAAGCGAATCAGGGGGACAAAGGCAGCGCTGAGGGTAATAGCGCGGCCATTGCTGGCGCGGTAGGCCTGGCTCTCGAAGGCAACGCGATCTAGCTCGTAGGCTTCGGAGGTGTAGCTCTTAATTGTCGCCATGCCCGCCATGTTGTTGGAGAGGCGGCTGTTGACGAGGCTGGCCTGCTCGCGCACTTCGGCATAGCGCGGGGCAAGGCGCTTTTGGAAGAGGATGGAGCCGATGAGAATGAAGGGGATGGGTAGCATGGCCATCCAGGCAATGCCGGGGGCGATCGCAATAAAGGTAATGCTAACGGTCAGCACCGTCGTGGCAAATTGCAGCAGCTCATTGGCCCCGCTATCGAGAAAGCGCTCCAACTGGTTGATGTCGTCATTGAGGATGGAGAGCAACTGGCCGCTGCTGCGGTCTTCAAAGAAGCTCATCTCCAGGGATTGCAGGTGGCTATAGCCATCCAAGCGCAGCTCATGCTGGATGGTTTGGGCCAGCTTGCGCCACATGCTGTCGTAGGCGTACTGAAACAGCGACTCGCCACCCCAGACAATCAGCGTCAGCAAAGACATGAGGGCGAGCTGACCGCTGATGCTGGTGATGCCGAGCTGAGCGACGAGGGAGTTTTCCTTCTCCACAACAACGTCAACAGCGATGCCGATCAGGTAAGGCGGGGCGAGATCAAAGAGTTTGTTTAGGACAGAGTAGCTGCTGGCCAGCCAGATTTGCTTGCGGTGGGGATTGCTGTAGCTCAGCAGGCGCTTGAGCGGATGGTTTTCAGTAGACTGCGAATGCTGGTTGATCGTGGCTGCAGCCATAGGGTGACCCTGACGGTGAATGAGAAAAGCTTGGCTTTTTATTGTAATTGGAGGCTTGTGACTCCTGGAGCTGAGCCACAACAAACCAATACGTGAAAGAGTATCTATACAAATGCTAAATTAGAGCTAATTCTTCTTTCGAGATTGCTTCATGTCTCCAGAAGCCCAAAGCACTCCCCCGGTTGAATCTCGCATTCTTGCAGCCATCCAACTACTGCCTGCTGATTTACAGCAACAGGTGTTGGACTTTGTAGAATTTCTGGTGTTTCGATTTCAAGGCGCACAGGGACAAAAAGATCTAGCAGAAGAAGGTCTGTCAACCACAGGAGAAGTTCCAGAGGCTGAGCAGCCTGTATCTACTCCCTCCTTTTTAGAGGTAACCCAGTCTTTTGCAGGCTGCTTAGACGGTGGCCCGACTGATCTTTCTGTGAATAAACAATACCTTGAGGGCTTAGGAGCCGAGTGAGCCCCATTATTCTCGACACGGGACCGTTGGTGGCTTATCTTAAACGGCAAGATCAATTCCATGACTGGTCTTTGAAAGCCTTAAGCCAAGTTGGATTGCCGCTTTTGACGTGCGAAGCTGTGATTGTAGAAGCTTGTTTTTTGTTGCGCACAACCCATGGTGGTCCAGAACAGGTTATGGCACTCCTGGAGACTCAGGCAGTAAAAATTCCCCTTCAGCTATCTCCTGAAGCTACATCTATCCGTGGCTTAATACAGCGTTATCAGTCTGTGCCCATGTCCTTAGCAGATGCTTGTCTAGTCCGCATGGCTGAACTCTATCAAAACAGTACTGTCTTAACTTTGGACAGCGACTTCTTGATTTACCGAAAGAACAAAGCACAAATGATTCCTGTGCTGATGCCACCATTGTAAATCTGAACACCTGAGACCGTATAGCCATGTGAATGGGTGAGAGCGGATAAATAGCTCGCAGGTTCAAACTTCGGAAATTTACGTATTGCTCAGGTTGATCTCTGTATAAAGAATTATCTCTGTCGTTTATAGGCATCCCTGTGCATAATTCTGCGGGCATTACCCTATAGACAGAGTGGGAACCCTTAGAGGGACAGTGATGTCGTTGCCAGTGATGACGCGATTCCGCAGGAAGCTTGTTTCGCAATCGCTAAGCTCATTACTTTCTAGCCTCATTAATTTCCCGTTAGTCGTCGTCACATCATCACAGCGCCATGGGCCTCATCAACAAGCTTCGCAACGAGTTCATCGACATCATCGAATGGCTCGATTCCAGTAACGACACCATCGCCTACCGATTTCAGCGTCACAACAACGAAATCAAGATGGGCGCGAAGCTGACCGTGCGCCCTGGCCAGCTAGCAGTCTTCGTCAACGAAGGCCAAGTCGCTGATGTGTTCGAGCCCGGCATGTATGAGCTGACGACGCAAAACATGCCCATCATGACCACGCTGAATAGCTGGTCCTACGGCTTCAACTCCCCTTTCAAAGCCGAAGTCTACTTCTTCAATACCAAGGTCTTCACCAACCTTAAGTGGGGCACTGCTAATCCTATTACCGCCCGTGACCCCGAGCTAGGCCCCGTGCGCATCCGCGCCTTCGGTACTTATCATGTGCGCGTGCAAGATCCTGCCCTGCTGCTCAAGGAATTGATCAGCACCGATGGTCTATTCCAAGTCGATGAGATGAGCGACCAGATTCGCAACACCATCGTCACCTCCTTTGCCACTTGGTTTGGCCAGGCCCGCGTTCCCATCCTCGACTTTGCTGCCCGCTACCAGGACATGGGCGACCAGATTCGTGATGCCCTGCAACCGGAAATCGCTAACTTTGGCCTAGAACTGACCAAACTACTCGTGGCCAACGTCTCCTTGCCCAAGGAAGTGGAAGAGGCCCTGGACAAACGCAGCTCCATGAACCTGCTGGGCAACATGCAGGAATACAGCCAGTTCCAAGCGGCCAATGCCGTGGAAGCTTCGGCTCAAAACGGTAATGCCAACCCCGCCCTAGATTTTGGTGTGGGCATGGCTATGGGTCAGCAGTTGATGAATAACATGCAGCCCGGCCAGGCCCAAGCAGCCCAACGCAATATGACTCAGCCCATGGGTGCTCCTCCGGCAGCTCCCGCAGCACCTGGAGCCATGCCTCCCCCACTGCCCACCCAAGCAGCAGAGTGGCATGTGGCCATCGACGGTCAACAGGCTGGCCCTTTCACCATCGACCAGTTGCGCAGTCAACCTATGAAGCGCGACACCCTGGCCTGGAAAGCCGGCATGGCTGGTTGGATCGCTGCTGCTGAGCTACCAGAACTGTCTGTCCTATTCCAAGATGCTCCTCCTCCACTGCCTGGAATGTAAATCCGCAAGGAATCGGGTGCCATAGGCTGGGTTGAAGAATGAAACCCAACAGTCAAAGGCTTGCTTCTTTCCTTCTGGGGCAGCAAGCTCAACCCAACCTAGGCCAATGCTTTCCGAAATGCGCCATGGATTGTAGGAGGATGCCATATCCCTACGAAACGATCGCCCGCCAAAACATGAAAATCTAGCCAATCATGATGTCAGAAGCCAAGCCCAAACAGCAGCAGTTTCCTTGCGCCCAGTGCGGGGCATCGATGGAGTTTCGGCCCAGTTTAGAAGCACTGGTTTGCCCCTTTTGCGGCCACAGCGAACAGTCCAGCAAAAGCCAGGAAATCAAAACTAGCGCTGCAACGCTCAAGACAACAAAAGAACGCACTGCAATCAAAGAGCGGGACTACCAAGCCTTCGCCACGCAGAACACCCAGATGGCAACGCTTTCCAGCACAGCATTGGAAGTGCAATGTGGTGGTTGCCAAGCCAACATTACTTTTGAGCCCCCCGAGACAGCAGGGAACTGTCCTTTCTGTGGCACCAGCATTGTGGCCGAGCCTCAAGAAGCTCATCCGCTAATGATGCCGGAATCTCTCCTGCCATTTCGCATCGGCAAGAAAGACTGCCATGCCTCGATCCAAAAATGGTTAGGCAACCGCTGGTTTGCCCCCAGCAGTCTGAAGCAATTGGCCCAACCGGAACAACTCCAAGGGGTTTACATCCCCTTTTGGACCTACGATGCCCAAACCCATAGCGATTATCGAGGTGAGCGGGGTGACCATTACACCGTCACCCAAACTCGGACAGTGACAAACTCTGCGGGAGAGCAGGAGCAGGAAGAGTACGAGGAGACTCGTACCCGTTGGCACAATGCCAGCGGCCAAGTGAGCCGTTTCTTTGACGATGTGCTGGTGCCAGGGGTGAGTGATTCCGTTAAGCCAGAGCGACTACAGCAGTTAGATCCTTGGCCGTTAGAAAAGCTGGTGCCTTACCAGGCAAAGTACTTCGCAGGCTTCAAGGTGCAGCGCTATCAGGTGGATGTTAAGCAGGGCCTGGGTCTAGCGAAGGGCATCATGGACGACCAAATTCGCAGTGACGTTAAAAGCGATATTGGCGGTGATGAACAGCGGGTTCACTCGGTCGACACAGCCCATAGTCAAATTACGTTTAAGCATATTCTGCTGCCAGTATGGATTTCGGCTTACCAATATGGGGGTAAACAATTCCAGGTGGTAGTCAATGCTCAAACGGGTGAGGTCCTGGGCGATCGCCCTTATAGCAAGAC
>CALECT010000047.1 GCA_937949725.1 uncultured Pseudanabaenaceae cyanobacterium
GCCGATGTCAAAGCGAGGGCTCGAGCTGCCCTAAAGCTCCAAGCAAGCCAAGGAGTCCTCCATGTGCGTAGCCATGTGGATGTGAGCGAGCCCAAGCTCATTGCCCTCCATGCCTTACTGGAACTGCGAGAAGAAGTTCGCCCCTGGATCAATCTTCAGCTAGTCGCCTTTCCCCAGGATGGGCTGTATGGTGCGCCTAAGAATGCAGAACTCCTTGAAGAAGCGCTCAAGCTAGGCACCGATGTGGTCGGTGGCATTCCCCACTACGAATTCACTCGCGAAGATGGCGTTCGTTCCGTCCATCATCTTTTCGACCTCGCTGAAAAATATGATCGCTCCCTGGACTTCCACTGTGACGAAATCGACGATCCCCAATCCCGATTTCTAGAAGTCGTGGCGGCCTGTGCCCTACGCCGTGAAATGGGGCATCGAACCACCGCAAGTCACACCACTGCCTTTGCTAGCTATGACAACGGCTACGCCACCAAACTCATGGGCCTACTACGCCGCGCCCAGATCAACTTCGTCGCCAACCCACTCATCAACATCACCCTTCAAGGTAGAGGCGATAGTTACCCAAAACGACGAGGGATCACCCGCATGAAAGAGTTGTGGCAAACAGGGCTCAATGTCAGCCTGGGCCATGACTGTATTCAAGATCCCTGGTATGGCTTAGGAAATGGTAATCCTCTGGATGTGGCAAACATGGCCATCCATTGTTGTCAGATGACGGGGCAACGGGAAATTTTAGCCTGCTATGCCATGGTGACCGGCAACGGAGCTCTCACCTTGGGACTCGATCCAACAGATTATGGATTAGCAGTTGGCAAGCCAGCAAATCTTGTGGTTCTAGCGGGTCAAACCCTAAGAGAGCTGATTAGTCGTCGAGGGATGGCCACCACAGTGATCAGTAAAGGCCATTGCCTCGCCCAAACCCCTTTGCCCGTTACTCGATGGGAACTGCCTAACTCAAAAGCCCATACATCTTAAAACGTCATACGGAGAGGGCTGCTCCCCCTCTCCGTATGACTCCGTTTGATGAAGTTACATCAAAACTACCGACCTTAGATGGCTCTAGAGCAGCTCATTCCTGTAATTCATGCCCTAAATCTAAATATTGTCTGTAACAAAGTTTTCTTTCGAATAAATAAGCTGTACGATTTCCATAAGAGTCTCATCGCCTTGATGAATAGGCTACCAATGCCTCCCACATCCATTCTTCACCGGACTTCAGTCCATTGTGAATCATGATTTGGTAGCTCAACACAGCACTTCTAGGTCAGGTATTTCTGACTAGACGAAGTCACAGGCTCATGAACTGAGAGATGGCGATTCACTAAAGCTTGGTCTAGTCTATTGCCCTCATTGCCAACTACCTTTGATTGCCTTGTAACCCTCGGCTGACATAGGGAAAAGCTAGGAGTTTTGCCTCATAAGTCTTTCAATGGCTAGCCTTAATTCAAGTGCCTGATTGCCTACTTGATTTTCCTTGGGAGAGTTTTTGAGCGTCGCTCTTCTAAATTTGGTGAAACCTGACTCTGTTTCACCGCGTCATAGCTGCTAGGGCATTTAATTGAGGTCTTAGCGCGTTCGGGTTGTCAAAAAATCCGACATTTAGCTGTCATGCCAATGCCATGCGATATGTCAGGATTATATTTAGACACCCCGGTTTGTACTGTTTAACGGTCCTACTACTCAGGGGGTTCTGATGAGTATCCAATCTGAGCAATTTGCCAAAAACGGATTGAAGAAACTTCTGTTTGTCGCAGGGAGCGGTTTGTTTGCATTTTCAGCAGCAGCAGCCCTCACCTACGGCTATTTTCAGGGTAAGTCCTATCGCCAAGAGCGCTCCCAATGGGTTGCGCTCCAAGGTTTGGCGGCTGCTGAAAACTATGAGAGCTGCCGCAGTCAAGGCAATGCTTTGCCCTCCCGGTCCCGTTTTTACAGCGAGGCTCAGACCCTTGTTCAGCAATGCAGTCTGGGTCTAGCGCGGCAACATGCCAGCGATCAAGAACTCACCGAAGCGATTACCGTTGCGCTGTCCATTACGACCCCCGATGGGCAATTGCAAAATGAAGCACAGGGTTTAGTCACCCAGTGGTCTGGGCAAGTTGTGAAGCAGGGCGAGAAACTGCTGCAAGCGGGTGAGCTGGATAATGCGATCGCTGTTTTGCGTGAACTGCCTCCAGAGTCTCCCACAGCCAGTTCGATTGAATCTACGATCCAAGGCTGGCAAAAGCAGTGGAGCCAAAGCGAAGCTGCTGTCAAAGAAAGTACTGCTCTACTTGAACGTGGCCAGTGGTTATCGGCTAAAAATCAGCTAGAAGGGGTTGCTTCCATTACTTATTGGCAGCAAAAGAAAAAGCCACTCTTAGAAAAAGCTGAGGCGGGAATCGCAGAGGTCGCTCGCTATGAAGCTGAACAGGCTAGGCAGAGGGCGATTGCTGCTGCTCCACGCTACGACTATCAGCCCCCTCCCCCCTCACAAGCTGCTCCTTCCTATCAGGCTCCTGTAACAGCCTATGTCCCTCCAGCTCCAGCGCCAGCGCCAGCTCCAGCAGCACCGACGATCAGCGGTTTTGACCGTCAAGTAGAAAGTCTGTACAACAGCTATGTTGCCCAAGGACAGAATAGCTGGGACGCCTGGATTCAGGCTTGCCAAGCTTCTGGTGGCTACATCGTAGACCAAGGACCCCAGTCTGGATGTGCACCTTAGCTTGATTGAGAGGGCTCACATATTGAGAGGGCTCACATAAAGAACCTAATCAAATCTGATTCTTGCTCTTACAACAAAGCCTACACATTATTTTGTGTAGGCTTTGTTGATTCCTGAGGCTGCTGTTAACGCTGTTTCAGCAGCTATGAACACAGCCTCTTAGATGTCTAGACGATTGAAAATCGTATCTAGATTGCGTAGATGGTGCTTGGCCTCAAAACAAGCCTCAAGATCTTCGTCCGAGAGCGTGGAAGTTACATCAGCATCTTGCTTCAGTAATCCTTTGAAGTCTCCCCCCTCCTTGTTCCAGGCCTCATGGGCGCAGCGTTGAACAATACGATAGGCATCTTCACGAGCCATGCCTTTTTCCACCATGGTCAGCATCACTCGCTGGCTGAAGACTACACCGCCATAGCAGTTAAGGTTGCGCAGCATGTTATCGGGATAGATCAAGAGGTTCTTCACCAGCTTGGTATATTCCGACAGCATGAAGTGAGTGGTGGCTGAAATATCTGGCAGCATCATTCGCTCTACGGAGCTGTGGGAAATATCTCGCTCGTGCCAAAGGGCAATATTTTCCAGAGCAGCGATGCTGTAGCCCCGAACCACGCGAGCCATGCCACTGATACGCTCCGACTTGATTGGATTGCGCTTGTGGGGCATAGCGGAGGAGCCTTTCTGCTTTTTGGAGAAGAACTCTTCCACTTCCAGGACATCGGTTCGCTGGAGGTTGCGAATCTCCACAGCAAAGCGCTCCAGGGAGGCCGTGACAATGGCTAGGGCACTGACATAGTCCGCATGGCGATCGCGAGAAACCACTTGAGTGGAGGCAGTATCTGGCACCAAACCTAACAGCTCACAAGTCTTTGCTTCCACCTGGGGATCGATATTGGCATAGGTCCCCACAGCACCGGAGATTTTGCCAACGGCGACTTGCTTGCGGGCCTGGACGAGGCGATCGCGGCCGCGCAATAGCTCCGCCAGCCAACCCGCTAACTTAAAGCCGAAGGTAATGGGCTCAGCATGAATACCATGGGAGCGACCCGCCATGACGGTGTATTTGTGCTCGCGGGCGCGTTCACGGGTAACCGTGATCGCTTGCTCTAACTGTTCTAGCAACACATCTGCGCTGGCTGTAATCTGTAAAGCCAAAGCAGTATCCAGCATGTCTGAGCTGGTCATGCCCAAGTGGATATAACGACCTGCGTCACCCACGTACTCATTCACATTCGTCAAGAAGGCGATGACGTCGTGCTTCACCTCCGCCTCGATCTCTAGCACCCGCTTGGGGTCAAACTTGGCCTTAGCCTTAATTTCTTCAACGGCTTCTTTGGGAATATAGCCCAGCTCCGCTTGAGCTTCGCAAACTGCAATTTCTACCTGGAGCCAGGTCTGCAGTTTATATTGATCAGTCCAGAGATTGCCCATTGCGGGCAGGGTGTAGCGCTCAATCAAAGTCCGTGGGGGGCAATACAACCTTTCCATTTTACTGCCAAGCCCCCCCTTCACCCGAGAGGCTTATTTATGGTTTGATGAAACGATGGCTTCGTCTGGCTGGAGAGGCTCTAATTGAAAGGGGCAATATCCAGATCGCCTTCAGCATTCGATAACGTAAAAAGCCTGGGCTCAATGAGCCCAGGCTTTTTACGTTATTAAACGACTAGTTCAAGATCAATGCTTGCCAAAAACCTTGTTCTAGAGGCGTCAGACTATTTGACGGTGATGGTACCAACCATGCCAGCGCCACGGTGAGGCTCACAATAGAAGGTGTACTCACCAGGAGTGTCGAGAGTTGCAGAGAATGTCTCACCAGGGCTGAAGGCCAACGCTTTGTGGCTTAGCTTTTCAGCATCTTCACCAGCGGGTGCCTTCTCAAATACAACGTTATGGGGAGCAAGCTTGTTGTTTTCCCACTTCACGGTGTCACCAGCGCTGATCTCAACCTGGCTGGGCTGGAATGCGAGCATTCCGTTATCTGCACCCATTTTAATAGTGGTCTCACCAGCAAGCGCAGGGCTCGCGGACATAAATAGAGGGCTCAAAATCAGCATTGCTGCGGGAACCAGAAGCGCAATGCGCTTGAAAACTTTGGCAAAAACGTTCATTGGAAATCCTGCAAAAATAGACAGCTTGTCAAATCACCTTACTATTCTACTCATTGTTTGGACGGGTGTAACCACCAGGAAATCCGAAAAAGAGGAGCGGTTTTTGGAACCCTCTTGCGGGAACAGTCCCAGACTCGATCTTGTTAGCAAGAGCTTGATGTGGCTACCCAGTTTTATAAAGCATTGGCGAGTTGCGTGAAGCAACTGCGGTTTCTATCCCGCAAAGGAGTAGAAACAGACTGTCGATAATCCTTGTTCTACTGGCTCTGCCCCATCTGCATTGCAGCGATGACAAGTCACTGGAGTCTCTGTCGGGGGTAGAGGCAGGGCAAGGTTTTGGGCAAACTGTGAAAAGTCACATTCCTTCACAGGAAGAGGGTGTCCTAGTCTCTCCTCCTTAAGGAGCAGTTAGTGATAACCAAGGCCATTTAGGACAGTTTTAGGCCCTAGGGTGATGTCATCTGAGGTTGGCTTCACAAGCTAGAGCTGCTGACAAAGGTGGCTTTCTCAATAGCTAATATTCAGCAAAATCCTGAATTAAAGACGATTCATCCTTCCAAGTCCGTTACAAATAGTGGTGGCCTTTGCTCACCAGCTTCTGTAACAATATGAAATGTATTCGACAATGCAAACTGACTCTCCACGAGAGACTTTCTTGCCCCAGGACGTTACTTTCATAAACTCCCAGGTCGGGCAAGAACCTGCAAAGTCGCCCATGCCGCCCCATTCTGCCCATGGGGGTCAGGCTTATCCAGTTGCTTAGAACGGTCATACTCCATGCCACAGCTCACTCAAACCAAGACCCCTCACCACGTTGTTATCGTGGGCGGCGGCTTCGCAGGTCTCTATGCTGCCAAATCCCTTGGTAATGCGCCGGTTAGAGTTACCGTCGTCGACAAGCGCAACTTCCATCTATTCCAGCCTCTGCTTTACCAAGTAGCAACGGGCAGTGTCTCTCCGGCGGATATCTCTTCGCCGCTGCGGGGCATTCTCAATCGCCAATCCAATACCAAGGTATTGTTGGATGAGGTCATTGACCTAGATCCAAAGAGCAAAAATATTGTGCTCAAGGGAGGTGTTCTTTCCTATGACTCTCTAATTATGGCGACCGGGGTGAGCCACCACTACTTCGGTAATGACCAATGGAAGGATATCGCTCCCGGCCTTAAGACAGTGGAAGATGCGCTGGAGATGCGTCGCCGCATCTTTGCTGCTTTTGAAGCGGCGGAGCAGGAAACGGATCCCGTCAAACGTCAGGCTTGGCTCACGTTTGTCATTGTGGGTGGCGGACCGACTGGGGTGGAACTGGCCGGAGCGATCGCAGAGCTTGCCAACCAGACCCTCAAGCAAGATTTCAGCAACATCGACACCACCACGGCCAAAATTCTGCTGATTGAAGGCTTAGACCGAGTATTGCCTCCCTTCGCTCCTCAGCTATCCAGCGATGCCCAAAAGTCCTTGGAAGACCTGGGCGTAACGGTCTTGACCAAACGCATGGTCACCAACATTGATGAAACGAGCGTCACCATTCGCAATGGCGACGAGAGCGAAGTCATTCCTGCTCGCACCGCGCTTTGGGCGGCTGGGGTTAAGGCTTCCCGCATGGGAGCTGTGCTCTCAGAGCGGACTGGGGCTGAGTTGGATCGTTCTGGCCGTGTCACTGTCGAACCAGACTTCACTATCAAAGACAACCCAGATATCTTTGTTGTGGGTGACCTGGCTTGCTATCTCGAAGAAGGTGCTGAGCGGCCTTTGCCCGGCGTTGCACCAGTTGCAATGCAGCAGGGTAACTATGTGGCCAAGCTGGTTCGCGATCGCATAAACGGTGCCACAACCAAGCCCTTCAGCTACTCCAACATGGGCAGCATGGCCGTCATTGGTCAGAACAAAGCGGTTGTGGACCTCAACTTCATCAAGTTTGCAGGCCCTCTGGCTTGGTTTGTTTGGATCTTCGCCCACATCTATTACCTCATCGAGTTTGATAACAAGCTCGTCGTCATGATCCAATGGGCTTGGAACTACTTCACTCGTAATCGTGGTGCTCGGATTATCACGGGGTTGGAAGGTAATCCGATTCAGGCACGCGAAGCGCAGTCTGAACAGGCTAAGGCTGCTAGCAAAGTTTAGGGCTATGCTGACTCAGTCGCCGCTGAGCTATAGCAATCCCTCGGTTTAATCCGCTAAGTCTGTATGTCAAACCCAAAGGGACAGTCCTATTGCTAGGAGCTGTCCCTTTTTTGATGTTCGGAAAGAGTTAGTTCGTCTCTTTATGGATGGCCCGATAGGGGGTGTACCACCATCGTTTTTGTTCGGCAGAGAGGCGATCGCTATAGAGCGTCATCACAAAGGCTTCACCGCTATAGCCCGGCTCCAAAATCTCCACGCTGTAGGAGGGAGCATTCTTCACCGAGATATCTGGTGTGAACCGTCGCCCAATGCGCCGCCAGCTAGGCTCTTTGCCTCGCCAATTTAAGCGACAGCAAGGCCAGGGCAAGGTCTCTCGATCAAATAGACGGCAGCAGGGACCAATGATGCGATAGGTGTAATGGCCCCCCAGGCTAGAAGTGATGTATCCACTGGGAAGTGGATGAACAAGAGGTAAGACCTCCGCATCTATGGGCTGAGTCAGAGAAGAAGAAGACGTCATCTATAGCGTAGCCACAGCAATAAAGCGCTGTATCTATGCTCCCATGGTGGCAGTGCTCCGGGCAATGCCTTGATTGCCAGGTTCTGCCTCTTTTAATCCATTTACGCCTTGGGTAAAGACCTAGGCTTAAATGTGCCTTCTCCAGCAAAGCTTTCTGGCGGACTGACGGACTGTTGCAAAATGGGTTGATCGGAGGTTCCTTCCAGGCCCGCATTGGAACGAATGCGATTAAGCTGCTTCAAGGCCCAGCGTGCGGTGTCTTGAACTTCAGGGTCAGGATCTTCCAGTGCAGAATTCAGCAAATGACTAATTTGAGCAACGAGTTCATAGATGCGTGTTAAGTCACGAATCGCGTTTTTGCGCACCTCAGCATTATCGTCCTGGAGAGAAATGGCCAGAGCTTGCTTCATGGGCTTCAGCGTCTGGGTGCCAATCTCTGACAAAGCCGCCAAAATTAAGCTGCGCTGGCGGGAATCGGAATTGGCCATCATGTTGACCAGGGGTTGAATCGCTCTGGAGTCACAGCGCTGGCCCAACTCCCAAATCGCCTTCCGCCGCTTGGCAGGGTCAGCCCCTTGCAAATCAGTAATCAGCGTTTCCACGATATCGACCCGACCGATTAGAGGGGTCGTCACCAATTCGGGTTGTTCTAGAGCGCCTGCGGGAGTGGCCCTGATAATTTCAGATGGGGCTGGGGGAGGGGGAGGGGGGGATTGAAAAGTCCGGCCCCTCTTGTTTTTGCCGAGCTTAGTACTACGTGTTTTGGCAAGGCTCTGTTTGCGCTGACCGGTTGACTTCGGTGATTTAGGTTTGCTTTTCGTAGAGGCAATGGTGGCTAATGATTGGGCAGCATTTTTAGCCGTCTTTTTCCTTTGGGTCGTCGAGTCTTTTTGACGAGCAGCGGCTCGGGCATTTTGCGTGGCGATCGCGACTGCTGTATCCGTTGGAGATTCTTCTTTTAGCTTTCTCTGCGCAGCATCAATCTTGACCTCAGCTAAGGGTTGCCCCGTGGCATCCTTCACTACGGCTTGCTGTAAAGACACTTTTTGCTGGTGAGCCGCTGCCGCTGCGACATCAACTTCCTCCCTCGTTGGATTGACTTGCTCCTCGACAGAGCTCATCTCCCCAAGCTCTTCGATTGTTAGCGATTGCTGGGTTGAAGCTTTAATGACAGGGGATTCATCCAGAACTGCTGTCTCCGAGACGAGATCAGGTAATTCAAGCTCTTCCAAGCCTGAGAAATCGCCCTGTTCCTCTTCAAATTCCTCTGCCGTCTCTTCGGCAAGGAGAGTCGCCTTGGTAGGAGACTGGGCCGCAAGGGAAGCCGGGACTGTGATAGGAGAAACGTCATGGGGCTGGGGAAGCTCAGGTCTATTGGACTCCATCGATGGGGGAGCATAGTTTTGCCCCTCATCTAAGTCATCCATATAGTCGTCATCGTCCTCCTCTTCATTGGAGTAAGCCAAGGGCTGGGGGACAGGGACAGACAGCATTTTCCAAAGACCAAATCCCCCTGCGCCGAGGCCAATGAGGGCAGCCGCTGCAATCAGCAATCTCATTTGATTGCTAGGGCCTGCATCGTTCGCTGCGGGATCTGGAGAGGGTTGAGCTTCCTCAGAGGGATCTTCTGCTTCTGGCTCAGCAATTTCTCCAGTTAAGGGTCCCCAGGTTGAACTGTCTAATGACCCAGTTGGCTCTAAGTCATTTTCGGTTTGAAACTCTTTAACTGCTTTAACAGTATCGGCATCAAAATCACCATTAATGCTTCCACTGTAAAGACCTTGCTCCTGGAGCAAGACCTGAATTTGAATCACGAGGGGCCCACTACTGCCTAGGCTTAAGGTTGGTCTTTCCACAGTTCCAGTGGCTTCCTCAGCCGCAGATTCTGTGGCTTGGCTGAGGAGTAATTCTCCCTGGTGTGATGACTCAGCCCCTTGAGCCCCTCCTCTTTGGGAGGCGGCTAGAGCCATCGTAGAGGAGCCAGAGCTCAACAGAGCACAGGTTACAAGCAGCATCCACATTGGACGGCGAGAAATCATGGGCATGGACTCAGGCGTAGGAGAACAAAGACATAAGCTTGGCGCTCAGGACCAACCCATTTGCGAAACCTTTCAACGCTTGGGCAATCACGTAGGGGTTGGAAAACAGAGGAAACACTGACTTATCAAAGCGAGTGCGACTGAAGCCAATAAAACTGGGTGAAATCGAGAGAGGTTTAAATGACGCAGGGCATCTTTACAACATACGTAGCAAAAGACCTACAAACAGGGACTTTTTATACTTATGTTTTGACTGTGTGTGGGCGACAGACCATCTTTATGGCAATTGCTATGGAGATAGGCTAGAAGGCAGCAATATTCCACAACCCAGAAAAATGACAACTGCTTTTTTCAGAATGCCCGCCCAGGCCTTAAGAATCAGCCTCTTAAGATTCTTATTTTGTCGAGGCAGGTAAAGCTGAGGGGTCTGTGGAGAATAAATGTGGGGTTGCCAGTTGGGCTAAGGGCAACTCGGGTTAGATGGCTGTCGTGAAAGTTGCTGAGGCGATCGCGAGCCTCCTGAAAAATAACGCGTTGCCTGGTCATAAATGGTCTTGCTATTTGCTGGAATCTTGCCCGGCTGATGTGGGTACCGCCGTTTCTTCTACATCATTCGCCTCTAGCGGACCATGGCTTGCTGAAAGGCGTTGGCCAATGACATCCCGCTGATTAATCAAGTAAATACTGACCAAAGTGAGAGCCACCCCAAACATCTGTAGCTCACTCAACACTTCCTTGAGAAATAGATTGCCAAAGAGCAACGCGAACACTGGTGTTAAGAAGGTCAGGGCGCTTAAGCTCGTCAAACTGCCACTGGCTGCGAAGTAGAAGAACAAGCAATAGGCAATGGCACTGCCAAACACAGAGGCATAGCCCAGGGCTAACCAATCCGTAGCGGTTAACGCCACTGTGGCTCCAGATTCCCATTGCCAGGAGAGCAACGCCACTGGCAATCCCCCGAGGACCATATGCCACCCCGTGGCCATGATGGGGTCGGCCTGGCGGGAAACATATCGGCTCAGAATGGTCCCCACAGCCATGGAGAGGGACGCCAGGAGCATGAGCCACTCGCCATTTTGGAAGAGTGCTCCAAGCAAATTTCCACTACTAGGCAGCAGGCCAGCTAGACTGACGTCCGATGCAGGTCCCAGGCCAGTCCAGGCCTGAAGGATTTGC
This sequence comes from uncultured Pseudanabaenaceae cyanobacterium, assembly GCA_937949725.1. Lineage (GTDB taxonomy): Bacteria > Cyanobacteriota > Cyanobacteriia > PCC-9006 > JAAUQQ01 > JAAUQQ01. The sequence goes on from CALECT010000047.1 coordinate 10,684, forward strand.
CAGAGGGAGTGACCGGTTTGGATAATCCATTCATCAGGTAATCCCAACAGGCTAATGCCCGCAATGCCAAAGGCCATTCCCAGCCATCCCCAGAGGCCAATTTGTTCCCCAAAGAGCCAGCTGGCCAAAAGCGCTACAGCTAGGGGCTGGGAGTCAATCATGACCGAGCCCAGCCCAGCCCCTGTGCGTTGTAACCCCTCAGCTAATAGGGTTTGAAACAACGTTGCATCCACCAAGGCAAAGGCCAGAATCCAAGCCCAGCTCAACCAACCTTTGGGCTGAGGCTTTCCCATCGCCATGCCTGCTGCCAAAACCAAGAGACCTGCTGGCAATAGGCGCACCGTTGCCAGGAATAGGGGAGCCGTATGGCCCAGGCTGCCCTTCATGGCCACCATCGCCGTCCCCCATAAAAAAAAGGGAGCAATAAGTAATAGGGCTGGGAATTGGGAGCGTGGCTGGGGGGAAACGGTCATGAAAAGGGCGTAACCGGAAAGAAGAGATCGTGCGATCGCAGAGCCCAAACACCTCATTGCTGTGTTTGGGCAGACAGACTTGGGAAACTTGCCACGCTGGACCGGAGCTTGTAACAAAAATCCTGCTTACTAATTCTAAGGGAGGGCTGCTTTGGAAACCGCTGGATTCAGAACATTTCCAGCTCTATTCCAAAGCCGTTCTTATCCTCTGTAAAGTCCCACTCTCGTCAAGCAACCTTCACTCCATGACTCACAAGCAATCAATTTCCCGAGGGATGTTGGGATAACGCTACCTCGATCCCATCTTATGGATGATCTCTAACCGTCATACTAGGACTGCCCCGTAGGCGGAACATCTGAGCAGAGATGAGGCGTGACACAGTCAAGCCTCAGCGGCCCAGCTAGAATTGTCCCCTTGCAAGCCCAAGCTCAAAAATCTATGATCTGGCCGTTTAAACCCCGTCCCCGCAAAAAACTTGCCCGCATTGAAGTTTCTGGCGCGATCGCCAGCGGCACCCGAGAGCGGCTTCTCAAAGACCTCAAGACCGTCGAAGAAAAGCGTTACCCCGGATTGCTCCTGCGGATTGACAGCCCCGGTGGAACGGTTGGAGACTCCCAGGAAATTTACGACGCCCTGCGACGGCTCCAGGCCAAAACCAAAATTGTGGCGAGTTTCGGCAATATCTCTGCTTCCGGTGGAGTGTATATCGCCATGGGTTGCCACCATATTGTTTCTAACCCAGGAGCGATCACGGGCAGCATCGGCGTGATTTTACGGGGCAATAACCTGGAACGCCTTCTGGACAAAGTGGGGGTGTCCTTCAAAGTTGTCAAATCCGGTCCCTATAAAGATATTTTGGCTTTTGACCGTGAATTGACAGGGGAAGAAGAAACCATTCTTCAGGCTTTGATCGACAGCAGCTACGAACAATTTGTCCAAGCTGTGGCCGATGCTCGGAAGCTAGAACCTGAGACTGTCAAAGGCTTTGCCGACGGTCGCGTCTTTACTGGTGAGCAAGCATTGCAACTGGGCCTAGTGGATCGCCTCGGCAGCGAGGAAGATGCTAAACGTTGGCTAGCAGAACTGGTCAACCTCGACCCCGAAAAGGTCGAAGTTGACAACATGGAAGAACCCAAACCTTTTTGGAACCGCTTCCTACCCGGCAGAAGTAGTGCAGACCTCAACAACATGGGCCTCGCACAACTCAATTTTGATCTCAAGACCAGTGGCTTGCCGCTTTGGCTCTACCGCCCTTAGGCATTCAACTTGAGCCTGTTTATTTGCAAGCCTCAAGACCGAGCTTGTTATCCAATGTCTCTGGTGATTTGCAATTCGCTCCCACCAGGGGCAACCCTATGGTTTCGCAAACAAGCTTGTTTGATACCCTAGACCTCGGGCAGGATATCCTTGGCACTCATGGTCCTCAACTGGCCCAGGGTCACCCTAGACCTTAAACCCTAATAAGTGATACCGGGAGGATCGGACTGTGGAATGGCGTGCACGTGCAATTCGAGGGGCTACAACAGCACCAGAGAATTCAGCAGCAGCAATTGAGCTGGCTGTCACCGAGCTACTCGATGAGCTGGAGGCTAAGAATGCCGTTCCAACGCAAGACATGGTTAGTGTTACTTTCTCTGTGACTAGCGACCTGGATGCCATCTTCCCGGCATCTGTAGCGCGCCGTCGTCCGGGTTGGCACAATGTTCCTCTGCTGGATGTCCAACAGATGGCGGTGCAAGGTAGCTTAGAACGCTGTATCCGCTTGCTGCTCCATTTCAACTGTTCAACCCCTCAACGACAGGTTGTCCATACCTATCTGCGTAACGCTAAGAACCTAAGGCCCGACCTCAATCAATCGGAGGCCGTTCCGTCTTAATCGCTCTGCTTTCCGATTGCTGACACCATCAAAGACTGAGCTGACTAGTGAGTCATTGACTGACTAGCAGCTCAGTCTAAACAAAAAGGCCGCTGCGATTTCCGCAGCGGCCTTTTGACTATGTATCAGGATTAACTTATCTACGCAGAGAAACGCAACTAAAGACTACTCACCTTAACCGGCTCCGAAGCAGTTACAGGTTCAGCATCTGATACAGCGTTAGCTCGACGCTTCATGGGCTTAACGACAGAACCGACCACAGGTCCATGCGGATTCAGGTCTTTGCTGGCCAAGGCGTAAACATCAACCAAGTCAGCTTCAGTAATGTTTGCCTTCGCGAGTTCCTGGTCTAAGGAAGGCGCTAGGTCATCATCACTGTGATCACCATGTCCACCCCAGCGAATGCCACAGAAAATGTCATAAACCACTCCCCAGAAGTCCTTCTTGGTTTGGAAGATTCCCATTTGTTGAGGAGAACCTTTGGCATCCAAGATGTGTTGGGTTGCGTAGTAAGCACTCTGATACTTGTACCAGGGAATCTTTGGCCAGAGATGGTGAATCAGATGGTAATTCTGACCCATGATCAGAATATTTAGCAGCTTACCTGGGTAAACGCGGGCATTTTTCCAGCGATCGCGTGACGCAAAAGGCCGATGGGGCAAGTAATCAAAGAACAAGCCCAGAGCCATTCCCACAATCAAAGCAGGGGTGAACCAATAGTTCATCAAGTAGGGCATGAAATCGAACTGTACGGCAGCTGTCACAATCGCAGCCACTGCCAGACGACCCAAGACCCATTCAAGCAGCTCGTAGTTACGCCACAGCTTGCGCCGGAAGAAATAAATCTCGTGATAAAAGAACCGAGGCGCAATCAGCAGCAGCGGTCCTCCCGTGGAGACAAAGTGGTCCGGGTCATTCTTTGGATCATTCACATTGGCATGGTGCTGCATGTGAACGCGAGTGAACACCGGAAATGAAAAGCCTAAGAGCAGGGCACTCGCATGGCCCATCGCCGCGTTGACACGTCGATCTGGATGGGCTGCATGGTGACATGCGTCATGGATGACCGTCCCTGCAAGGTGCAAGGCCAGCACGTTCATCGAAAAACAGCACCAATTCATCCAACCCCAGAGGAAGTGGCCGGCAGTTGCCAACGCCACAAGGGCAAATGCACCGAGAATCATCCAAACATTGGGATTGAACTTACCCGGCGGACGCACAAACGCCCTTGGTACCGTCAGGGGCAATGAAGCCTCCGACATTGGTTCACACTCCTTACCACTTGCTACTCGCTAGGGCCCTAAAGACTGAAAAGCGTTCGCCCGAAGATAACACGCGCGAACGGCTTAGCTGCCAAATTCCAAGGCTGCCTGGCTTTCTTTCGGTAGTATAAGCCAGTTATTACGAACAATAAAGTTTCCTGACAGGATTCTGATAATTTTGCAGTCTCTCTCATAGAGGAATCTAGCTCACTGTGATATTTCCCTGGATATAGCTCTATGAAACGCAGTTAAACCTGTCTGAATCATTGTCAATGACCGTTCATTGTTACCCCTGAGCTGAAGTCAGCTGATTGGGAATGCCAGTGTCATTCAGCGCTCGCTGCTCAGCTCAAAAGAAGAGGGCGTTGCAGATAACTGCAACGCCCTCTTCTTTTGAGCCATCTCCCTGAAACGAACTCAGGACGGATGATTCAAGCTAAACCTGATGCGGATGAAGGGACTTGAACCCCCACGCCTTACGGCACTAGTACCTAAAACTAGCGCGTCTACCAATTCCGCCACATCCGCAGGCCGGAGTACATACTAACAAATTTCAGTGCAGACATTCCCTAAACTCGAAATTTAGTCTCAGCATGGCCTCTCTTGGTGAAGCTCAACAGCTTGTCCTTAGGCCCTTTGCAGCACAAACAGACTGCCGGCATTGCCTCGATTGATTCGCAGCTCTTGGTCCAAATAGGTCACATCAATCCAGCCTGGTCGCTCCCGAGGCTTGATCTGAATATCCACAGCCGGTAGACGCTTGCCCGAGTCCAATGTCTCGATCCAGGAGGTGGGAGCTTGGTAGCCTGCTAAGCCCTGTAGACCGAACACGGCCCGCTCAAAGTTGACGTTGAGCCGTTGTCCAGAAACGACTTCAAACTTTGCAACAACGCTGACCAAGCCATTGAGGGCCAGAGGACTCTGGGTTTCAGCGATGTTGTAAACGCGACTGCCATCCAAGCGAATGCATTGATAAATTTGCCCTAAGTCAACCAGGGGAAAGCGATTGATGCCCAGCAGCTCTGTGCTGGTTGTGTAGAGTAAGCGCCAATCCCCATTGAGTAAGTCTCCCGCTGCGGTGGGTTCTGGGGTGGGATTGCGTTCTTCTAGGCGCGTCGCTGCGGCCATGATGGCGCTGCGCTGCTCCGGGGATGCGAGAATGCCGCGATTGGTGGGGGCGATCGCAGCGAGTAAATCTTCCTTACCGAGCATGGGCGTCTCCAAAGACATCAGGGGGTAGATCGCGAGGATGGGGAAACCATCCGAATTGTCATGGCGCAGTGAATTCAGGTGACATCTTAATGAGCTGAAAGCGCAAGGGCTGAGGTTTTCAACTATGATGAGGAACGCTATACCGTCAGATTGGCAAGTTATTGGTCTGACAGAGACACCATCAGGATTAGGTGGGTATGGGAAATCTAGCCCAATACTAGGGCTTAGATTTATAGGCTAACGAAGTCCTGCCCAAACCTCACTTAAATTCCCTGTGATTGAACCGTTGAGTTTCGAAGGAATCCCCCGACGATGGAAAATCCGTCTTTAAGAGGAGAGCCCCGCTATCAGCAGGCTCCTCTACTCCCCTCCGCTGGAGAGCCTTCTATCTTGGAATGGCTTGAAAAGAGTGGCCGCCTCATCGCTCGTGAAGGTGAGGATACGAAAAAATTAGATGCTGAAGAAGAAGAAATTGCAGCATTGATGGGTGGCGATGACGCCAAGTTTGAAGAGGAAGAAGATGACGATTTTGATGACGAAGATTAGTCATCAAAATCATTCGGCTACTATCTGAGGCGCTGAATGACTGGAAATTTCAGTTTGGATTTCCAGCCATCCTAAATAGACCTCTTGCATGAATACGTAATTTCGTTGTTTCAGCGATCAGCCACAATCGGCTAGAACTATTTCTGCTTTTGGCTTCCAGCGAATTGGAGGAATCATTCATGCAAGAGATCTAATGTTTAGCGATTAAATGAGCGACTAGAAGGGAGTTATTGCCAATGCAATAGCTCCCTTCTAGCTAGTGGGTGCGGCATAGTCCTCTCAATCTGAGTTCGACAGTCTACAAAGCTCTCCTAGTCCATCAGCCCATATTTGGAATAAGGAGAGACACAGCCCAATTTAGGATTTTGCCTCTATCCCGACTCCCTGCTCTCAATTCTGAGTGAAGGGAGTTGGGAGAGGCCAACAATTGTTGAACTCAGACTTCTTGACCCCGCTCTGGCTGTCTTGCATTGTGCGGGTAGCGTTCTAGATTTCCAGGGCCCGAGTCGATATTTCAACTGGCATGCACCTCTGGGACAACAGTGCAGCGGCATTCTGTCGGTTGCAGGGTGGTCCCACAATGCCAGTAATCTTCTTCTCGACAAATTACACAGTGTTTCCCTGTAATGCTTGTCCCATAGCCCCTACTCGTGAATCATGAATCATCTCGGCTCAGGCAAAGATGGCTATCGAGTGCAGTAAATGATACGGACCAAGTGAGCTAACTCAGTACATCCGAACTGGCAATGGTGCTAAAAGCCACAAATAAGAATGTCAGCTCAAAAGCTGACAAAGCGGGGGTTTTACGATAATTTTGGTCAAGCTAGTGGAAAGGTTTATTTACAGACCAAATCCCTTAGGTGTGTTTTGTGGTGATGAGGAACCGATTGAGTTGTGGATGCAAAGTATTTGTCAGTTCCAGAAATTGGTTTAACCGGTAGCAAATTGCTTTGGGGGCTTACGGGCTGCCTAAGCTTGTCTGCTCTCCTGCTTGATTTGGCTGCGGAGCGTTCTCCTGCTAGCCTATCTAGCCTTTTTCTTCCTTTAGTTGCCTGTACGCTTCTGTCGGGGCTATTGGGCTATTGGGTGATTCCCATTCTCCGCAACCTCAAGGCGGGGCAGTTCATTCGAGAAGATGGTCCCCAGGCTCACCTCAAGAAAGCTGGCACCCCCACCATGGGTGGCATCTTCGTCGTTCCTGTGGCAGTTATTTTCTCCCTGGTGGCGACTGGCTTTGCTCCGGCAGCCGTCGCGGCATCGGGCTTGATGCTTGCCTTTGGTTTTATTGGTTGGGTCGATGACTGGCAAATTTTGCGTTATCGCTCCAACAAAGGAATTTCCCCTCGCATGAAGCTGTTGCTTCAGGTTGCTTTTGGGGCTCTGTTTTGTTTCTGGCTTTCTTCTAGTGCTGGCATTGAGAACGTCACGAGCGTCTCTCTGCCCCTGGGCATCATAATTCCGTTTGGCATTCTGTTTTGGCCCCTGGCGCTTTTTGTCATGATGGCTGAGAGCAATGCGACAAACCTCACCGATGGCGTGGATGGTTTGGCTGCTGGTACTGGAGCGATCGCTCTCTTGGGCCTAGGCGCGTTTGTTGGTTCCCCCACTGCCGATGGTCTCGTTCAATTCCCTGAGCTGATGACCTTTGCTGCCGCGACAAGCGGTAGCTACCTGGGTTTCCTCATCCATAATCGCAATCCTGCTCGCGTTTTCATGGGAGATACGGGATCTCTGGCTTTGGGGGGTGCGCTGGCTGCGATCGCCCTAATCGGCAACCTACTTTGGGTGCTACTCGTCATTGGCGGTCTATTCTTGGCTGAATCCCTCTCCGTCATTGCCCAGGTTGGCTACTATAAAGCTACCAAAGGTCCCGATGGCGTGGGTAAGCGCCTCTTCAAGATGGCTCCCTTGCATCACCATCTCGAATTGAGTGGTTGGCATGAAACCCGTGTTGTGGCAACCTTCTATGTCATTGCAGCTGCGTTGGCCGGGCTTTGCTACCTCGTCCATTAAGACTGCTATTGTTCGCCAATCCGACCAAAACGAAGCCCCGAAGAGGATCCTCTTCGGGGCTTTGTTTTGGAATTTGCATCACCCAAGAAAACAGGGTGGCTTGTTGTAATGTCCTTGTTAGGCCAAAACACCGTTGAGAAAGACATCGGATAGACCCACAGCCATATCCTGAAGAATCTGGGGCGAAGGGTTTGCTTCCATCACCGTCACTTCACTAAAACCTGCCACCATGAACATGCCCAAGAAAATGCGGGCAATGACCTTGGGATTCATAGGACGATAGATACCTCGATCAATCGCAGTCTGGAAGAAGGCTTCAGACACGACCATCATCTTGTCGAGTACTTCCCGCTGGATCCGTTCTTGCAGCTCTGGGTGGAACTGCGTTTCCATGAAACAGACCCGTAACTGATCTGTGTTCTCGCTCAAATGCTTAATGCGTTTACGCATGACTTCTTCCACTGCCTTATAGCTGCTCATTTCGCTCAGCTCAGTCAGTAGGTCCGTCAGAATCTCAATCCATCCTTCGGTAGATAGCTCCACCAGAATGGCCTTCTTATTGGGGAAATGTCGAAACAGAGTTCCCTCGGCAACACCCGCAGCCTGGGCTAGGTCGCGAGTCGTGGTGCCATCATAGCCATAGCGGGAAAATAGCTGCTGGGCTGCTTTCAAGATGCGAGTCTTGGTTTCAGCTTCGGGGGGGGCAGTACGGCGGGCAAGTCTCATGGCTAAGCAGCCTCAGTAGCGGTCAGGGTAAGCGCAAAACAAGTCTTGAAAGATGCCTGTTAATCCGAAAATTCTAGGATTCAGGTTAGATATAACTCTGGCTCCATCACCGAAGGACTTTAGTAAATCTGTTACAGCCCTAGTAGGACTGTCAGTGGGGAACTCACAACGTCCTGAGAAAAGTCAGGTCATTGCTATACCTGGGGTTGCTCAGCCCTTATAGCCCACGCCAAGCCACCCTTGTGATGCACCCATTGTTGCCTACGCCTCGGAGTAGCATCCCTCTGGGTTCATAGAACCTTACACTTATACCTATTCCTGTACATTCAGCCTGTTTAGGTTTACGAAGGCTTGCGTTATTTGTTCTAGCTAGGGTGGCTTTGGGACGAAGGAAATTGAGGAAAATGCTGTTTTAGAGCGATCTCACTAAAACCTTTTAGCCTTCTTGAGGGCTGGTTTTTGGAGTTTAAGGCTGTTTTTGTTAGATCCCAGAGCATAGTCAAGCTTTAGTTAGATAGGTTTCAAGAAGAAACCTTTTGTCATCAAGAGTAGAGAGCTCAAGTCACATCCTGAGAAAAATTCCCTTGGAGAAATACTCAGGAATCGAGCTAACTCGTTTGCCATGGGGCAAAGCCGAGAAGGTAGAGGCGATCGCGGCAAACCGAATCACCATTTTCTCTCAAGACTTTTTTTAACTCATAATTCACCTGCGATCCCGCAAAACCACGTAAATACTGTCCAAACTTCCATTTCTTGAAAGTCTGGCTAGGGAGTTAGGGCATCTTAAGACAGTGCTCTACTGCTTGGACTTCGTAATCATGATGACACCGCTATGGAAACGCAGCCTCTTCACGCAAGAGAGTCGCTAGACCTCGAGCTTGGCCAGTACTTCGATTTACTTCGCCGTAAATGGCTATTGCTCGCCCTCATTTGGGGGGGGACCTTCGGCATTGCGGTGGGAGCAGCTTTACTTAAAGCTCCCAGCTACCAAGCATCCTCGAAGGTTCTAGTGAAAGTAGACCAAACCGCCTCCTTAACAGGAATCGGCAAAGGGGTGGGAGATATCAACTCCATTGCTAAAAGCCCTCTCAGTACAGAAATTGAAATTATCCTCTCCTCCCCAACCCTGGAGCGGGTGATTGGCACCTTGGATTTAAAAAATGATGAGGGCGAAACCCTCAAACCGAAATATTTTCGGGAGAAGCTTGATGTCAGCGTCTCTGGCGGTGCTGATGTCATTGAGATGACCTATGAAGCTGAGGATGCTCAACTCGCAGCTAATGTGGTTGATGAGCTATCCCGCGTTTACATTGAAAGCAATATTCTTGCGAACCAGCTTCAGGCATCTAAGGCTAGGTTGCTAACTGAAAAGCAGCTTCCAGAGAGCGAGCGCTTTGTTCAGCAATCAGAAACTTCTCTACGAGAGTTTAAGGAAAGTAACGGCATTGTCTCCCTCCAGGACGAAGCTAAATCAGTGGTGCTGGCTTTACAGGAAATCGATAGCCAGGTGCTCCAGGCGCGATCGGCTCTGGATGAGGCTAGTAGCACAGTGACTCAGTTACGTGAAACCTTGGGATTAAACCTATCCCAGGCAATGCTGGCTAGTGATCTTAGCCAATCCCCAGCGGTCCAAGGCGCGATGCTTGATCTTCAAGCCCTAGAGCGCCAGAAAGCAATCAAACTAGGGACTTATACAAACCAAAGCCCGGTGATTCAGGTTGCCAGCGCCGAGGAGGAATCTCTTAAACAGCTGCTCCAGGAGGAGATTACAACGGTGCTCGGCAATCGCACGGCTGTTCCCGAGCGCTTCTTGCAGATGGGCTCTATGCGCCAGGAAATGATTGCACAGTTTGCTAGAGCAGAAGTCCAACGTCTGGGGCTGGAGAATCGACTGCAAACTCTGGCGGAATATCGCAGTCGTTATCTCAGTCGTGCAAATACTATTCCCAGCCTGGAACAGCAGGAGAAGGAATTAGAGCGCACTCAAGAAGTGGCCCGCCAAGGCTATCAAGAGAATCTGCGTCGCTTAAGGGACTTGCAAGTTGCGGAGGAACAGTCCATTGGCAATGCCGTTTTGCTGGAATCGGCTGCGGTGCCTGATGAGCCTAACCGAACGAGTCAGCAAGTTATTATGGGGGCTGGTGGTTTAGCCGGAGCCATATTGGCGGCTGGGGCAGCAGCACTCATGGCCTTTGGTGAAAGTAACCGCAGTCGTCGCCAGGCCCAAGGCGGAATTTATGTACCGCCTGTTCCTTCAAGTGGCGCTGCTCCCCAGGGCAATGTGGTAACCCCAGAAGGTCCGACTCCTGAAGGGGCAGTTTAATATCTGTATGCGTCGTTTCGTCATCGGTCTCTGGTCAGCCCGATGGCGGTTCTATTGAAAGATGGCATTTCTTCTGCAAATGCCTATCGAACTCTTTAAGGCCCCAGTGCGATGCACTGGGGCCTTAAAGATTGGGAGCTATTCGTTGTCTCTTGCATTGGGCCTCTAGTGAAGGGCTAGCGCTAAACTCTATTGTCTGTAAGACCAACTTCTAATTGCTGCTTCCTAAACGCTCGGCGAGTAAACAGCTGTTCGCCCCTATCGTTACACTGATGAAATCGGGTATCACTGTCTCGGACTTGCTATGGCAGTGGCCAGCTCACTGCGTATATCAATCAATGGGTGACCCTATGACTGGTGAGCAGTGATGGACTTTTGCGATGGCCTATTGCTGCAAAAGCCTTACCCAGAATCTGGGTAAGGCTTTTATAGGTGATTTGACTATACGCCCGTGGTTGTCTGTAGCATTTAGGGGTGACTAGAGGTAGAGCCTGCGCGATCGCGTCCCAAAATCTCCTCTAGCTGCTGTACCAATAATTCCACTCGAGGCAACCCAAATGCCTCATCAATGAGCTGGCGTCGCTCCGCCTTCGCTGGCTCTGCCACGCTTTCCGTAAAGCAATCCAGCACTCGGTCTGCAAAGGACTGGGCATCTGACGCGAGACAAAACAGAGACTTGACGGAGTCTGGCAGTCCATAAATGCCCTTATCAAGGGAGACAATGGGTTTATAGGTCGCCAGCATATCAATGGATTTGATACTGACACCGCCTCCCACTGCGATGGGATTGACCAAAACGCTGCCAGAGTTGTAGATGTCTGCCGCAGACTCTGGATTGATCCTTAGCTCTACACAGTCAGTGCGATCGCAGAGCTCTCGAATGCTTTGCCGTGGCTTAGAGCCCGCAATTAAGACTGAGAGATCAGGCTTCTGGGCTTGAATCAGAGGAACCACATCGCTTAAGAACCAGCGAATGCCTTCTACGTTGTTATCCGTGTACAAATTACCCAGGAACACGATATCAAAGGTCTTAGCATCAACCATGGATTGAGGGCCATCGCCTTCGGAGTGGGCGAGGGGGGGGAGGAAATAGCCATTGTCAAATCCCTCTTCTTTCCAGAACTCTAGATCATCTACAGAGATGTCAAAAAAGGCCAGTGCGTTCTGAAACGTTGAAAATTCGAGCGCTTTCAGATTTCTGACAGTTAAGAAAGCAGGGAGCTTTTGTTTACCTGTGGCAGCTCTGAATAATGCATGTCGATGTTGGTGCTCAATGTTGTGCGATCGCACAATATATGGGATGTCGAGTTTCGCCGAGAGCTGCTGCGCTAGGGCTGCGGCATGGATTCCATCAATGAGCAGCAGATCTGGCTGAAAGCCTCGGACGTTCTCACTTAGCTGGTGAAATGTTGCCTTGTCTAGTCTGCGCGATGTAATACCCAAAGGATTTTGCAATAAATCCACACCGCGCCGTAGGAAGGAAGAGAACGTTTTCCCCGTGAAGTCGAGGAGCTGGAGATCGCTGACGGAATGTTTGAGCTTGGCTAAATCTTCAGCCTTAGGCTCTTCCGCTTTCCAGCAGACCAGTTGCGTTTCCACCCCCAGGGTTCTGAAGGCTTCTATACGTCTCCAAATATCGACCCTTCCTCCGTGGATGGGAGGATAGGGGATTTCCATGGCGATGATAGTAAGCTTCATAACTACCTAAAGCTGTTTTCCTTATGCAAAAGATGAAAGCTCTGCCTACGCTTGTCCACCGATGTGATGGCAGTGGAGCTTTCAGGGTTGATTGATGGAAGATGCAGCTAACAGGATTAGGACATTATTCAATATTGTTCCAGTAACCCTTAGACCTAAGAGTTCCCGCAGCGGTGATGAAATCAGCGAGCTGCGCATGGTTCATTGAAGACAACTTCAGACTGGAATCTTTTCATCAAGAAGGCATAGATTCTCATGGATTATCATTTCTTTCGTTCTTGATTGAATGATGTACTGCATTGCAATTGTTTTTCTAGGGCTATAGAACTACGCCATCTCTCTAAGTATTTTGTCGGGGTTATCAGCTTTCTTCTATTTTTAGAGAGAGAGTAGTAGAGCCAGAATTTTGAATATTACGTAGGTTTTGTTGCCTTCCAAAATTCTATACAAGCAAGTAATTCAAACTGCGTTGGATTCGATAAAAACGAAATAAAGTATCAGTGTTCTACTGTGCATAATATTACTGAACCGAGTAGCTTAGACACATGAGTTCAGTAATCAAATACAAGGCGCAGCACACGCCTGTATACGGAATCCTGTCCTCTCGCTTCTGGTCTTCCTTGTTTTGAATGGTTCAGCGAGTAAGTCTTAGATGTTGAGTCATTGAGAAGTGGTGTATTTACCAAGCAGTTTCTTCTCCCTAGACTTCAATCCATGAAATTTTTACTAGCCTGTACATCTGGCGGTCACTTTTCCACAATGAAATCCCTTGAGGATTTTTGGTCGAAGCATGACCGAGTTTGGGTAACTGATTACAAGCAGGATACCCAAGCACTCTCGGATCGGGGAGAAGCAGTGGACTGGATGCCTTACCAGGCTCCTCGTGATGTGTTGACTTTAGTTCGTAACTTGCCTAGGACCTTCGCACTTTTGCGTAAGCATAAGCCCGATGTGGTCATCTCTACGGGAGCAAGCATGGCGATTAACTTTGCAATTGCATCTCGCCTCTTAGGTATTCGCTTTCTCTTTATTGAAAGCGTTTCTCGCTCGGAAGAACTGAGTATCTCTGGCAAGCTCGTTTACCCCCTAGCCAATGAGTTTTATGTTCAGTGGCCTCAGCTTTGTAATCGCTATCCAAAAGCTATTTTCCAAGGCACTGTGGCCTAAGCGAAATCGAATTCTATGTATCGATTCAAAGTTTTAATCATCCAACAAACAAACGTTGAACTGATTGCTTTGAGAAGCCTGCCCCGGCTCACACATACGTTCTCCTGGCTGAACCTATTGAAGACGTTCGAGATTAACGCATGATTACAGTGACCTTGGGTACGATTCCTTACCGCTTCGACCGCTCCATCTTCTGGCTGAAGGCCTTACTCGATAGCGGCGTGATTGATGAGCCTGTTTTCATCCAATATGGTACGAGCGATATTTCCGCACTGATCAACCATCCCCTGGTTACCGCAGAGGCAGTGGTTCCCCAAACCAAGCTCAAAGCAATGATTGAGCGTTCCCGACTCGTCATTTCCCATGCGGGTCAAGGCTCTACTCGCCTGTTGGCTGCAGCTCAAAAGCACTTTGTTCTCCTGCCTCGCCTAGCTGAGCATGAGGAGCATGTGGACGACCATCAACTCATGTTTGCCCGCAGTGTTGCTAGTCGTGGTGTTCACCACTGCATCACATTTGAGGCTTTGGAGCAGGCTGTTCTTAATCCTCCTGAGCTATGCCCTCCCAACTTGTTTGAAGGTCCTAAGCTGACTGCGCACTTGCTCAAGCGTTATCCCCAGACAACTTCACCTCGAGCGGTCAAAACGTTCGTGACTAAAGCCCGTAGCCATTTCAAACTAAAAAATCAGTGGATTGAGTTCAGCACAGTTTCTAGCAATGAGCCCACAGGCTTCATCACAAAGTGATAGAGATAGGTGAAACCTATAGATGCCTTCAGAGTCTTGAGTCGCTCTTAGGTGATGGAACCCAATTTTGCATCCCCAAAGGCCCGTTTTCCTTGCTCGTCTTAGTCACGCCTGTGGATATTGGGTTGAGTTTGAGGCCTACCGACATTCTTCTTGAGTATCACGAGCAATGGGCACTTCATTTGTAACTACGAAGAATAAGGCCCCTGTCATCGGCTCTGTCACTCACTTTGTTGCTCCCGAAGTACAGCAACCTAAGGATGCCTATCTTCCAACGGCTCGGACAACTGGCTGTCCCCAGAGCCCACCATTCTTGAGCATTATTGTCAATAATTACAATTATTCGAATTTTCTGCGCCAAGCTATCGATAGCTGTTTGGCTCAGTGTTATGAACATTTTGAAGTGATCGTGGTGGATGATGGGTCGGTGGATAATTCCCCGGAGATTATTCGCAGCTATGACGATCGCATCATCCCAGTATTCAAGTCCAATGGTGGGCAAGCCTCTGCAATCAATGCCGGGTTTGCCGCTAGCCGAGGAGAAATCATCGTGCTGCTCGATGCCGATGATTATCTCTTTGAAGATGCCCTGAGCATCATTGCAGCGGCTTGGCGGTCGGACAATTTGGATCCAGAGACCGTCCAAATGCAGTGCCGTCTGAACCTCGTAGATCCTGATGGGGAGCTAATCGATCTACATCCTGCCCCTGAAATTACCTTTGACCAGGGAGATGTGCGATCGCTCCTATGCCAGCGGGGCCGCTACAGCACCACTGTGACTAGCGGAATTAATTTCCATCGCCGCGTACTGACTGAAATTCTGCCCATCCCCGAAGCCGATTTCCAGATTTCTGCCGATGGTTACTTGGTTACAGTTGCGCCTTTCTATGGAGCAGTAGGCTCAGTTGAGACTGCGATCGGAGCGCGCCGCAAACATCAGAACAATTTTTGGGCACCATTAGGCAAAGCGGTGTGCTTGTCCCATCTCCACAATTCGATTCGGCACGATTTCCTCCGCTACCAGTATTTGAGTCAGACCATCGGGGAAATTATTTCTCCAGAGCAACTCGGCCTGGGTGATCACCTTCACCTCATGTCTCGCTTGCCCTCTTGTCGCCTATCTCCCGAACAGCATCCCTGTCCGGGGGATCGACCGGGTCAGCTTGCTTGGCAAGGTGTTCGCTCTCTGTGGCATCTACGTTCCTACAATGTGCGGCGCAAGCTCATTCTCGGCTTTTGGTTCCTCTGGGTCGGTTTTGCTCCTCAAGCTTGGGCCCGTCCAGTGACGGCCTGGCTTCTGGTTAACGGTTCTCGTTCCCAGTCTATTGACCGTCTGTTCAAGATGCTGCGACGCATTACTCGATAGCGATTGCTTCTCAAACTGCTGCATCCAGTCCCGGATTTACAGCTTGCGGAGCATCGTCTTACTTCGACGCTCATTTAATAGCACTTCTCCGCAGCTATGGTTACTCAAGCAGCACCCAAGCCCAAGCCAATTTCAGCTCATCAAGTCGAAGATGCAGCCAATGCTCCCGAGCAGCTGTTTCTCGCCTGGGTGCGTTTCCAGCGGCGGGCGGTGACGATGCAGTCCTACTTTGACTACGATCTTCACCACATCAGCCTCAGCTTTAAGCAAAAGTTTCTGCGCCCTTTTGAATATGTGGTTAAAGCCTGGCAGAGTCTCTGGCTTATGCTGCGCAAACAGCCCGAGATTATCTGGGTGCAAATGCCACCGGCTCCCCTGCTGTATTTGGTTTTTGCCTATAAACTGCTGTTCAATTCCCAGGTCAAGCTGGTGGCAGATTGCCACAATGCAACCTTCCGCGCCCCCTGGATTAAGTTTCCTGCTGTTGTGGCCTTGCTTAACCGCTGTGATGCCGTCATTGTTCATAATCATGCCGTTGCCTTGCAGGCTAGGGATCTGGGGATTTCTCCAACCCATACCCAGGTCTTGCTTGATCGGGTTCAGCCCCTGGGTGGCGGCGAGAGTTTTGCTGAAGTTGCCCAGCGCTTAGAACTGGAGACCCCATGGTTCCTGATTCCCTGCTCTTTTAACGCTGACGAGCCCATTGCCGAAATATTGGAGGCTGCTCGCCAAGCTCCAGATCTCACTTTTGTGCTTACAGGTAATCCTGCCCGAGCGAAGGGTCGCCATGAACTGAGTCAGGCCCCTGCCAATGTGAAATTTCCGGGCTTCCTCCCCGAGGGGCAGTTCAATGCTTTGGTTTACAACGCAACAGCAGTGGTGGGCTTGACCAAGCTGGATGGCATTCAGCTCAGCGTAGCTAATGAGGCTTTGGGGTGCGATCGCCCCATGGTCCTAGCCAATACCAGCTTGCTCCAGCAACTGTTTCCCAAGGGGGCTATTTATGTGGATCCCATGGATGCCCATGATTTAGTAGCGGGTTGTCGCCAGGCCCAAGCGGAAAGCGATCGCCTCACCGCTGAAGTTATTGCGCTCAAAGCCGAGCGGGCTGAGCAATGGTTTGCCTCTGCTGCTCCCATTCGCCAAGCCTTATTCACGAAGCCTTAGCTGTGAATGCTGGAGACATCCATTGAGTATTGAGGAACAGGGCTTGGGTCTCCTGGTCTCCTCACCAGGCTGCCTTCTATTACCCATGAGCGACAGCCGTTTTCACTGTTGGCTCAGCTTGCTCTGACTGGAGTGGAGACTTCTCCTGACCCAAGTCTGCTGTGAAGGGCATCTACCAGAATCCCTTCATTCTGATCGTCACCATGAAACGTCGTGTGCTTGCCCTAGGTCTCGATGCTGTTGACCACAAACTGATTGAACCCTGGATGGATCAGGGCCTACTACCCAATCTCAATTTCCTGCGCCAAAACGGGGCCTATGGTCATCTGCGAACCCAAATAGGACATCAGGGGCAGCATGAGAATTTTTCCAATACAGAGCCCCTTTGGGTCATGGCCATGACGGGCTGTCTACCCCATAAGACAGGCTTTTGGGACACGATTGAGTATGACCCCAAACATTACAGCATCACGCTGGATTCAGTTTATGGGGGCTATGACTACAAAGAATATAAGCCGTTTTACGCCCTGGGCGATCTCAATGCCACGATTTTTGATGTCCCGGTCACTCGCGTTATCGAAGGTGTGCGAGGGACTCAAATTACGGGCTGGGGCGGTCATCATCCCTTTTATCCCAGTGAATCCAATCCTCCCGAAGCTCTGGAGATGATTCTGCAGAAATTTGGACCCAATCCCATTTATCGCAAGGACAATGGTAAATGGTGGAATAAGCAATATGTTGCTTGGGTTCAAAAGGCTTTGGCAGAGAGCTGTGTGACCCGCACCACCATTGGTAAGGCCCTAGTCAAGCGCCAAGACTGGGACCTTTGCTTAATGGGTTTGGGTGAAACTCATACGGCTGGTCATGACCTCTACGATCAAAGCCAGCCCGACCATCCTTTCCACGACTTCCGCAAGCCTAACGGTGCCGATCCACT
Source organism: uncultured Pseudanabaenaceae cyanobacterium (assembly GCA_937949725.1). Taxonomy (GTDB): domain Bacteria; phylum Cyanobacteriota; class Cyanobacteriia; order PCC-9006; family JAAUQQ01; genus JAAUQQ01. The sequence goes on from CALECT010000047.1 coordinate 28,197, forward strand.
GCTCAAGGCCTATCAGCAAGTCGATGAAGCTGTCGGCCAAATTCTGTCTGTTGCACCGCCTGATACCTACCTCGCCACTTACTCCCTCCACGGTATCGGTGCAAATCACACTGATCTGCTCAGTCTTTTCTTCTTGGGTGAGGTCTTATATCGCTGGAATTTCCCTGGCCAAGTCGGCTTTACCGATGGTGACCTCAGTCAACCTGCTGCTGAGCCTATTCGTCAGCCCCGGCGAGGCGGCTGGAGTGATGAAATTTGGTGTCAGTTGGCGGATGATAATGGGCTCAAACGTTGGTGGCGCAGGCATTGCCCTACCTCTTTATGGCCCAGCGAGGACAACGGTTTAGTCTCTCCTATTGGCCTCAAGCGCCAGGAGCAATCCCAAAGCTGGATGCCGATTTTGGCCTATCGCCATCGCTGGCCGACCATGCGTGCCTTTGCCCTACCCGGCTTCGCTGATGGTCAAATTCGCATCAACCTCCGGGGGCGTGAAGCGAATGGTCAGGTTAACCCCGAAGACTACAGCGCGACCTGTGATGAGCTAATTGAAATGCTCCATGGACTGAAGGATAGTCGCAGCGGATTACCCCTGGTCAAGGCGGTGCAGCGCACCCGAGCCAGTGCTGATGATGAAAGCGATCGCCATCCCCATGCTGACCTAATGGTGATCTGGAACAACTGTCCTACGGATGTGATTGAAAGCCCTCAACTCGGTCGAATCGGTCCTGTCACCTACAACCGTCCGGGTGGCCACAGAGCAAGAGGTCACTTCATGGTGCAGGGTCCTGGTATCAAACCAGGTAGTCGCCTCCCCACGGGCCAAGCTGTGGATGTTGCTGCAACGCTGCTACATCTCCTCGGTGAGCCCCAACCGGAGCATTTTGATGGGCAAGCTTTACTCAGCCTTGACCCTAGCCAAAAGGAGCCTAGCCAAAAGCTTCAACTGTCTATCCCCGAGACCTAGGAGGGAAACCTAGGGCAACGGTCCCTATAGGAATCGTATTTATTTGAGTCATACTGCATCGCCATCGCCCCTCCCTGTCTGGGTTCGCTATGACCTTGTTTCCTATTTTTACTCGTCTGGAAAAGGCCTTTACAGTTGCGGTTCTGATCCTGTATTCCGGAGGGCCTTTTACGGTCTTCCTCTCCGGTGGATATAGCCAGGGCGATCCTGGAGATGCCCCAGCTGATTACCCGATCATGAAGCTGGTGTTCATTTGCACCTACTGCATCTTTGCAGCCTTGCTAATTGGCCGTTGGCGACAGACCCTTGAAACCTTGCTGCGCGATCGCTTCACCCTGCTTTTCGTCGCCCTGGCCGCAGGTTCCTTTGCTTGGTCCGCTACCCCCGATGAAACCTTTGCTAAGAGCATTGCCTTCATTGGCACAACGCTATTTGGCATTTACCTCGCGGGACGCTACTCCCAAGAAACCCAGCTACGACTTCTGGCCTGGGCCTTTGGCGGTATTGTCTGCCTCAGCTTTTTCTATGCGATCGCTTTGCCTAAATACGGCATTATGGGCGGCACCCACACTGGTGACTGGCGCGGGATTTACACCCATAAAAACACCCTGGGCAAGTTGATGGTGCTGAGCGTGGCTGTGTTTTTGCTGCGCTCTCTCCAACCCAAACGACCTCGCTCCAGCGCCCGCTTTTGGTCCCTCGCTGGTCTGATGGGCTCCGTCATGCTTATTGGACTTTGCACTTCTAAGGGGGCCATGATCAACGCGAGTGTCGTTATTGGGGCGATCGTCGTCTGCCTTGTCCTACGACGATTTTCCATCTCCTTCCTCTTGCCCTGCCTCATTAGCGGCTTTACCTTTGCCCTGGGCAGCGGCATCTGGATTTCCCAACATTTATCTGGCATTGCGAATCTACTCAACAAAGATGTAACCCTCACAGGCCGTACAGAAATCTGGGCTCTCACCTTAGAAAAACTCGTGGAGCGTCCTTGGTTTGGCTATGGCTACTACGGCTTCTGGCAAGGGCTCGATAGTGAATCTGGCGATATCTGGCGCATCTACGGCTGGGAAACCCCCAATGCCCACAACGGTTTCCTAGACATTGCCATCCAGTTAGGCTTCATTGGCCTGTCACTTTTCCTCGTGAGCCTCTTCTACCACGCAATTCTCAGCCTCATTCAATTGCGCCAAAGTCAATCCGTTAACCACATCTGGCCTTTGGCCTTCATGGTTTACATGATCATGGGCAACCTACCGGAGAGTAGCCTCCTCGTGCCTAATGACCTGTTTTGGGTGTTCTATGTCGCCCTAAGTCTTCAGCCTTACCAGCTAACCCAAGGGCACCCCAGCCGCGTTCCACCACCTCACAGACAACAACCACAACAAAACCTATTGGAGGGCTATAGCTCATGAAGTCCCTCCTCACGAAGCTTAAGCAACTGCGCCACAACAGCACCGCCCAAGGAGCCCTCTGGGTTCTCGGGGCTCGCCTGCTGCGTACCTTTCTCCAATCCTCCTACTTCCTACTCGTGGCCCGTGCCTTAGGAGCCCAGCAATATGGAACGTTCATTGGCGTAACGGCACTGACAAAAGTCTTACTTCCTTTTGCCGCCTGGGGATCTGCCCAGGTACTCATCAAGCAAGTGGCGCGTGACAGAGGGCATTTCCCCCAAGCCTGGGGCAATGCGCTATACCTGGTCACCACTTTCTCCCTTTTAAGCTTTGCATTCCTCATTCCCGCAGGGGAAATCATCTTACCCAACGTGGCTCACCTGGGCCTCTGGGTCAGTATTGGCATCGCAGAGCTCTTCTTCTCCCGTGTGCTCGACGTTGCTCTCAAGGCATTCCTCGCCGTAGATCTGGTCCATAGAAATGCTCAGCTCCATGTCCTACTCAGCATCAATAGTGTTCTGGCAGCCCTCTGCCTAACCATTTTTATCCCCGAGCCCACAGCGTTGGTTTGGGGACAATTCTATCTCGTTAGTCGTATTGTGACTGCTGCCGTTGCCCTGCTGTTGGTCTCGCGCGATATCGGTCCGCCCCGCCTCGCCCTCAAGCAAATCCACCCTGAGATAACCCAGGGCTTCTATTTTGCGGTAGACCTGTCGGCCCAAAACTTCTCTGCCGATCTCGATAAGACCATGTTGGCTCGCATGGCCACCCTTCAGGCCACCGGCATTTACGGTGCCGCCTATCGCATTATTGATGTGGCTATGGCTCCCGTCTTCTCCTTGATGACTGTGTCCTATGCCAAATTTTTCAAGCAAGGAGCTTCTGGCATCCGGGGCAGTCTTAGCGTTGCCAAAAAAATTGTGCCTCTCGCGGGAAGCTATGGCTTAATTGCCACGGCCGGACTTTGGCTGGTTGCACCATTGGTTCCCTACATCTTGGGGCCAGAATATGAACCAGCGATCGCAGCTTTGCGCTGGCTCTCCCCTATTCTTTTCTTTAAATCCCTGCAATATTTCGCTGCTGACACCCTGACTGGCGCGGGCCTCCAGGGTCACCGTACGTTCCTGCAAGTCGTCATGGCGATTTTCAACTGCCTTGGAAACGCCTGGTTAATCCCACTCTATTCTTGGAAAGGAGCAGCCTGGGCCAGCCTTGCAACGGATGGCTTACTGACCTTAAGCCTTTGGGTATTAGTCGCTTTCTTTAATCACCGGGCCAATCATGTTAACCCGGCTAAAGTTTAGACAATGCCAAGCTTGAGTCCCATAGATCCAATGCTTGGAGAACCGGAGATACGTCGAGGACTTCCAGAGATTGGTTCGCCCCGTAGCTTTAGAATGTGAGCCCAAAAGCCGCTGGTTGAACAAAGTTGCAACCAGCGGCTTTTGGCAGTCGTGCCCTTCAACTTCGCTCTTGTAGGGTACTTAGCTCTGGAGACCTTGATTCATTGGAAGCCCCTAAGGCCTATTTCTATAGGCTAACCCGTTCTACGGGCTAGCCAGCTCGGTACAAGCTAACTTGAAGAAGCCGTGCGCCGCATCCCGTAGAACGTTTTTACAATGCGGCGATAGCCCGCCTCTCCCAGGAGTTGCATCAAGTTAATTGCCAAACTAAGCCGCCAGTATTCTTTCTTTTTCCAAAGACTGGGGTCATATTCTATAGCCCGAGCTCGCATTTCCCGCGCGGCAGAGACCTCCTTCTTTTCACATTGCAGTGGCTTCCAAGCTAAATCTAAATACACATTGCCGTAGGCGCGCTTGCGTAAAGCTTCTAGGTTAGGAATCTTGGCTTCCTCAGCAGCCGAAAAAGCCTTATCCAGCACGATATTGAAACTGCGTTCCATCTGGCGCCAGTTCCGAGAAGCACTGTTTTCATGCTGACGGTAGCCCACCAAGGGCTGCGGTACGGCTACAAAAGGATGATGCAAGGCTAGGCGTAGCCACATATCCCAATCCTCTACAGAGGAACCTAGATTCTGATCAAACAGACCGAGAGAATCAAAATAGCAGCGTTTGACCACGGGGGTGCTGCCACAACCAACAAAATTTTCCAAGATGAGGTCTGACCAAACTTCACCTTCTGCTTGGCTTTTGAAAACTCGTCCGGTGGGGGTGCCTTGGGCATCGACGAGGGCAGACCAAGTGTAGGCTAGAGCGGCATTGGGCGATCGCAATAAGGCCGCCATTTGTAGCTCTAACTTTGTCGATTCCCAAAGGTCATCGGCATCCAAAAAAGCTACATAATCAGCATGCGACTCACGAATCCCGGTATTCCGAGCCCCTGCCAAGCCGCGATTTTCTTGGGACACGAGGCGAAAGCGAGGATCATCCTGAGACATAGCCCAAGTTCGAATATGGTCCGTACTACCATCATCAACGACGACCACTTCAAAATCCGTGAAGGTCTGATTCCACAGAGATTCTAGGGTCTCAGGTAAATAGACCATCGCGTTATAAGCCGGAATCACCACCGAGACGGCGGGCTTAGGAGCAACAGACTGGACCATGGGCTTAGAACTTTCTTCAGGCATCGCGACAAATCATGACGTAAGCAGGACAACTAAGGTTGAAGCACACATCCCCTTGATGCTGTCTTGAAGTCTTAGCTTCCAGCAGCATCTCCTAGACTTTATTGTGCCCTAAGCGATACTCAGATGGGCGTGAGCTCACAGCATACATAGCATTCTCATTCTTGTGGACAGGCCTCCCCTGCATCTTGCCGACAGCGAAACCTCAAATTTGGGAATCATAGAGAATGGATGCAGCTGGCAGGATGCAAACCAAATACAGATACCTGCCCATGCGCCGACTTCATCATGAGAAATCCATGAATTAAGTGTCCATGAGCTAGTGTTAAACAGAGCTTTTTCTCTGGCTGTAACTAAAAAGTGCACCTACTAGATTTGATGCCGCCCCCCGCTTTGGCTTCTTGCGGACCTCTCGCTAGCTTTTCATGTTGATTGATCGCCTTAAAACTCTGGCTTCTAGCCGATATATCTTAAATATTGGCTGGCTCGGCGGTGCCGAACTCGTCCAGCGGGTTTTCCGCTTGGGAGCCACTGTGGTGCTTGCACGCCTCTTCAGCAAGACCGACTACGGCATGGTTTCTGCGATTTACAGTGTTTTCGAATTTGCCAATGTCATTAGTGTGAGAGGTGGAATTTCTGCCAAAGTTGTCCAGGCTGATGAAGATGAATTAGAGCAGGTTTGCCAAACGGCTTACTCTCTCAATTGGGTAATCATGGCCTCCCTGTTTGTTATTCAATGTCTTTTGGCCTATCCCATCGCGTTGTATTACAAGAATACGGCTCTTGTTTTCCCGATTTGTGCGCTGGGATTAAGCTACTTAGTCATCCCTTCGTACATGGTGCAAGCTTCCCTGTTGGATCGTCGTAACCTGCTCCAAGTCAGAGCCTGGTGTATGGCAGCCCAGGCTATGGTCAGCAATCTCATCATTATGGTCATGGCTTTTCTTGGCTATGGCGTTTGGTCCGTAGTTTGGGCCATTGTGATTAGCTATCTCGTCTGGTACCCCATCATTGCCCATTTCAGTCAATGGAAGCCCAGGAAATTCCCCCATTTCAGTGCCTGGCGCAGCATTCTGAGCTTTGGGGGTAAACGCTTGGGGGTGGACCTCCTCAATCGCTTCCGCCAGGATGCCGACTATCTGATCGTGGCTCGCTTTCTGGGACTCAGTGATTTAGGCGTTTATTTCTTTGCCTACAGTGCAGGCATTGGCATTAGCCAGGGCGTGATTAATTCCTTTTCCAGCGCTTGGTATCCCTATTTCTGCGAAGCGCGTAGGGATAAAGACCTGCTTCGCGGGCGCTTTCTACGCAGTCTTAAAACCATCGGCCTGACAATCGCCCCCCTTGTGGTCGCCCAGTCTTGCCTAGCCCCCTTCTACGTCCCCATTGTCTTTGGTGAAAAGTGGATAGATGCTATCCCGATTCTAATTATCATCTGTCTATCTGCCGTTCCCATGGCATTAGCCCAAGCCACGTCAAAATTGCTTCAGGCAACGGATGAAATTGGTCTAGATATTGCTTGGAACACCGTTTTTACGCTGATTTTCATTGGGGCACTCGTACTCGCTGTTCCCCACGGTATATTGCCTCTCGCAATTACAGTGCTATCTGTACGCTGGCTATGCATCCCAGTCTTTACTTTCTTTATCCTTCGCCGAAAACTCCCGCGCTCCTCCTCTATTGAAGGTGCCTAAAACTATAGCGAGAGCAGAAATAAAAGCGACACATCCTCAGAAAAGATGCCCTCTCTTCTTCAATCCCTAAACGTTCTGGCTCTCCTGGGATGACTATGCAGATGTTCACCACGAACATCTTTAGCATGGAAAAAGGTCTTAACCCTCTGGAAATCCGTTGATCTACTCATCATCTGCATACTAGACCCAGGAGAGCCAACGTTCTTGATTGATATACCTGAATAGGCATAGTAACCATGGGTCTTCTTCAATACTGCTAAACAAAACGATTTCAAGAGGCTGCTATATTGCTAATCGAAAGCGGCGCAGACGATACATCAATGCCAACAATTGGCTGTAACGCTGATTGCCCAAGAGTTGCATTATCAACATAGTCAATTTTAAACGCACATAATCCCTAGAAAATCTGAGTGAAGGATCATGCTCTAAGGCCTCTTTAGAGAGTTCCTTGGACTTTGAATAATTTTTCGTCTCACTTAATAAGGGTTGCCAAGCTAAAGAAAGTCTGGAACGTCCATAGCCTTCTGCCTTGAGCCGCTTCAACTCATCAGCCGTCACATCTTTCGGTGGGTTTGCAAACGCCTTCGTGAAAAGAATTTCAGAGCTTCGCAACATGGCATCCCAATTTTTGGAAGCACTGTTAGGTCGCTGACGATAACCCACTAATGGCTGCTTAATGACTCGGAATTCATACTGGAGGGATAATCGTAACCACATATCGAGGTCTTCCATGTAGGAGCCCAAATTCTCGTCAAAGTTGCCGAGTTCCTCAAAACAGTCACGACGAATCAAAGGGGTACTTCCACAGCCAACAAAATTACGGTGGATCAAATCTCGCCAGACCCATCCTTCTTCAATACTTTTGAGAAAACGGCCTGTCGGCTGGGCATCCATATCTACTAGTGCAAGCCAGGTATAGACTAGGCCCACCTCAGGATCTTGATCCAGAACATTGACCTGTAAACCTAGCTTTTCAGGTTCCCATAAGTCATCTGCATCTAGTAAGGCAAGATATTCACCTCGGGCGTGGGCGATCGCAGTATTACGAGCGCCAGCCAGACCTCGATTTTCCTGAGAAATCAGACGCACCCGCTCATCTGAAAGCCCGGCATACCAATCTTCTATTGCGTCAGAGCTACCATCATTAACAATGACAACCTCGTAATCTGAAAAGTCTTGAGAGATAACAGTTGCAAGCGTTTGGGGCAAATAATCCATTGCATTATAAGCAGGGATTAATACCGATACTTTGGGAGGCTGCTCGACCATACCAATTCAACTTAATAAATATAAAAATGCATATCAAGAACCCTGCAGCAATTTAGGGAGTCTCCTACGAGAGCGGCGTTACCCTAAATTGTTGGAGCATACTACTTATCTAGTCTACCCCCAAGAAAGCAATTAGAATCCTCAGGGGAAATAGCTAGAAAGGGATGTCGCTAGACCGAGATGCGAGGTCGAAAGTCATACTCTCTTGAACAAGAAAGACGCGTCCGCGTTGCATAATCTCCAAAGAGAGATGCATACCCAAACCCTACTCCCCAACGTTGAGCGAACTGATAAGGAGAAAGGTGTAAGCTCTCTCGCTTCTCGCCCTTGGAGTATCCGTAGAGCAGCAAGACACTAACTGTTCGCTAGAAGAGGGGCAGTCTGTAATAGGCTATTCCCTTCCAAGTGGCTCGGTTTTGGCGCGTTCATCAAGTCCAAAATAGTCGGTGCTAAATCAAGAGTATGTCCCTCTTGTAAGTCAGAGCCTGGCTTTACACTCTTATCTTTCATGAGGACAAAGCCCCGAGGGGTATGGCTACCTGCACGCTGATAAGGCACAGGTCCTATACGTCCGACCAAGTCACTTTCAACACAATCAGTCAGCTCTGTCTCATCCCACATGACGATGAGATCAGCATCAGGCATTCCCGGTGCACAGCGATTATTCGCATTACGAGTGCGAATAATACTGTCAACCATGGATTTTCCTGTCTTGACACTGCGCAGAGATTCTATTTGAGCAATGACCTCATCACAGACCTGATCGTAATCTTCGGGCTCTACACAACCATCAGGTTCACGACCCTTGAGGTTAATGCGAATATAGCCTTCGGAAAAACTGGGTAAGGCAAAAGCCTTCATTTTGTGCCAAGCGGGAGCGTACCAGCTCACAGGCTCCCAGTCGAAGCTTCCGCCCTGGTTCTGAAGCTGATAAGGAGATACAAAGTCACTCTCGGGTGTGAGCCCAAGACGCTCCAATAAGTTCGCATAAATGCGATGAACTTTGGTTGGTGTAATTGTTCTAATCCAACGAGTGAGCGGATTAGGATCATGCTTCTGTGACCAAATGTCACGGTAAGAACGTTGCTGTTGGCGCCATGGAGAGAGAACCTTGGGAGTTGACTGAGTTGAAGTCGCTGCAAAACCGAGCTTTCCGGGGAAGTTCCAGCGATACATTAACTCTCCCAGGAAGAAAGTACTGGTCAAGTCCAGGTTGTTAGCCTGCATGCCATGGGCAGAGAAGACTACGACTGATGCATCATGGGGGGCAGCTGCCAGGACTTCACCAATGGACTCATCAATTTTCTGATAAGTCTCTAGCAAATAGTCAGTTGCAGATTCGCCTTGACGACGATAGACCGGATGTCTTGGATCGTTTAAGTGCAGGAGGCAATGACCACCAGAATGGGTTTCACCATAAATCGTCAGGAAAAGGTCCCAATCATCCTGGCTCAGTAAGTCTTTGCAAATCGCAGAGCGACGGCGAATTCCTTCCTGAAGTTCGCGATGGAGGCGATCAACCTGCTTGAGACTATAAATATTGGCATGATCGTGGCCAAAGGCGGGGTGCGTGCCGTGACGTTGAATCACTTCTTGAAGTTTACCAACTGGTAAGGAATGGCTGGGTGTTTGGGGAGAATGAGCACCCCAGCCTAAGATCTGAATGCCATTGGTATCCTCTGCGAGAGGTGCCTGGGGCATATCAAAGACAGCAATCTTATAGTCCTGGCCTAATGCATAGAAAGGCTCATAATCACCATAGTCATAGGCACCCACTGCATCAACTTGATAGGTACCATCCTTGAGTTTTACTGGCCCCCAATATCCTGTTGTATCAGGAGAGCAGCCCGTTAGGAATGTTGTCCAAGGCGTCTCAGCCCTATAGGACGCAAAGTTCTGCAAACGTCCATAGGCACCCTCATTTCTGAGACGAGCTAGGTTTGTGAGCAGTCCTTGCTCAATCCACTGTTCAATAAGCCTGGGCTCAGCAGCATCAAGGCCAATAGCAATGACAGTTTTTTTCATGATAGCCCAACGGTGATTCTGACAAGCAGTAGTGGAACGGCATAATCTTGATCAATAGCTCCATTGTATAAATGAGGCTCTTGATTAATATCTACAAGGCTTTTGTCCTGATTCCCAGAACTCAGGGTCTTGATTAAAACCACAACCCTGCAAAACGGAGCGATGCCCTACACAAGTTGCCATAATGCTAGTACAGCGTCACGGCGGAAGATTAGGGTTAGCAATCTCTCAAAGCCTAGCAGGATAGGGATTTTAGATGAGGTCTCCCCTAGAGTTAAGTATTGACCTTGCACCAGTCACCCCAAAATGAAGTAGAACCTTATAACCAGTTTTATTTTATAGACTGCCCTTTCAGCCTCTATATTATCTGACCTACAAACCGGTCTGAGCCAGCTAAGGGGGAATGCTTCATAATCCCTTTGTAGAAGGGATTGTAGATTAAAGAAGTTGTTTTACATTACCCAGATGGTATTCCAAGATTTAGGTTTTAGGCTTCACCCAGGATTTGGGTACATGAACTATCTCTAAAGCTTCTTGAGGCTCTTGCCAATCCCAACCCACTACAGCAAATAGCACCCACCAGTAGAAAAACAACATGGTGTGGTCCCAAATATTCTCCGTTAGCATTCCGAATAGCAAGGCCAACAGCATCACGATCAGAACATAGCAAAGATTCTTTTGAGGAGCCGTGGAACTGGGGGAGCGTAAAAGACTGCTTAAGCGATAGAACTGAGCTCCAAAAAACACCATTATTCCGCTAAAGCCAACTATGCCCTGTTCGAACAGCCAACGAACATAATCATTGTGAGGCTCTAACTCATTGGGGCTGAGGGAAACGCTAACCCCAATGCCATGGCCAAACCAGCGGGCCTGTTGCCATCGAGTCAGGTAATCCGTCCATTGAGCAATCCGCCAATTGAAGCTGTTGTAGTCTGTTGTTGAAAGAATAATTGCCCGAGATGCATCAATATCTGGATTCAGCAGTGGCGTTTGCGCAATGGAAGCTAAGCGCTCTTGACCTATGGGAGAGCTGGCAAAGAGTAATAAAACCAGTCCAAAGAAGGTAACTCCAGAGAAAAGTTTGATAAATGTGGTTTGGCGCAACGCCATACAGATCATGAAGATCGCCAACATTCCTAAGCTAAATAGAGACTTTGTTGTTACGTAAAAGCCTCCCAATACTAGGAGAACCAGCGCCCACCATAGTCTTGAACCACGGCTCTCCATAAATTTCCAGTAGACTACCCCTATAAAAAAGAACAGGAAAGTCGCAAATCCATTCGGGTGGCCAATCGTGCCTCGCACACGCACAGCATCAGGACCGGGTCCCCTTGTGGATAAAGTCGCCGGAGAAATCTCCGGAGGTAACAGATCGGGAATGAGTAGCTGTAAAAGTGCTACAAACAGTGGAATAGCTAAGGAGAGAAGGAGAAGCTTGGCAAATTTCTCGGGTCTGATATTTCCTTTGAACTGCATGATGAGCAAGTAGACTAACAACCATGAGCCCAAACGTACAATTTCACGAATTGAATCACCTACAAGAGCCGCACTTCCTCCTAGACCTCCAAAAAACAGCAGAACCACCCAAAGGGATTGGAATGCACACCAGCCAGCAAAGAAAAAGAGAAAGCCGTCTGTTTTAACGGTTTCGCGACTGAGCAGTTTAAATACGACGTAAGCAATAGCGATCGCATCTAGCCCTACTGCAAAAATTGACGGAAGCTGGATTGCATAGAATGTATCGATCGTGCTTCTTAGAATAAGTAGCCCTAGAATCGAATAGTCAAAAGCATTGAGCAAGCACACCACTCCTATGGCTATGATGGCTAAAATGATGCCCAAAGCTGGCGTCACGCCAGATGCAAGCCCAGCCAAAAGCGCCAACAGACAAAATAGCACTGTCAGCAATCCACCAATCGCAAAGCTCTTGAGACGAGATGTCTGCAAACTGTTCATAAAATCAAATCTTTGCCAAAGGACAGAATGCACGGTGATGCGCATTCCAAGAGCAGACACTGAGTTATTAAAAACTCCAAATATCTATCTAAGCTGAGAAACACATACTCCTGAATCTCAGCTCAAAAAACAGACAATCATCTACTTTTGACCAACGACGATTGTGCCGAGTAGGAAACGACCCACCAAGCTACAACCGAAGAATTTACGCATCGGAGAAGGCAATTTATCTAAAATTGCCTCAATCGCCAGTAGCAATTGAAGCGGAAAACGATAATAAATTCCACGACCACCGATGTAACTGATAATTTTGGAAAATCCTGCTTGTTTGAAGGCTGTATAAAGGTCAGTATAGGTATACTCCTTTAAATGAAATCCTGTTGCAACAGAATCAAAGTACTTAGAAACATCATGGGGACCAGATAAGCGATTAGGCGTGATGCAAACATACTGTCCTCCAGGCTGTAGCACTCTGGCAATTTCCTTTAGTTGCAGTTCAGCATCTTCAGGATGGAGATGCTCCATTAATTGGTTGCTATAGATTAGATCAACGCTGCAATCTTGCCAGGGAATTAAACAGCCATCATAAAGAACCAGTTCAAAATTCTGCGGTAGATTGTCCCTTTTTGTAATTTCACTAGATACATCTAACGCGCGAACTCTCTTCACTTGAGCAGATGCAGCAATGGAGAAACTACAGTCACCAGGACCAATTTCCACAAAATCGCTCTCAGGCTTTAGAAAACGTGAAACGAGGCGCATCTTCCGGGAAACTTCTCGGTGAGATGCTTCTACATCATCTTTACGAGAGATTTGTGGGTGAAATGTAATTTCTGAGAATAGCTTGTCATATAGCTCGCCATACAGACGCTTTCGTTCCTCCCGATTGGCATTTTTTAGCTGAGCTGCTAACTGCTTCTCTAGCTCATAGTGAGTTTGAATTTGTGTGAAATTTTCATAGAGTCCTTTCATAGTAGACAGCCTCTCTAAATAAAATATGCTTAATAACCCATCACATCAACTGGCCGCTTCTCAGCAGTCAGCTCGATCAAGCTCAGCTTAGGATTCACCGACTAAATAACGCAGTTTAGAACTGCGCTTTAATATCAAGAAGTACAATGCCATTGGACCAATCGTTCCAACCAAGGTCGAAAGCACAAAGTACAATCCAGGCAAAGGATAAGCTGGCATTGCTTTCATCACGAGAGCAAAGGCCCTGGTAAAGTAGCCATGAAAAATGTAGACAATTAGGCTCTGTTTCCCAACGTAGGAAATAAACCGATAGAAAACATCTCCCACGTTGGAATTAGACTGAGCTCCAGCTTGAGGTGAGAACACAACAAGCGTGACCAACCAACCGAAGAATGCTGGTATTCCGATTAACAAGCGTGATATATCAAATCCGAGGAGTTGAGGATCTACCAAGCTCAGTAGTACTCCAAAAAAGATTGTTAGTAACGCTAGAAGACCTAGAGGAATAAAGCGACTTTGATGCCAATCACTATTCTGATAGCGCTCCCACAGAGTTGGTAAAAAAGCTCCGACAAGGAGCCCCACAGCATAGAACAAGTTCCAATAGCCATTGCGAAGAATAACGTTATCCGTGCTCCAGCCGACCAACCCCAGAATTAGCGAAATAGCCCCATAGAAAACTAGTGATTTGCTTAGCCGAAAATAGACAAATGTAAAAAGCGTTATCCAAATTAGCGCATGGAGAAACCAAAAGATTTCATAGGGGAAAATAATGGACTTAAATATGTCCATTACGGAGAAACTATTGCCTTTATAAAAATTCTGAAAAAAGAAATAGAGTGGAGACCAAACTACTAATGGCACTATTAGACGAGTGGCTTTCTTTGTGAAGAAGTCTCGATAACTGGTCTTTCGATTACTAAAGATATAGAACGAAAGACCTGAGATCGCGAAAAACACCGGCATATGAATTGAATTAACTCTATCCGCCGCCCAGCCTAAAACGGGTAAATCTATCTGGTACAGCTCACGCATGCCGTAATCTTCTGTGAAACCAATCACATGACCAGCCACAACGAGAATGATTGCTAGACCACGCACCCAATAGAGATCTGCGGAAAGTCGCTGTCTAAATTGCTGTTTTAGGGACTCACCCATCACTCATCCTATTCTTTAAAAATATATTTTAGGAATATCGAACACCAATCCAAACTGATGATTCGAGAGATTCAATAATCTAATCAATAAACTTAGTCAATCACTTTAATGAGGAGCAGCAGATACGCATTCAATGGCTACTCAGTAATCCGTAAATTCCTACGGCAGTGAATACCCTCTAGTCAGGCAGTAACTCCAATTCTTTATCAAGGCCCATAGGAACATTATTCATATTTTTGAAACTCTCATAGCGAGGTAAGGATTGAGACTCATTGACTACAACACCAAGAACAGGCGTGTTATTGCTCTCAATTTCTGACATGGACTTGAACATCGCCTCACGTACTGTCAGATTAGGGCGCACAACAAAGACCAAACCGTCGGCATACTGACTCAAAGTCAAGGCGTCTGCAGATGTAGTGACAGGAGCTGCATCTACAAAGATGAAGTCATAGCCTTTAGCAGCTTCTCGGATGACCCTTTCCATGCCAGCAGATTCAGTCACTGTAGAAGGGCGACTAATCAATTCACCATTGGAAAGAACATCCAAGTTCTCAAATCCACTGGGCTGAATCGCCTCTCGCAGGGAAGCTTTACCTGCAACGACATGGGTTAATCCGACTGTAGAAGGAAGGGCAAAAACTTCCTGTTGCTCTGGGCGACTCAAGTTTGCATCGATGATCAAGGTTTTTCGGGACAGCATGGCAGAAACAGAAGCTAGACGCGCAATCACGTCGGACTTACCTTCGTTCTCAACGGTGCTGCTCATGACGATAACCCTAGGCTTATCATTGATACGAAGCTCTAGGGTTTTGAGCAAGCTTCGGTAGGGTTCCACCACATCAGGACTATCGAGGAACCGTTCTAATTTGCTGGTGCGTGATGCAGAGAGCAGTAACTGGCCAGAAGGTTTTGGCAATACTGCCAACACAGGAACTTCGCTAGAGGCTTCAATTTCATTGGCATTACGTAGAGTTCCATTAAAGGCTTCTAGCAATAGCACAACCCCAGTCGCGAGTACTCCACCAGCAGCCGCTGCGATCGCTAATATCACTGGAGCTTGAGGTGCAGCAACAACGTTAGGTACATAGGCCCAAGAGACAATACGAATATTGCTCAGCAGCTGAGCTTCCGCAATACGTGCCTCTTGAAGCTTTCCCTGAAGTAAAGCTAAGTTTGCCTTCACTTCGTCTCGCTTCCGTTCAAGTGTAGACAGCTCCTGCTTACGCTGCGGGACGGTAGCGAGCTGCTCCTGCAAAAAAGATTGATTCTGTTTGAGCAGGCTCAGGTGATTATTCAGCGCTGCGGTTTCAACCGTCGTCAGCACATAGCGAGAAATCAAATCTTGACTGAGATTATCCTGGGCAACATCACCAGCCGTTAGAGACTGGGAACTCGGGACGAGCTCTCCCAAGCGTTGACCATAGAAGGAACGTACATCGTCACGCTGCTGAGCCAGAGCCAAAACCTGGGGATGGTTATCTTGGTACTTTGCCCTCGCTTCAATAATTCGAGATTCAAGGTTAATCAGCTTAGTCTTGAAATCTGCTAGCTCCTTATCTTGGCCAATGCGAGAAGCAACATAAGCTCGGTCGGGGGAGTCAAACCCGGTCATTTCCTTAAGCATTCCCGTTCGGGTCTGAGCCTCTTGAAGCTGACCCGCTACAACTCTCTGCTGCTCTTGCAACTGGGAAAGGTTTGTCAGCAGGGTATTAGTTTGTGCATTTACATCCACTACGCCATTAGCTTGACGGTACTGGGTCTCTAGAGACTCGGCCTGAGTTAGCTTTTCTGCTTCCTTGGGAACTTGACTTTCCAAGAACTGCCGAATAGAAGATGCCTCTAAACGGATATTCTCACTGCTCTGATTAATAACTTCAGCAGCAATGCGATTCAGCAGTTGGGCTGTGAGTTTAGGATCTGAACCTTCATAGCCAATCTGCAGGATATTAGTCGCAGGAATCACCTTTACTTGCAGCGCCCGTTGAAGCTGCCCAACAGTGGGCAAGGAAACTCCCTCAGCTTCAAATGCTGGCGCCTCCTGTTGAAGCGATCGCTCTAAAACCCGCTGGGATCTCACCAATTCAGCCTGGGTCGCCATCGGATCTGCACTACCTCGCCCTGGAGGCTGAGTTAACCCCTGACCCAGAGCAGATACACTACTCGCTCGGGGATCTTCGACAGAGACTCGAACGGCGGAAAAATAAGATTTCTCTGCAACCGACAAGTAGAATCCAGCTCCCACAAGGGCAGCCGAAAAGGTCAGAAGCGCTGGCAGCCAATTGCGCTTGATCGGAGGCAGAATCGAGGAGAGCTTATCCATAATTGCTTTTCTAATATCGCCAATACTGCAGGTAGACTGGCTGGCTAAGGACCTAAATCACGAACTCAGAGGAGGGCTACCCTTGAGAAACGGACATCTTACTTTTCTTGGTGATTATTCCCTGGGGAGGGGATACATTAACAGGCATTGCCTCAGAAGCGCTACCCAAAAGCATGAAGTGTAAGTGATTCGCATCTCTTACAACTCGCTCCCAGTTGTAATTCTGTCGAACATAGCTCTGAGCGACTTGGGACATTGCTTCCATCTCATCGGGATGTCCCATTGCCCAAGTTAACTTATCAATACAGTCATCTAAGTCTAACGACCGGAACATTACACCCCGCCTATCTCCTAAAAGCTGTTGATGAGGAGGGATATCGCTAGCGACGATAGGTAAACCTTCTTGCATGGCTTCCAACATGGCTAAAGGAAGCCCCTCAACCTCAGAAGGCAAGACAAAAATGCCGGCTCCTCGAACAACCTCCGCAAGATAGCGGCCTCGCAGCACTCCAGTAAAGATGACTCTGGGGTCACTTTGGGCGAGACCTGAGAGCCGATCTTGGAAAGCTGATGTATCACTATTGCCACCCACAATAGCCAGCTTCCAGCCGCATTCCTTGAGCCTGAGGAATGCTTCAATCAAAAGGTCGGGACATTTCTCAGGAACTAGGCGCCCCAAAAAAACCAAATATTTACCGGGATCTAGACCGAGCCGCTTGCCAAAGCTAAAGTCTTGATCAGAGGGCGAGTACTGGGCAGGTCCGTTGGGAATATAAACGGTCTCATGGCCATGGGTTTCCCAAAAATAACGACGCAGTTCCTGAGAAACGACTACCATCTCGTTGGAGTATCGAACTGCCAGCTTCTCCCCAAGGCGAATCAAGGAACTAGAGAATCTTCCCCACTTAACTCGCTGCCAATCTAGACCGTGACAATACACAACGACCTTAGATGAGGAGAATAAGAAGGGCAGCCAGCAAAACAACGCAGGTCCCAATGCATGGATGTGAATCACGTCATAGCGACGTAGGAAAGTGGATACAAATGCACCAATTCCGGAACTGATGATGGCATCAGCACCTTTTATTTTGGGTAAAGCAGGAATTGAGAACACACGAACCCCGGAAAAATCACAAGGCTCTGACCAGGGCATTCCTGTGTAAGAGGTACGCCCATAAATATCGACATCATGCCCCGCTGCTACCATGCGGGGATAAACCTGAGCGCAATAATGCTCAATACCACCCTGGCCTGGCGGTAAGCCTTTAGCACCGATTACGGCTATCCTCACGTTAGACACCTCATCACTCAATAAATATCCGTATCAGGCGACAGCAGGCTCAGTTTTCGCTTTCCAGCGGCTAAGCATTTGACCGTACAGCTCGCTAATGACTTGACCCGCTTCGTAGGGCTTCGCATCTTGGGTGCAGGCTGAAACTGGATATTGCTCCGGGTGAGCCAGAACCTTCTCCATTTGTATAGCGAGCGCCTCAGGGGAACGCTCCTCACAGACTAGACCACTCTTCCCAGAGAGCAATTTAGGGGTTTCTCCACAACGAGTTGTGACAACGGGAGTCCCACAGGCTAGAGCCTCAAGAACCACTAAGGGCAGACCTTCGTAACGGCTGCTCAAGACGCAAACTGATGCACATTGATGAAGGCGAATCAGTTCTGACTGCTGTACAGGGCCGAGTAAAGATACTGAAGAAGTAATACCGAGGCGATTTAGCTCATTCCGCAATGGCTCCATCAATTCGCCATCTCCCGCGACCAGTAGATGGGGCTTTAGATCGTTATTGCGCTGCTTTAGCTGGGCAAATGCTTGAGCTAGCAACAGTGGATCTTTCTGGGGGTGCAGGCGACCAGCGAACAGAATGAACTGCTTGCCTGACTCCAATCCCAGTTCCTTAGCCAACCCCGCTCGCTCAGCTTCAAGTCTATCGCTAGCGAGAGGATGGAAAAGCTCACCGTCAACCGTATTACGGACAAGTGAGACACGGTCAGCCATCTCAGAGTAGTTCGCCTTGTAGAAATCCCGTGAATCAGAATTGCAAGAGAGAACTTGAGAGAAACGCTTCAGCAACCGACGCTCAAGTGCCAAATATAGCTGGGGAACACGGCTCCACAGCATCCCACCCTGCTTCGAAGCACCACCACTTTTAAGCATCTGACTATGGATATCATTGTGAACAAACAAGGTTTGCTCTCCAGACCACCGACCGGTTGCCAAACTAGGCTCTAGACGATGGAAGTGCATGAAATCAGATGAAAGATGCTTGCCAAATAAAGACCAAGTGTATCTGAGAGTCGTTGGGACGAGCTTGCGTCTATTGTCATCTTCCATATAAAAAAGCGGCATGAACATGACATCACGTCCCTTCAAAGAACGACGATGCCAGCACCTTAGCTTTAAGCTGGGATCGCTAGTTATGCCCACGAACCGGATACGGAAGCTATCCGGCGCATACTTTATAAAAGAGCTGATGATCGTTTGAATGCCACCGATAGTCGCATTCCAGGGATCATACTGATAGAAAATAGTGAGAACAGGCTTTCGCATTATATGAGCAGCATTGCAGAGGACTTATGCACTACTAGTTCGATTCTTATAACCTATAAAATTATTATTCCCGTAGGGGGCTGAATTCCCTTCATTGGGAACGCCTATAGATGAATTAATCCAGCCTTGTAAGAACTGAGTTAAGACAAATTCAATAGGACAACTCTGCCTGCTCCATAAGTATACGAACGCTTTGTAAGCTTATTTTTAGGCCACTAACCTAATCCTATAGATATTTGCCCAGGCTTCATTCTTGTTGAATATAGACTTGACCTCTTCTTGAAGCGGCGGGGCAAAAGCATATTTTTTGTATAAAGCATTGCTCTGAGGGGAGAAAATAAGGATTAGGGAGATTTCTCTGACTGAAGAACATCCGTTTTATCAATCCAGCTATTTACCTCAGGATGACTAGTCTTTCCCCTCAACAGGCAGAGCGCCTGCTAGGAAGAATTTCCCTTGTTTTTGTAACTTGCAGATTGTTCGTTGCCCGTATTTGTCCCCACAAACTATTCCATCTCAGCTTGATAGAGCGGTTAAGTTGTGACGAAGCTACGAATATCTACTGACACCTAGGTGATACCACGGCTACTTTGATTGAAGTCACGCAGCTCAGGGTTTTGTAAGGTCGCCACCGTCTCCCCTCTTTCGGTTGCGTCTCCTGGCTACTCCTAGCGGTTCTCGCTAGCTCCTTGATTGTGCAGCATCGGTTTGGTCACCGGTAATGCGACCCAGGGCTGGAATGACGGTTGAGCAGTTGCATCTACACACAATATTCATGGCTTTCCAATCCCTGCCTAAGGTTGCAGCGACGGCATTGCAGGTATCGGGCTGGTTTCTCACAGGTGTTGCGATCGCTTCAGGCATAGCAGCATCCCTACCTGCGGAAACAAGAGCCGAAACGGTTTTGAGTAGTTTTGTCACTACAGGTGCTGATTTGAGCGGTGCCCAGGTGACTGCAAGTTTTTTAGACGGTGGGTCTGAGACCCTAGTTTGGCAGGCAACGGGTGAAGCTTCTGGCGGTGTTTTTGGCCATGGCTGGAGCTTAGGGCAACGCCTCGATAGCTTTAGCTATCCCTGGTTGCTGGAAGTGAATGAGGATGCGGTCATTTATGCCCTGTCTATCAATCTATTGGAAGGCAATGCTCTTTTCGATGTGGAGGCTTCTGTTGCAGCTGGTGTGAATACGCTGGGCTCGAAGGTGGGTGCTGCTTTTTCCATCAAGCCGGAGTCTCTGGTTGGGGATGGGGGTGAACCTAATCGAGTGAGCTACGATCTGCCCATTGATATTTCCCAGGGAGATCTGTTCGCGGAATTGCGGCTGGAATGGGAGAACGGCTTTGGTGATGGTGCTTTGGAGTTTATTGCGGATACAGATAGTGGGACGGTGACGAATCCGGTGCGGCTGGTGAATGCTCCGGCGGAGCCCCCCCAGGCGATCGCGATTCCTCTGGTTCCACCAGATCGAGTCGCACCTCCCACAGCGGTATCGATTCCCCTGGCTCCCCCAGATCGAGTCGCATCTCCTAAAGCTGTATTGATTCCCCTGGCTCCACCAGATCGAATAGCATCTTTGCCCCAGTCCGTTCCTGAGCCAGATGCTCTCCTTGCTCTATTCGGTCTAGTTGGATTACTGGGAACCCGAGTAGTGGTTACGATGTCTCGGCAGGCATAATTTCGCGAACGTGACTTGGAGAACGGAGGCTAGTGATCTAGATATTCCAGTGGTCTAGATCTTTATGAGTCTCCGGGCAAGTTGAGAGATGCACGGACGGTTTTGTTGTGCCGGATGATAGATTCCTCTTCGCGCTGAGCCGATACAGTGAAGATGGTTTTTCCATCGAAGGCCTTGAGAGTCATGACGATCGCAGAAACAGCCCCTGCGGAGACAGCTGTATTCCATCAGTTTTTTGAAGCTTGCGTGGGGGCTTGGCAAACTGAGCGGACCTATCATTATTTGCAACATCGCGAAGTGGAGCGATCGCGAACGGAGTTTGCGGTTAAGCCCGTGAGCATTGATCTGAAGCGCAAGGTCTTGAGTGACAATGCTTACAGTGAGCCGGATGACGTCGATTCACTGCCGGGGTTTGAGCTGGGTTTTCATACTGTCTCTGAAACCGGTGAGGAGGTGAGCCAGGAGCTGCGGATGCTGTTTGTGATTCACCGCTGCGAAGGTGGATTGCTCTATGGGGACTATTTGCGCGATCGGGCCTATACCGAAGCTCGCCCGATTATTTCTGATTTTCGCTTTGATCCCACAACCCGCGAGTTGTTGATGACGACTCGTTATACCAAGAGTGTCTCGGTGGATTCCATCACGCTGGTGAATCCTGAGCTGCGCATTCGCAAAATCTTGAATTACTTGCGCCCACCGGAAGGTGAGCCCCTAAAGGATGTGGCTCTGGTTGGATTTGGTGTGGAGCAGAAGGTTTAGTCACGGCGGTAAACCGTTATCCCTGAAGGGCAAGCCTACCGAGTCGTGCCCGGATTGCGAAACGTTACAGTCTGCAAGTCCTCGCTGGGTCGCAGCGATCCCAAACTAGGCCTCTGGGACTGAAGCGTTATGCTAGAGAAGCATTCCTAATTTAGGCTTGGCCCGTACGAGCGATCGCACCCTCCGCGAGCTCGCTCTTAGGTTTCTGATTTCCATCGAATTTGCCTATGTCTCTCTTTTCCCACAGACCTAAAACCCTCTCTCTGGGGCCATTGGAAACGGAAATTCTAGAAATTATTTGGCAGCACAACGGTGCCACTGCCAAGCAAATTCATGAGCAAATCCTGGATAATCCCGACCGAGAGCTGACTTATGCTTCGGTGAGTACGGTACTAAACCGCCTTGTTGCCAAGGGGTGGCTGAGTCGTAAGAAGCATCGGCGAGCTTTTGTTTGGCAGCCGCGTTTGTCTCAGCGCGAGGCCCAGGTGCTCCAGGCCCATCATCAGGTGAAACAGCTCCTGGCTGTGGGGGATGCGGAGATTGTGGCAGCATTTGCCGATGAGCTAGATAACGCTAGCCTGGACCGATTTGAGGCGATGGCCCAGCGCCTTAAGGCGGCGAGGTTGCAGCGAGATAGCGACTCTAATCACCAGACTGGAGAGGATGATTCCCATGCATAGTCTTCTCATGGTGCTGAGCTTATTGGGCGCTTTGGCTTTGCGCTGGAGCTATCAAGCGATATCTCGCCGATTTGGGTGGATTGACATTCATTCCGATTGGTCTCGTCGTTGGTCTGTCGCTTTGGGAGCCTTTTTGTTACCGCCGTTACTGATTCTCGCGATGGCGATCGCCGTTCTTACGATGGGTATCCATGGTTCCATGCTGGGCCATGGTGTGGGCCATTTGGGCTATGGCTTTGCCCTAGTCACATTGCTTTGGTTTGCTGGGGTGCTGACCTGGCAAGGTGTTCATTCCTTGCGCTCTCACTGGCGGATTCGCCGTTTGCCTCTCACCCAGGTGCAGGGGTTTGTGGCTCGAAGGTTGGAGAGCCATTTACCCTTTGCGGCTCGAGTGGGCTTTTGGCGTCCTGTGTTGGTGGTGAGCCAAGGCTTACAGAACTTGTTGGCTGAAGCTGAAGTGGCGGCGGTGCTACATCACGAACAGGCTCACTTGACCTACCGCGATACCTTTTGGTTCTTCTGGTTGGGCTGGCTCAGGACTTCAACGGCTGGGTTGCCTGGTACCGCTACTCTATGGGACGAACTCTTGCTTTTGCGGGAGATGCGGGCAGATCGTTGGGCAGCCCAAAGCCATGATCCTTTACTCCTGGCAGAGTCCCTATTGAAAATGGCTCAGGCTGCGGTTCCAGTGGAGCCGGGCTGGGTGATGTTTTCTGAGGGACATGAGGCCAATCGTTTGGAGCAGCGTATTGATGCTTTGTTAGCACCTGCTCCCCAGGCTCAACAGTATGACTCGGCTGTTTTGTGGGTCATGGTGAGTTTGGCGATCGCCACATTACCGTTGCTAACCCACATGTTTCATAGCGCTTCCTAAGCTGAGGAAGCGTCTTAATTTAGCCGTTCTTAGAGCCTTGCTAATCTGCCCATTTACGGAGCAGGTTGGCGAGGCTTTTTGAGATCAGGTCGAACTCGTCACCCTTGCCAGATTTGGTGAACAGCGATCGCCTCGCAGTATCCAAATCAAATAAAATTTCTCGCTCTGCAGGATCCCGAATTAGGCTTTGTACCCAGCCCACGGCCACCAATCGTTGCCCCGATGTCACCTCGGCAACGCGGTGCAGCGTGGAGGAGGGATAAACAAAGACCGTATTGCTCGCTAGCTTGTAGCTTTGTTCGTCATCTGCGCCTTCGGTGACCAGTTCGCCCCCTTCGTACTCGTTGGGATCGTTCAAGAAAAGCGTGAATGAAAGATCTGCCCGGCGCAGGCCTGAGCCTCCCATGAAGGCATTGTCCGTGTGGCGACCGTAGGACATGCCTGATTGGTAACGGCTAAAAAGTAAGGAATGGATGCTTCTGGGTCTTGCCCCGGCCTGGAAGAGGGGATGGCGCAATAGTGCCTGCTCTACGGTGCGACGTAAATCCTGGGCATTTTCTCGCTTCAGTTGCTGATTGTTTTTGACCTGTTTGGCATGCCAGCCAGCGGTGAGCTTGCCATCGACAAATTCTGCTTCTGCTAACGCTTGGGTGACCTGTTGGAATTCGTCGGGGGTGAGCAGGTTCGGAATTTGAAATTGCATAGATGGGAACGAACTGCTTGGAAAGAGCAGCTTGGGTGACACAGAAGGCTCGATCAATTCTACGGGCTGTACAGAGCAATTGTTAGGGATTTTTCTCAACAGCGCCAAAAGAAAAGAGACTGAGCCTCAGTCCAGTCTCTACCAAAGGATATAAATAGCGATCGTCCTAACCCATCCAGAAAGGGCGATCGCTCAAGTGGGGTAAAGGCTTAGCCCTCACCACCTTCGCCGCCTTCACCGCCCTCGCCACCTTCGTCGTCAGTGGCTTCTTCTGCAGGGGCTTCTTCGCCTTCGCCGCCTTCGCCGCCTTCAGCTTCAGGAGCGACTTCTTCAGTTGTCTCAGGAGCAGCACCTTCGCCGCCTTCGGTAGTGGCGGAGGGGCCGCAAGCGACTAGGCCGGTCGCGAGACTAGCGGCGAGGAACAGTTCAACGGGCTTTAGTTTCTTTTGCATGGATTTTATGACTCACACCAGTGATTTATTAGACTGCTTCAATGAAGCTCTGAGAGCGTATCGCTGATGATATTGATTGTCAATCCATTGGATATTGCAATATCTGCATCGACCTAAAGGTCTATTTGGGCACTTGTGAAACTGAACTGTTTTCAGGACTGGGACCACAAAGAGAAAGGGCTGCTCTTGGTGGGAAGCAGCCCTTTCTCGAATCAATCAGATGGGAGATCGCTATGCTCTCAGTAATCGGCTTAAGCGACCAAGCGGAGTTCGGGATAGTCTTCCATCACCTCATCCGCTGTCAGCACATCGCCTTCAGCCTGGGGTTCCCAGAGCAGCTCGACACCGTAGAGCTCTTCGCTGGAAATGGCTCCTGCAGTGCGCAAGGCAGTGCGTAGGTCACTGGCATTGTTGATTTTTGGGATGCTGAGCTTGCCTTTGGAGGCAATGATTAGGGTGGCAACGATATATTCGTTTTCTTCAGCTATATCTGCCAGGGTTCCACCTGCACCGAGGGCCTTAGCATCGTCGTCGCGCAACTTGCCTTTGACATTGGAAAGGGTTTCAGCTGCTAGTTTGCTACGGGCTTGGAGGGTGTAGCGATTAAAGGCTGTTTCCGCTTGGGTCAGCTTGGTGACTTCGCCGTCGGTGCTGCCGTAGGCCCAAAACTCGGGGTGGCGCAGCAGGGCCAGGACGGATTCCTGGAGCAGGCCAGCCAGACCTTCGTTTGTGGTGGTGTCAGAGGTGCGAGCCACGCGGTTGAGATCCGTTTGCAGTTCGCGAGCGGAGGCCAGCAAGCCGATCTGGACCTTGGCTACGGTGACGTTAGGGTTTGCGGTGCTGGAGAGTCCAGGTGTTGTTCCATCGTCGCTAGCGGCTAGGTTGCGGAAGGTATTAACCAGAAAACTTGCGATAGCAAAAAAGATCAGCAGGGAAAACAGTCCGCCGCCGCCGCCAAACATCATGAAGGGCAACATAAATCCGCCACCGTAACCCATCCCACCACGATAGCCACCGCGATACCCGCCGCTATAGCCACCGCCGTAGGAACCGCCCCTGCTGCGAGGCATAGTACGAGTGGGGGATGGTGCTCGGAAACCACCAGCACGACCGCCACTGCGAGCAGCAAAAGCAGGGCTGGCTTGGCTAAAGAGTAGACCCGTCACGAGGGTCAGCACCAATGCCCGTTTGGTGAACTTTTTAAGGAACTTTTGAATTCCAGATTTAATCCGCTCAGACTGAATTTGCATGGTTACGTCTTTGGCCGCGCAGACAGCGGACTGTTTAGTTGAAACGTTGTTGTATAGCCTTTATTTTAGCGGGTTGTGCTGGCTAGGCCAGTTGAGCACCCTACTTCTGGGCATCGGTTCTCCACACTAGGAAGCAAGGATCTGTCGAACGGAATAGGAATTGGTCCCAGTTCTTAAGACAACCTAAAAATTCTGCTTCTAGATCACGAAAGCTCGCTGGGTCATTGCTTCGAGCGAGTCTGAGTGAATCGATGATGGAAGTTTGAAGGGATGACTTAACCACCACCCACGATGGTGACGACTTCGAGGTTGTCATCGTTGGCGATGACGGTGGTTTCCCAATGTTGCCGATGCAAGATTTGGCCGTTGTATTCCACGGCGACCAGTTTGGGGTTCATGCCCTGCTGCTCCAAGAATTGAGGCAGTGTGGTGGCGGCCGGGCATTGTTTTTCTTCGCCGTTGACCGTGAGGGTCAAGTTTGTCGCAGGCAGGGAGTCAGCCATGGCAAGTGCAAATCAAGGTGTCAGGTTCTCAACGTAACGCAGGGTGGGCCTCTATCAAGCTCCAGGTCATAACCCGAAACGCTTTGTAGAGACCCACCCTGCTCAGGTGGCGAATTTGCTTGGCTAGCGGACGTACGGCTGTACGTCCCTACCCGTTTGTTTTCCTTAGATAGCGTCTACTGGTCGTACGGCTTGGCTGGCGCGCTTGGGCATGTTGGGCTGGTTGAGCTGGGCCAGAAAGTACTGGGTGGTGAGGGTGGGTTGCTCAGCCTGCATCAGCGATCGCACGACAGCTACCCGTCTTGCCCCAGCTTCCACGACGGAATTCACGTTCTCCGCGTCAATGCCGCCAATGGCGAACCAAGGCACGGGGCAATTTGCTGCGGCATGGCGCACGTAGTCCAGACCCACTGCTGCTTTGCCAGGCTTGGTTGGGGTTTCATTGACGGGGCCAACGCCGACGTAATCTGCGCCTTCTTGGATGGCGAGGGATAGCTCCTCGGGATTCGTCGTAGAACGGCCAATGATGCGGTTGGGGCCAAGAATCTGTCGCGCCAGGCTGATGGGGATGTCCTGTTGGCCGAGGTGGACGCCATCGGCATTGACGGCCAGGGCAATGTCCACGCGATCGTTCATCAGGAACAGGGCACCGTAGTCATGGCACAGCTCTGAAAGCTTGGCTGCGGTTTGCAGGCGAATGATATCTTCTGATTCTTTATCGCGGTATTGCACCAGTTGGAGGCCGCCTTGGAGGGCAGCTTCCACGGTACTGAGAATGTTATTGGCGGGGCTGGTGACGAGGTAAAGCGTGGCGGATTGCAGCTTGTTATGGCGATCGTGGGCCAGTAGGGAGCTTTCCAGGGAGTAGACCCGATAGCGCATTTGCTTGCAGGCCTCGCCCATGGCGGGGTCTTGGACCTTGCCATATTCTTCCAGGACGCGCAGGGCCTCTTGGACGCGGCAGAAGTTTGCCTGGAGCACGTCACCAATGTCGCCGCGCAGGGCTTCTTTCTCATGGGTGAGGCCGGTACCGACATCGCCGACGGTATTGCGAGCGCTGCGGAATTCGGCCCGGTGCCAGCCCGCCAGTTCCTGGCGTAGGGACTTGCATTCGTCGGTAAATTCAGGATGGTCCAGGCCGAAGCGGCACCATTCTTCGATGATGCGCAGGCCTTCACGGACGCGGTCTAGGTTTGCGTCGAGGATGCGGTAAAGCGCTGGCTGTACCAGCTTTTCCTGCCAATTGGAGTCGCCCATGGTTTGTGCTTGGTTGAGGGAGGAGATTGCGTAAGGAGGGGAGCTATATGTCCCATTATCTATGGTTTAGATAAGGATGCACCTGTCGCTGACCCGTTGCAGATGTTGCTTTGGGAAAATTAGGAGTTGAGATGGAAACCTCTAGGTTCCTGCTTTGCCCAGCCGATGCAAGGTGTCCAGTCCTGGCGGTGGGCGAAAGCTGTATCTAAGGAAACAAATGGGGAGTGCGATCGCCCATGGTCCACTAACCCACAAATATATGGGGACGGGGTTGTGGCAAGGCTTAAGCGTTCGTCTGGAGGGTTTGTCGCCCCTAGAGGGTTTGAGTGGGTCATAGGCAGAGGCGATCGCCCCCTTCTCGTTGCTTTTGCTAGGCCTGGCTTGCTTTCTCAAATATTGGTAGGTTCCTCCCCGTAATTTGCCTTGCCAAAGCTTTCTATTTAGACAAAGAGATTGCGAACTTTCACCCAGGGAATGCGGTCTGAGGGACTGTTAGAACAGACCCAAAGCGCTACGTTGCCCCCGTCCCTTTGGTTATGAAAAGTTTTTTTGCCAGTTTGTTGAATTACACAACCACTCGGAATGTCGGTGGTCCTAGATGGGGCTTGGGGTGCAGTCGGTTGGCTGGAGCAGTTTTGATACTGGGTGTGAACTTGGGCATTGCGGAAGTGCTGGCCCAGCCCGGCTCTGTCATGCAAATTCCAGTGCCTGCGCCCCAGAAAAGGGGCGCTGCAGTGGGAGGAGGTGGAGCTGACTTCTCTCAGACTGCAAAGCGCTCCGAGTCAAGAGATGTTTTAGCCGGAGAACCTTTGGCGATGCCAGGGGAAACGGTGCCAGTGGGCCGTTGGTCTGGACGATCTGGGGTTAAGGAGATCGCTTTAGCGGAGATGCCTTGGATGGGCGGGGCGGGCTATGGCTATGGGGCAACTGTTGTGGCCCAGGTTCAGTATCGAGTGGTGGTGGCTACGCCCAGCGAGGTCCATGTGGATGCCTTGAAGCAGGTGATGCCAGAGGCGATCGCGGTCGCAGACGGAAAAATGATGCAGGCCGGAGCCTTTGCAGACTGGCGTCGGGCCAATGCCCTACGGCGAGCCCTGGGAGCCTATGGGTTTATCGTCGAAGTTCAAGGCCTATAGGGCTCGTAGGGGCAAAGGATTGGGCATTTATCACAGGCTGTGATTATCCAATTTCTAGACCTAATGCTTCGCAAGGCTTTC
>CALECT010000048.1 GCA_937949725.1 uncultured Pseudanabaenaceae cyanobacterium
GGGTGACTCTCAAACCAAATAGATAGCGTTAACCTGGGTCGGCACAGGAGTAGAGCTAGAGTGAAAACTGCCCTGATAGGGAGTCTTGAGCGATGTCGAGCTGATGGATGTGGCGATGACAGAAACTGTGACAAATAGAGGGTCGCCCATGACGGATAATTGGGCCGTTGCGAGTCACATCACCGCCTGCCATTTTTTAGATCTGGTCTAGATCTGGCAAGTCCTGAATGTCCTAGGTGATGTGAACATCGCTATATTCTTCAGAATTTTAGAGACCAGGTGAGCGAAGCAGTGGTGAAGGTTTTAGTCGTCGGTAATGGTGGTCGTGAACATGCCTTGGCCTGGGCCTTGTTGCGATCGCCCCGAGTCCAGCAGGTCTATGTGGCACCGGGCAACGGCGGCACGGCCAATTTAGAGAATTGCGAAAACCTTCCCATCGGTGTCAGCGACTTTGATGGCATTTGCAGCGCGATCAAGGCTAAGGGCGTTGACTTAGTTGTTGTCGGTCCTGAAGTACCTCTGGCTGAGGGGATTAGCGATCGCCTCCAGTCCGAAGGTGTGCCGGTGTTTGGTCCTGTTCAGGCCGGTGCCCAGCTAGAAGCCAGTAAGGCTTGGGCCAAGGAGCTGATGGTGGAAGCGGGTGTGCCTACAGCCAAAGCTGCTGTATTCACTAGTGCAGCTGAGGCCAATGCTTATATCCAGGCTGAGGGCGCTCCCATTGTGGTCAAGGCCGATGGTTTGGCTGCTGGTAAAGGTGTGACCGTGGCAGCGACCGTGGAGGAAGCGATCGCGGCGATCGAAGAAGCCTTTGGTGGAGCCTTTGGTTCTGCTGGGCAACAGGTTGTGATTGAAGAATGCCTCATGGGGGCAGAGGCTTCCGTTCTGGCTTTTACCGATGGTAAAACCGTGATCCCCATGGTGGCTGCCCAGGATCACAAGCGCGTGGGTGAAGGCGACATAGGGCCAAACACGGGCGGCATGGGAGCCTATGCCCCGGCTCCTCTGGTTACGCCAGCGCTTATGGCCCAGGTGGAGTCAGACGTGCTTCAGCCGACTCTTGCAGCGCTGAGCAAACGCGGCATCGACTATCGCGGCATCCTCTATGCGGGCCTGATGATCACGCCCCAAAACGAAATCAAGGTGATCGAATTCAATTGCCGTTTTGGTGATCCCGAAACTCAAGTGGTCTTGCCCCTGCTCAAGACACCCCTGATCGATGTCATCGAAGCCTGCATCGGTCAAACTCTGGGCGAAATGCCAGCCTTGGAATGGAATTCCGGTGTGGCAGCGACTGTAGTGGCGGCAGCGGGGGGCTATCCCGGCAGTTATAGGAAGGGAGATGTCATCACAGGGGTTGACCAAGCCGAAGCCCAAGGGGCCAAGGTTTTCCATGCTGGCACTGCGGCAAAGGATGGCCAAACGGTGACTAATGGGGGCCGGGTTCTGGCGGTGACTCAGCTGGGGGATAGCTTTGATGCGGCCTTGGAAGCCAGTTACAAGGCTTTAGATGTGATTCAGTTCGATGATCTGTATTGTCGCCGGGATATTGGATATCAGGTGCGATCGCAGGCTTAGGAATCAAGCTCTATGCCTTGCCGATGTCTTAGTCATTGGTGCTTTTAAAAAAACGAGACTTGGACGGACAAGAGGCATTCGACTAGCAGCCAAATTGCTAGTTAATAGTTAGCGACAGAATTGTGTACCTCCCTCCATAGCTAGGTTTTGCTGATGACAGGCATTAACAAACCTGAAGGAAACCCAGTAATACCCACAAAACTTGACGTAATCCGTAACAATTAGCGCAAAGGGACTCGATGAAATGGGACAACCTTATATAACTCGCAGTTTTTGCAAGGGTGTCGTGACTGGCTGAAGCGCAAGTCAGCTTCGCCTAGGCTCCTTAACTTTGCAGAGGCTAGTTCACCAGCTGGTTCTCTGCGACTAACCTCCCCGTTCTCATCTGAAGCAATTAGGAATCCTGGCATGATTGCGTTCATTCAGCAGATTAGAACGAGCCTGACCCAGTGGTGGTCTGAGTTTACGCTCCAAACTAAACTCATGGTCCTGGCCACCCTCGTCGTCTCGCTGATGACCACGGGGCTCACTTTTTGGGCGGTGAACAGCATCCAGCAGGATGCCCGCATGAACGACACTCGCTTTGGTCGTGACCTGGGGCAGCTTTTGGCTGCAAATATTAGCCCCATGCTGGCTGAAGAAGACCTCTCCGGCGTGGCTAATTTTTCCAATCGTTTCTACAGCAGCACGTCTAGCGTTCGCTACCTGCTGCTAGCAGATGATGATGGCGAGATATTTTTGGGGGTGCCCTTCTCCCGCGCCGAAGTGCAGAACTCCTTGGTGATTCAGCGGCGTATCCAGCTCCCCCAAGACTTTGAATCCAGCACGGATATCCCCATGATCCGTCAGCACAAGACTCCCAATGGCGAAGTCACCGATGTCTTTGTACCCCTGGTTCATGAGGGCAAGTATCTCGGGGTCTTGGCTGTGGGGATTAACCCTAATGCGATCGTGGTCACCTCTTCGAACCTGACGCGAGACGTGACCATCGCTGTCTTTGTCGCCATTTGGGCCATGGTAATCTTGGGCGCTGTCATTAATGCTCTGACCATCACCCGACCGATTAAGGAACTGCTGGGAGGCGTCACCAGCATTGCCGAAGGCAAGTTTGAACAGCGCATCGACTTACCCTTTGGAGGAGAGTTAGGAGCCCTGATCGCTAGCTTCAATGACATGGCCACGCGCTTAGGCCGCTATGAAGCCCAGAACATCGAAGAGATGACTGCGGAGAAGGCCAAGCTAGAAACGCTGGTTTCCACCATTGCGGATGGTGCGCTGCTCGTTGATAAGGACCTCAACTTACTACTGGTCAATACCACCGCCCGAAAGCTATTTGACTGGGACAAGGCAGACATTATGGGTCAGAACATCCTGGCCCATTTGCCGGCTGTGATGCGGACGGAGCTGAGCCAACCTATTTACGATTTATTAGAAAGTGCTCAGCAGCGCAGCAATGAAATTCTTGCGGCAAACCGAGAAGCTGCTGAGGCAGGTCACATTGATGCTCCTGGTGAAGGGCCTTTGCAGCGAGCCAGCCTCGCAACAACGGAATGGATTCAGCCAGAGCCCCTAGATCCTGTGGAGCTACGCATCACCCTAGAAGATCCAACGCGGCGAACCCTGCGGATTTTGCTATCAGCCGTTTCAGGCCAGCGGCTAGACCCGCTCAAGGGGATTGCCATTACGATTCAAGACATCACCCGCGAAACTGAGCTGAGCGAAGCCAAGGGCCGTTTCATCAGCAACGTCTCCCACGAGCTGCGGACGCCGCTGTTCAATATCAAGTCCTTCATTGAGACGCTCCATGACTATGGTGATGAGCTTTCTGAAGAAGAGCAAAAGGATTTCCTCGCCACGGCGAACAATGAAACCGATCGCCTCACCCGCCTCGTCAACGATGTTCTGGATCTCTCGCGCCTAGAGTCCAACCGCAATTATCAGTTTGATGCGGTGGATGTGGGCCAAGCCATTGATCAGACCCTGCGCAGCTATCGTCTTAATGCCAAGGATAAGGGCATTGAGATTTGCGGCGAATTGCAGGAGAATTTGCCGATGGTCTACGGCAACTATGACCTACTCCTCCAGGTGCTGGCGAACTTGGTGGGCAATGCGATGAAATTTACCTCCCAGGGCGATCGCGTCGTCCTGCGGGCTTACCAATTAGATGCTCCTAGCGGCAATGAACGAAGCCACCAAGGCATTCAGTGCATTACCCAGCCCAAGGTGCGCCTAGAAGTCTCGGACACTGGTATTGGCATTGCCCCAGAGGATCAAGCGGCCATCTTTGATCGTTTCTTCCGGGTTGAGAACCGGGTTCACACCTTAGAAGGTACCGGCTTGGGTCTATCTATTGTTCGCAACATTGTTGACCGCCATCGCAGCCAGGTTCAACTTGTGAGTGAGGATGGTGTGGGTACAACCTTCTGGATTGACCTCAATGCCTTCCAGGAGCTCCCCCTAGAGACCTATAAGTCACCGACTCTGGAAACCAGCGCTGAGACCCTATAGGGATTTGTAAGAGAGAACGACAGCAATGGTTCTGAGTGATTTCTGTCGTTCTCTCGCCATTTATCTAGGCGCAAGTATTGGGCTTAGCTGCAAGTCTGCATCGTTAAATCGCTGTAATTCGTGATTAACCTTGTTTGAATGCTTGCTATGGCGACAATATCCGCTAGAATGTGAGACTGTATGGTTACCCGCAAATAAAGGAAGCAACGCAATTCATGGCTAAGAAATCCATGATCGCCCGCGACGTCAAACGCAAGAAAACAGTCGAGCGTTATGCCGAGAAGCGTCAGGCGCTCAAAGAAGCATTTGAAAAGGCTTCTAGCCAAGCTGAAAAGTTTGAAATCCACCGCAAGCTCCAGCAGCTTCCCCGCGATAGCTCCCCGACTCGGGTTCGCAACCGCTGCTGGAAGACCGGCCGTCCCCGTGGCTATTACCGGGATTTTGGTCTTTGCCGTAACCAGCTTCGTGAAATGGCGCACCAGGGTCTGTTGCCTGGCGTTGTTAAGTCCAGCTGGTAGTTAAACCGTTTTGCAATTATGGGTTTGGATGTCTCTAAGGCTGATTAGCTTTTAGCTATCCATTGATTAGCGCTTTGGCTTTCCTTGATTTGTACGGATTAAAAAAGAGGTGAACTCACATACATGAGTTCACCTCTTTTTTTGCAGAATCTATTCCTGTGATGATTTCAAGCTTTGAGCTCTGGGGCGATTTAAGTCTCGCCGCAGCAAGTATCAATCCCTAGGCTAGTCATGATCAGATCGCTGACTGCATTCGCGACCGCAAACTCGCCATAGAAGCTTTTTGAAAAATCAAAAGCACGCATTTCCGTGACGATAGCAATGACTAGAGAACCCAAGTCATTTTCGCCTTCCATGCGCTGGCGCAAAAATACCTTCGCTGCACGCTCGGCAATATCTGCATTAACGGGTTCAGGAATATATTCACTGTCTAGCCACTGTAGGAGTGCTTGCCGCAGCCAGAGTTCTTCCTTTTGGGCGTCAGTGGGGGGGGGCAAAGTGATGGCTTGAATCGGCTCAGCCATAGTTTTTCAGGGCCTCATGAAAATATTGCATCTGTCGCGTGGCTCAATACCCACTCTAAGCTAGTCAGAGTGTTAGATGACCGTGAACAACGCGAAGGCAGTTTGGTCGTCTAGATGAGCTGGAATGCACTTGGGTCTCGAATCCCGATGGTGCATAAAATATGCAACAAGGGCCTAAGTCTCATCCTTTACTGTAGCGCCCAAGCCATAGAGAACGGGAGGGCGTCGGGTCTCTTAATGTTTAGAGTCAATACCATGAGCATTTGCAGTATGCACTCCTGCAAAGCTCCTCTAAGGATGAAGGAAAATTACTTTTGGCATTGTCTTAGCCTTAGGACTAATGGACTGTGTAAAGCTTACCTATAGTCCTACGGCTTTTGGACTGAGTTGCTAGGCGAGCGGCCCCCGGAAAACTTAATGGATACGTTCACCGGAAAAAACTGTTCAATGGACCAAGGGCTGGAATCAAAGAGAGCGCCAGCAGGAGATCTTGCCAAGGCGGCTCGTATTATTGATGGCTATCGCCAGGGATATTTCCTCATGGCGGATGAGGAGGATGGTGGGCTGGGTTGGTATACCAGTCGTGAGCGTGCTTTGATTCCGCTGGATGAGCGGTTTCGCTTCCCCAAGTCTTTGCGTCGTTCGCTGAATCGCAAGCAGTTTCGACCTGCGATTAGTGAGGATTTTGCTGGGGTGCTGGCAGGTTGCTCGAATCGCGAATCAACCTGGATTTCCGATGAGCTGAAGGCGGTTTATTTACTGTTGCACCGTACAGGGTGGGCTCACAGTTTTGAGACTTGGGAGGGTGATCGTCTGGCTGGGGGGGTTCTAGGTATCGTGATTGGCGGAGCCTTTATGGGGGAGTCGATGTTTTATAACATCCCTGAGGGTTCCAAGGTGGCCATGGTGGAATTGGTCAATTGTCTGCGCCAGCAAGGGTTTGTCCTTTTTGATGCCCAGATGAATAACCCCCATCTAGAACGATTTGGGTCATTCATTATTGATGAGAGCGATTACGATAAGCTGCTGCAACGGGCGATCGCCCAAAACTGCACATTTGAATTGTCAGCTCAGGGTCAGGTCGACAAGGACAAATCTTAAGCCTCTTCCCTTCCTCTAGTCCCCAGTTTGCTCTAGGAGACAATCCGCTGATAGTAGAATTAATCCTTCGTCGCTGTAGATCGAGCAGGTTTGATGTAGGGCTGGGTTGGCTAGGGCGGGCGATTGGCCTGCATTTAGGTTTGCGATCGCTTCATCCATTTGAGGTTGATACTGCAACAGCCAGTCGTCATCGGCAATGGTTTCGAGATCAAAAGACTGGGTATCTAGGAGCCAGTGGGTGACATCTTCTTCTTGAATTAGGGTTTTGGCAGCGGTGAGATCTGGAGCATATTGGGCAGCAATGAGGCGCTGGAGGCGATCGCGCAGGGGGCGGTAATAGCCCTGGTGATAAGGAATGCTGTGTTCATAGCTGGCTAAAACAGAGCGAGCTG
The DNA here is from genome assembly GCA_937949725.1 of uncultured Pseudanabaenaceae cyanobacterium. Taxonomy (GTDB): domain Bacteria; phylum Cyanobacteriota; class Cyanobacteriia; order PCC-9006; family JAAUQQ01; genus JAAUQQ01. The sequence goes on from CALECT010000048.1 coordinate 6,619, forward strand.
AAAAGCTCCCCACGTTATCTGCTCGACGTGAGAGAGAGGCAATGAGGATGTCTTTGGGCTGTTCGGCGAGGAAGCTGTAGAAGTTCTGGTAGCCCACGGTGACATAACCCGGTGAGATGAAGCGCTTGAGGGTCATGGGGTAAAGCGCCACGCTGGCTAGGAGTAAGCCAATGAGGCTGGTGGAGATTAGACGACGTTTGATGCGTCCGGAACCGTTGAGTCCCAAACTTGCCCAGGTTGCGAGGGAGTGAATCCAGCTAGTGAGTAATATGGCTGCGCCGACAGCCAAAACGATGCGCAGGCTGTGCTGCACGTAGCGGCTGGGTAAATGCAGCTTGAACAGCAGAAGATGGGCAATGAAGAACATGCCGATGGAGGTGAGGGTGAGCTGAGTCAAGATGCCCAGCTTTTGAGTTTGCTTGAGGAGTGCTAAGCGAGGCTTGCCGAGGAAGAAGAAGGGAAGCAAGAGCCCCAATGCTTGGGTGGCTGGGGTGAAGAGTTTCCGGTGGAGGATGCCGCTGCGGCCCCGGAGCCAATACTTGAAGAAATTGTCGCTGAAGAAGCTGGAGCGTCCGCCGGAGAAGAATTCTGGGAGCTGGAGGGCTTCGGTTTTGGAGATGGTGGGGCCGTAGGCGGAGCTTTGCATGGCGTAGATTAGCAGGATGGCAAAGGCTGTGGCAAAGGCGATGAGACTGAAGCGGCGTTGGGGGCGATCGCTCCAGGCCAGCTTTTTCCAAGGTTTAAGCCAAGGCAGCTCTTTGCGCCAGTGCACTAGGCGTAGAGTGAAGACGCCGAGGGAGAGCAGCAAGGTTTGGGGGTAGAAGAGACCCTGGAGGATCAGGGTGATGAGGCAGGGGAAGAGTTTGTCTTGAACGACGTAGTAAAGAAAGGCGACGAGTAGTGGATAGATGAAGGCGCGGGGAGTTGCAGAAGCAACATCTGAATTCATCCAGAGGGTTTGGTTGAGCAGGACGGTGCTGGTGAAGGCAGCAAAGGGAACAGGTAATAGCGCGAAGGTGAGCCTGAAGCAGTAGAGGGTGATGATTAGGGTGATGGGCAGGGGCAGGAGCTTGTTGAAGGTGAAGGGCTCGATACCCAGCCAGGCACCGATTTGGTAGAGCAGGCGGTAGCCCCAGGGAGCGACGGATTGGAAGTAGTCAGCGATGAGGTCGTTGGGGAATAGATCTGGATCGAGGAAGCGTTGCATCCAGAAGACATGTTGGCGGGCATCATCTTGGACGGTGAAGGGAGCCGCGAAGGCTTGCTGGAGGGCGAGGCTGCTGTAGAGGATGCCAAAGGCGAAGCTGAGTGTGAGCCAGAACCAGACAATTTTTTTTCTGGGGTTGGGTTGGGTGAGGGACGCCCAGGAAAGTTGAGATAGGTGAGGTAGATGCAAGCGCTGGCTGGCCATTCAGGCGAAATTGACTAGGGGCTTTTTTATTTTCCCATGGGCGATCGCTTGGAAAATATTCAAACAGAACAGTAACTCTCAAATCATGGGACGATCACCGATTTTCGGTATAAAAAAATACTCAACTGTAGGTTGATTGATGCACATAACTTAGCCGCAATTTTTATGGCTGTAATATTTTATGCTTCACCTGATGACAAGTACTCTTACTATTCATTCACATAAGATTTCAACAAAATTAACCGAAATCTAGGTGTTCTCCACATACAATTCACACATGATTAATTAAGGGACCCTATTTATATATAGCTGAGACTGCTACAATTTGCCGACTACTTTTGTACTCCCAAACCCGTCACTTTGTGGTTTGAATTCTCTTGAAATCAATATCTTCAAATGACTTTTGTAAGGAGCATTATCTGTTTTAACTTTTCGAAGTGGTCAAGCTGTGTGGTTTTAGAGAATCTTGCTCGCCTGTATGCGGTAAGCATACGATTTATAATTCGCTGCGTGTAATGAAGAAAGATAGTAGGCCAATGCATTCTGATTTGATTGATGCAACTAGAGACGAAGTACTTCGGCTTTTAGGTAAGCAAGATGAGTTGCTTACTGATCTGTTAAAAGTGCCTGACTTAATTAGAGAAGATTCTCATGTTCAGGAGCATGGGACAACACGTAGAACTATTGATAACTGGCAGTCAATTCTCAGTAATGAAGCAAAGAAGGTTGGTCAATTAGAAATGGTTCTGACTGTCTTAGGAACAATGAAGGCGGGAAAATCCACAACAATCAATGCAATTGTGGGATATGAGGTTCTTCCAAACCGAAATTATCCGATGACGACTCTACCTACTCTTATCCGACACAAGGAAGGACAAAAAGAGCCGATTCTTCATTTCCCGAAGCGCGTTCCAATCGAGGAAATGGTCGATCTCGTGAGAGAACGAGTCATAGCTTTAAAGAGAGAGGGGCAGCTTGATAGTGTCGGTTTATATGCTCAGGAAGATGGGCAAGAGCTTATAGATAAAATTCTGACATTTGAATTTGGGAACTTTAAGGAAACTTATATAGGTCAGGAAGAAATATTTCTCTTCTTGAAGTCTCTAAATGATCTGATGAGGTTGTCTCAGGATAAAAACATTGATGTGAATCCGCCCCTCGATGAGTACAAAAGCATAATAGATTTTCCATCCATTGAAGTTGAGTTTTTCCATCTTGCGCAATCAGCTAAGCTAACAAAAGGAAGCTTGGCTCTTTTAGACACTCCCGGTCCTAATGAGGAATTATTAGGACACAAACTCAGGAAAGTACTTACAGCACAATTAGAAAGAGCATCAGCAATTCTGGCTATTCTTGACTATACACAATTAGGTGGGGAAGCAGAAGGAGAAGTTAGACGAGAAATTTCTCGCCAGGCCAATTCTCTTGAGGATCGCTCATTTTTTATAGTTAATAAATTCGATCAAAAAAACAAAAGAGGAATGAAAGCTGATGAAGTTAAGCGACGTGTTGCAGATGTTGTAATGGGAGGAAAAGTTTCTAAGGAGAGAGTTTATCCTGTCTCAGCACTATATGGCTATTTGTCCAACCGCGCATTACGAGAATTAGCTACTCATAAAGGCTTACCAGAGGATGAAAATGATGGCTGGGTTGCTGACTTTGGGCAATTAGCAATGGGTGCATCCTGGGACCCTGAAGATATTTCTCTGGATGAAGTTAAAGTTGCAGCAGAAAGAGTTTGGAAATCTAGTCGCTTTGATTTACCCATTACAGAAGTCATCGTAAAAGCGGCAAATACTGCTGCTCTAGCTAGTATGCAGTCTGCTGCTGCTAAAATGATTGAAAATGGAAATCGTCTAGAAAATTTCTTAGAAATTCAGCGAGGTGGGTTAACCAAAACAGTTAGTGAGCTGCGTCACCTAATTGAGGGCTTAGCAAAGGATATCGCAGAAGTAGAGAAAGCCGAAGGTCAAGCTGAAAATGAATTGAATGGATTAATAGATAATTCATTGGAAATAGTTCAACTCCAGTACCAGACAACGAAAGAGAAACTAAGGCTTGCATTGGAAGGATACTTTCAGGAGGGAAAAAAACTCGAAGCTGATCAGCTGTTAGAAAGGACCAAAACAATAAAGGAAAAATATAATTTAAAGCTCAACCAAATGAGTACGCAAAGAAATCGAAGGTTCTCTGATCCATTCGCAAATTTTCATTTTTTTGGTGCAGAAGGAAAAGATGATAGAGAAGTTCAGCACCTTGAAGAGATGCTAGACTACCAGGCAAAAGAATCACTTGATTTTGACCCCAAAAACCCTAAAATAAATTTTGAAACAGAACATGTTGCTAAATTTTTCTTAAGGCAGATAAATGAAAAAATAAGTTCCATTTTCAGTGAATCGTCTCAAGAATTTGAATTGGCCCTTAAGGATTTATCTAAAGGGCTCGAAGAGACGATTCCTCAAATAATTGTAGAGGGAGTGGGGGAGATCTTAAAAAATGCGCAAGAACGACTGAAAGACGAAGGCTTTTCTATTTCATTCGATGTTCCTGAGCCACGGTTTGAATCAGGAGAAATTGAAATCACAGAGCTTTTATTATCTAGTGTAGAAGATTCTACTAGGACTACGGCAATAAGACGAAGAAGACAGAAAAGTGGTTGGCTTAATACTGCTAAGCGTTGGTTTGGTGATAAATTTGATGCTTACGATTGGGGGTACGAGGACTATGTCGATCATCAGACAGAGAGAATTTATGTAGTGGACATGACAAAAATCCAAGAAAGAGTATTGGATGGGCTAGATGACAGTGCAGAAAAGCTGAGTGACAGCAGTAAGCTTTTCTTTGACACAGTACTCAGACCATTAGTGGATAAATATTTTGAGGAGTTAACCAACTATTTGGAAGATTTTAGGAGCAATTTGAGCGATGGAATAGATAAGCATAAACTTGATGAGCAAGCTCAGGAGATGTTGATGCAGAGTATCCTAGCTTTAAAGGAACGCACTGAGTTGCATACACAAGATGTGCTTGCGGTAAAAAACAACTTGACTTGATGGAATGACAAAAAAAGAAAGTCTCAGCAACAGCAATTCTCGGCTGTCAATCCTTACTTTGCAGAATATGCACCCCCAGATTAGGGAAAAGTGTATTTTTGACTATATAAATGGGCTTGAAGTATTGGAAGACCATTTGAGAGTTAGAAGTAAGAGCAATGAGCAGTTCTTCGGTAGAGTTTGGGAGTCCATAACTGGTCAAGCAATATCTCGCCAGCAACTGGTAGACCAAAATATTACAACTTCACTGAACAGTGTTGCGATATGGCTGCAATCGCTTCAGCTTGAAAAGGCTGAAAGTGATTTGGCTATTTCTCATTTAGCAGATAAATTGTTGGAGACTCGTACAGCACTAGTGAATCAGAGAGGAGAACATAAAGCGCTTGCTGATAGATTGCATAATTTCTCATTGTATGTTTCTTCTCAATTGTCAGATTTAAAGATATGCCTTTCTAATGTGGATGCTGCAAGACTAGCTAGTTCTCATTTAGAACAAGTGTTCGACAAATGGGAAGCAGGTCGCCTAGAGAAATATCCTCCACTCATTCGATTGTTTTTAACAATAGATGAATTACATTGGGGAAACTTTGGTACTTTCTTTCGTTTGTCTCAGAAAGAGGACGAGAAAGTACGCTTAAAACATCAGTTAGTTGATAAATCTATTGTTCAAATGAAGAAAGATTTAGGGAAAGATCTTTCTAAACTTATGCTCTCGCAAGATTGGTTGTCTCCTATCCACAAGTTGTCGCCAGACTCTAAAGAAGCTGTACTTTATTTGAGTGATTGGGCTAGTCCTTCAAATGAACCAATTATTTCTGCAATGAGGTATGCAGCTTTGCCTGAACAATATTTTCCTCATGATATGGGAGATTTTCCTTATGTATTGTCTGGAAGGCAAGTTATCAATCATATGATTTATGAAAACAACAATAGGAAATAGTCTTGCTATTGTCTAAATTATGCCATCAAACCTTTGTCGAGTTGGTCTGGTTTTGTCTGGAGGTGGTTCTGTAGGCGCTTATCATATCGGAATCCTTAAGTACCTCGTGGAGCATTCTATTAGAGTTGATGCTCTTGCTGGAGCAAGCATTGGTGCCTTGAATGGCTCTATCATAGCTAGCTCGTCAAGTCTCGATAGTGCGACAAAAAAGCTAGAAGAAATTTGGAGTTTGCTCGCGAATAACCATCCTCTTGAAGATCGTGACTCTTCAAATATTTATAAGATTTACAAGGTACTTAAAGAACTCCTGTTATCTCCTAACAATATAGGTTTCTTTGATGATCATATGCTTCGCCAAATCCTCAAAGACTATTTGAATGTCTACAATTTGAATTCTGGAATTCCTTTTTATGTTTCTGCATATCAAAGTGAAGGTAGCTTGTTAGATATCTCCAAAGCCCTTCTTGGAAAGATGAATTTGAATAATACTCTTCCTTCCAATTTTTTTCACGTTCAATCGATGCATGGTACTGAGCAAATTAATGCTATTTTGGCCTCGGCATCTATTCCTCTAATTTTCAGAGCAAAAAAAATCGGGGGTAATTATTATGCTGATGGAGGAATTGGTGGTATGAAGAGTGCACAGGGTAATACACCAATTACACCATTGATTAAACATGAGAGATGTTCTCATATTATTGTCAATCATTTAGGTGATGGTAGTTTTTGGAATAGACATGATTTCCCAGAAACAACAATCTTAGAAATACGACCGGGCAGGAATATTACACGAGATGGACTTGCCAGAGATCTTTTAGGTTTTAAGCCTATTAATATTAATTCATGGATTGAGCAGGGGTACGAAGATGCTTATAGATGCTTTAGTAATTTAGGGTCTGCATTATCAAGTATAAAGATTGCAGATGCTGCTAGAGAAAAAAGAAACTTGTCAATAGATAGACTAAATGATGATGATTTTAAAGTATTTTGAGCTCAGGCTTTCATCCTACTTTGCTCTTCCATTTAATTATTCATTTAGAAATAATGTCTGTCATTGCCAAGCACTTAGTCTGTAGTGACTGTCGAGTCTAGTAGAGTTTTTGAGTAAACAGATTGATTTTCAGGATCAGGTGACTGGAGGTTTATGGATGCCTAACAATCTCCCTTAAATGTCTAGACTTATACTTTTTGGCTCTCAACCAGTAGCTTCATCAGGGCTATTTCACGTTAATGCAAGGAAATCTAAGGCTACCAACCTCTTGTTGGAGATCGAGAGGTCGTTAGATGGAGGATTACTGGTTGAAAGCATCTTCCGATGAACGTGAAATACCCCTGGTAGTTTCATCGTCATGTCTAAATTATAGGATATCTTGTCTCCAAGCTCTAAGCTAGCTTCGCGCTCAATATAGCATTTCCATGCTTGGTGAGGTACATTTTGACCTCTGAAAGCCTTGTATAGCAAGGAAGAATCCAAAGCTGGTTGCATCTCAAAGGTTCAGGAAACGCTATATTCTAAGCTTGCTAAAGGATACCTCGATTAATTGCCAGATCTGCTTAAAAGAGAGGCTAGAATTATTGAGATCTCGTTGACGATCACATCAAATTTTAAATTAGTAGAGGTGCTCTAAAGACAAAACTTCTATGACAGTTTATCCACCTATTTCCTGATCTAATACAGTATAGATACTGCCATGACTACCTTGACTAGACAAGACTCAATGTCATAACGCCCTTGAAGTAAGGTTTGGCTGGTCAGGGGAGATGGTATGGAACATTTTTTATGCCATCATCCCTAAATAACTAACAACGTATCGCAATCAAAATAGGATTACCTCTTACTGAGCCCACCATTCTAATCTGGACAGCAGTTACCTCCGTAAGTAATTCAGGGCGAGATGCAAAAAAAGGAGACCTCCTTGGAGATCTCCTAAGCACTCAGGGGTTATTCGTTCAGACAAGTTAACAGCAGCAGAGTAAGCAATTCGTTGAAATCAACAACGGCGCTTAGGGAGCTGCGGAGTTGGCTCCTCATCTGAGCCGTAGGCTCCTTGCCCGCAGCTCAGGTGATGTCTGTCTTTCGATGTCTACAGAATGCAATGTCGGGCTGAGTGAAATCTTGGAGAAAACTGAGCGTTGAATTGCGATCGCCTGAGGATTTGCCCAGACTGGCTGAGGATTGACTGAGAGCGCTGTGGAAAAAGCTGGCAAAAGCCTTATTCCCAAGGGCTTTTAGCGCTATAGCATTGGACTGTAGTGGTCCAATTAATCATGGAGCTGATAGAGGTGAACAAATGGATGGGAGTTCTCCTTCGCGATCGCTTCAAGCCCAGAGGCAGCAATCCGCTGGGAGCTGAGTGACAGTCACACTCTCTATTTCTCAATTCCTGTGTCTTCTCGCTGCCCTATCTTGACGGCATTATCCTGACCAAGCGATGTTGCTAACGGATGGTGAGGGGTGAGACCCATCATTTAGGCGAAACCATCGCTGTTTTGCCCTTGAAAATGGGAATTCTGAAGCCAGGTTATCTATCCCGAGGAGAGTCCATCGTGGCGAATCTAGAATTGTTGGAGCGCTTGAAAGCGATCGCTGGCAATGGCAGCACTGACGCGATCGCTCAAGATCTCTCCCAGCTAGATTTTGCTGGAGCAGACCTATCCGGCCTCAACCTCAGCAGCGCAAACCTGCGTGGCGCCAACTTTAGTGGGGCGAACTTAAGTGGCACTGACCTGAGCGGTGCGAACCTCAGTCAAGCTCAGCTCCAAGGCAGCAACCTCAGCGGGGCAGAATTGCAAGGTGCAAACCTCAGTGGTACAGACCTGAGCGATGCCGAGCTTCGCAATGCCCGCTTGGATGGTTGCGACCTCCGCCGGGCCAATCTCCAGGGCAATGACCTCAGCGAGGCAACGCTCTACGAAGCCGACCTGAGCGAAGCCAATTTGAATGCGGTGAAGTTGAGCCGCGCGAATCTAGGCCGTGCCAACTTTAGCTGCGGCAATTTGACTGATGCGGACCTAGGTGAAGCTCGCTTGGCTGGGGCCAATTTTAGCGGAGCAAACTTAGGCGGCGCAACGCTTAGCCACGAAGCGAGTGAACGCTTGAGCCGCAGCGCCGCCAATCTGCAAGGGGCCGTTTTCATCTAGCTCTTACCGCTCTCATTATTGAAGGTGGCTATGCAACTGACTAGCCCTATGGAGAAACTTCTCCATAGGGCTTTTGCTTTTCTGATTTGGGTTTGGCAATCACATCTTCTATGGCCGACTTGAATTCAGATGCTATCTCCTACACTGGTCACGCTTCTGCTTTAGCCCAAGTCTGTTTGATCTCCAGATAGCCCCCGCTATGGCCTGTATCCTTTTCCTTGCTGAACGCTTTCCGCCAGACATTGGCGGCGTGGCTCGCAGCGCCGGGCGCATATTAAGGATTGCATTCAAGCTGTGGGCACCGTCCTTGTAACAACACCACTACGCAGCCAGTCAAGGTCAATGCGTCATGGTTGGTGTTCATGTGGCGATCGCCCTGATCAGCCATCTCAATTAAGCGATTTTAGCTTTGCCCCATCAGCACAAAGGCCCCCCAATCCGCTGGGTCAGGATACTCCTCCATGGTGGACAGCATTGCTTGGCGTAATGCCTGCCCCTTGTCCGGCTCGTCTTGCAAATTGACGTAAAACTCCTCCATCAGTTCTGCCGTGGAAAAGTCCGCCACGGGCCAGAGGGAAGACAAGATGCTGGGTACACCTGCCGCAAAGAAAGCGCGGGAGAGACCCACTACACCGTCGCCTGTAATCGCGCCGCGAGCGGTGTCACAGGCACTGAGAACTGCCAGGTCTGCCCGTAGTTTCAAGTCCATGATTTCTTCGGCGGTGAGGAATCCATCGCCGCCTTGGGCCGTTAGGGCTAGGGAGCTATTGAGACCATGTTGCTCGTCGAAGAGACCGTGGGTGGCAAAGTGAAGGATGGGAGCGGTCAGCATTTCCTGGCTAACCTTGCCTTCGTGGGCGACTTCCCCAATTAACGGTTGAGTCTGCAACAGTGGAGAAATCTGCTGAGCTTCAAACTCTGACCCAGGTAAAGGTGCAAGTTGTTGCGGTGTTCTGCCCGGCACTGCGGATAGGTGAGGCATGATGGGATTGCCCACGACCAGGGCTGCGACAGCTTCTGTTGCGGCTTGGCGAGTGGACTCAGCCACTTGCTTCTTCTTTTCGGTCAAGGCCAGGGCTTGAATGGAGGTGATGATGCGGGGGGTGTGCTGTTCAACCAAGAACTTTCGCTGCTGATCCTGGAGGGCTGGGAAAGGCACCATCAGCAATGCCTTGTGGGGCACAATCACTACGGTTTCTTCGGGGTTGGCAGGTAGGGCATCTGCGATGGGCTCGATCAAGACCCGGTGGAGTTCTTGGAGTGCCCTATAGTTCTTGGTTTCTGCCTGCTTTGGTTCTGGCAGACTGCTTGCGATTAGTTGAGCTTGGGCTGCATTGAAGGCAAAGCCTCCACGAGTGTTGCCCCGGCTACTAATTTGTCCTCGCTGGGTAGCAACCCACTGGGCTAAGGAGCCATCGAGATTATCTAGGTCTTGCTGGTGAAAGGTGATTGTTCCGCTGGGGCGAACAACCCAGGTTAGTAAGCGCTCGGGAGCTTCAACATTGGGGGCATTGGAGGCCTCAATGTAGTTTTGCGTCAAAGGTTGGATGACTGCATATTGAAGCAGTGTCGCGTTTTCTGCGCGGGCGATCGCTCGAATCTTTTCTAGATTTGGAGGAGCTGAAATAGCTGCATGGTGATGATGACCGTTCACGACTGCATGGTCGCTGTGGTTCTTGACGAGGCGCTGGGCCAATAGCTCATTGAAGGCACGGGCGCGACTTTGCTCCGAAACTACAAGGGCTTCTTCAACGCGGTCCTGGGCAATCAGGGTTTCTTGGAGGCGATCGTAGAGGGTCACATGGGCATCGAAGAGGGTGACTTTTTGTTGGTCCCACAACCCATGGCGAAGGTTCTCGAAGGATGCGATCGCCCCTCTAAATTCTGTCTCTGCTTGCTCCAGTTTGTTCTGCAACAAGTACACCTCGCCTCGCTGGCGCTGAAGCATGATGTTGGTCATGGCATTGCCCAGTGGTCTGGCTGGGTCATCCACGTTGGCATAGTCTGCTAGGGCCAGGTCAAACTCGCCTGCTTGAACGTGGGTTTGCCCCTTGAGCAGGTGCATGCGGGCTAGGACAGAGTTGGGCTGACCTTGGGCGATCGCTAGGGTCAAGATGCGCTGGGCCTTATCTAGCTGCCCTTGTTTGAGGGCGATCTGGCCTAGCTGTAGGCGTGCGGTCATTTGTCCCCGCACATCTTTAATGGCGAGGGATTGGTTGAGAGCCTGGGTATAGGCCATCTCTGAATCTTCCCAGCGGCTCATTTCCTGGTAAATCCAGCCCAGGCGTTGCAATATACGACTTTGGCCAATGCTGTCTTTAATGCTGCGGTAGCCCACCAAAGCCTGGCGATAGTCCTTCTCCGCCGCTTGCATTTGCCGCAGGTCCCAGTTGACATCGGCACGAAGCTGGAGAGCACGGGCGCGATCTACGATGTCGCCATCTAGGGCCAGAGCAGACTCCGCAGTGGCCAGGGCATCGGCATAGCGGCCAAGGCTGCGATGGAGACTTCCCAGCAGTACTTCATATTGCAAGATGTCATTGGCTGTTTTAAGGCCTGGCCGCGCTTGGGCTAGTAGGGCTTCAGTCTCTGGAAATTTGCCTGTCATTAGGCGCAGTTGAGCTTGGCCGAGAGCATGCTGGGCTGCTAGGGAAGGAGACAGTGGTCCTAAGTCTTTGGCTTGATTGAGCAACGCTTGAGCAGGCCCCCCTTGACCCAGCCGACATTCCACTGTGGAGGCATCAATTAGAATGGCTTGCTGCAACGCAATATCCCTGGCTGCTTCTGCTTGCTGGAGCTCTTGCTGGAGGGCAATTCTTGCAGCGTTAAAGTTGCCTTGGCGCAGTAATGCTTGACCTGTTGTAACCGTTGCGGCTGCTTCTTGGGCCTCTTGAGCTGTGGCTGCAACCGGCGCAAAAGTGGTGAAGAGGGGGGCTGTGAAGCCCAGAAGCGCGATGCCAAAAAGATTTGCGGTCCAAAAACGGGAGAGCTGCATAGCCAACTGTGTTGATCTCGGTGAGAGGTGGCGTTGATCGAGTGATGAAAATGCACAGAACAACGGATGGGAGAGGGGGCTTGGCTAGGCGCTTGCTAGCGTTTCGCGGATTTCCTCTGACCAGTCCCAGACTCAAACGCCGGACAGGGTCCAGTTGGTAGATATATGGTGTAACCCAAACGAATCATTCCCAGGGGGATGATGACGTTTAACAAAATTCAGGGAGTTCTCAGGTTGATGATTTAATTGCGGCTAGAAGCTAATTGGGATGGGCGTTTGAGGTGGTACTTTCCTGTTGCTAAAAGCTGGAAGCGTTGTGCGCCTGCTGCTGAAGGCAGCGATTTGCAGACCCTCTGGGCATCGATTAGCATGAAGGGGATTAAGCATTTCAGCTTGACGCCTTGAGCTGACAGGGAAAGCGCATGATCGCCACCCAGCCGAACCCCCAGTCGCCGCAGCCTATTGCGCCTACGCAGATGCTGCTATCGGGTAATTGCTTGGGAGACTTTTCAAGGCCTAGTCCAGGATTTGGCATCCTAGCCGGGACAGCAGGGCTGATTCAAAGTCCGCAAAGAGAGTCTGCAATGCCTATTCCGTTGTTTGGCATTCTACTGGCTGATAACGATAGAGTAATGGTTCTAGGTTGTCTCATTTGAGAATGAATCAGCCCTGGCCGGGACAGCGGCTGACTTATAACGATGGCGCATTGGAGATTTGGATGCTTTTACCTCCCCATGATTCGGTATAAGAAGTTTTTGGCGCGTCTGGTGGAGATTTTGACGGAGGAGTTGGATTTAGAGATTTGTAGCCTGGGCTCTTGCACTTGGAATCGTTGAGATTTGGCTAAGGGGTTTGAGGCGGATGAATGTTATTACATTCAAAATGAGCCTGTGATTTGGAGGCGGATGGAGATTGATTTAGAGGTGGACCCGCCGCCGGATTTGGCGGTTGAGGTGGATATTACGAGTTTGTCGATTCCTCGTCTGCCGATTTATGCGGCTTTGGGATTGCCTGAGGTGTGGCGGTTTGATGGGGAGCGGTTGGAGTTTTTGAGCTTGGTGGCTGGGGAGTATGGTGCGGTAGAGCAATCTTTGGTGTTACCTGGGGTGAGGCCCGATGATTTGATTATGTTGCTAGGGCAAGTCTCGGAGATGGGGGAGACGAGCTGGGCCAAATATGTGCGGCGTTGGATGCGAGAGAAGTTTTAGTAGAGCTAATTATTTTTCAATACTCACATAAATTGGATAAGCTATAATGTCATCTCTCACAGACTTTTTTGCTCATTCTGACAGGCTATTTCGTTGTAAAAAATTAGTTCTCTACCACATGAGAAGTTCGTAATATTTCAGTCAATTTGAAGGACTTTGTTCGGTTATCTTTCCATAATCAGCAATACTTATATTCTAAAGGATATGAGATAGGCAAGTACTTACATATTCTGCGTAACTTAAGTATTCACTGCGATCTACAGGCCAAGCAAGAGTATCTGCATGAGAGATAGGATTTTTATTACGCCTATCAAATAAATTTCCTACTTGGACACATACCTCATGAGGAATAGTCTTACTGTTTAAGAATTTCACTGCATCTTTAGCATTGTATTTTTTCTGCTTTTTAGATGGTGATTCTAATACATAGCAAATCGCATGAACCTCGTTGAGCAAGTGATTTAAAGCTACTGAATAATGTCCTCGTCTTTCAGCTTTAATTCGCAATCGAATTTGCTCTAGAATATTAGGGTTATTAGAGATTCGAGCTATTTGCTTTTCCGTTAAATCAAAATATCCTGGCTTTGTTCTTGATGGATTTTTTCGAGAATATATGTCTATGATTGGCTTCATATGAATATTTTTCTTTAAAATTCTTATGAGTGGCTTTGAATCGAACTCTTCTTGGCATAAATAGCTCAAAACCAAATGAGCATCACGAGAAGAAATTGATGTCTTTCTCAATAAGAAATCGGAGAAATTTTTCGATGATTCCGAACTTTTCATCAGTATTATCAGAATTTCTCTTGGCTGTGCGATAACCAAGTCGAAATTGAATTCATCGAAGATGCTAGCAATTTTGTCTTTATTCTTAGGCTGTTGAAGTAACGCAGAAACTGATTTGTCATAAACCTGCTTTAATACTTCGTCGTCTAAATCACTCCTATCATCAAATGTCGGATCTAATGATCGTCTCTTTAATCTTTCAAGCTGTTTGAATATACGATCTAGCTGTCCTTGTGGTGTTTGAGAGTCTTCATCATCTGGTATCTCATAGCCTGGAGATGTCCGCTTTAAACTTTTTAGCAATTTTTGCTCATCATATTTCTGACAAAGCCAATAGAGCTGTGTCTTTGTATTGAGCCTTAATCCAAATTCGGAATAAAGTACATCTGCCAAAGTATTTGCTATTCGAGCGACATATACTTCTTGCTCAGCTGGCTTTAAGGAATTAGAGAACTCAATTGTTATATAAATATCATCCATATAACGATCAATAAAATACGTAGAAATATCTTTAGAGTTTTTCCTCAGCTCCTCATCAAAGCGTAGATCTGCAAAAACCAAATACAGATATCCAATGTAGCTACATGTAATATCATTGTCAAACTGAGGTATGCCAGTTTCTTTCTTCGTAAAGTATTCAAATAAATTTAGAATTTGCTCTTGGGTAATTGCATCAAATCTCATCTCCTTTTTAATACTAGGTTTCACATAGTGATCTAATAATTCCACTAGGTTACGGACTTGAATTTCCTCGTAGTAATTTTGGATGTCAAGATGTATGACGACTTTTTTGTTTTTTTCATCTTGAACATGCTTTCTGACCTGACGACGAAAGTCTTGATAGTGTTTTTTGTACCAAACACTATCGTATTTCAATACAACCTTATTTTGAGAGGAGTCAAATTTTAGACTTCCTCCATAATAGGAATTTATTTGACTATGGGGAAAATAGTGCTCTTGCAAAAAATCCTGAGAGAGCTTCACTATATACAGTCCTACGGAATAGCATAAAACTCTTGCAGGATAGGTAAAGAAGCAATATTTTCGAAGGCCTAAATTTGCTTTTGGAATGGGATATGAATGTATGGAGAACTCATTCTGAAGCCCATAAAATAGATTGTTTTCTACTTTCGATGTGAAATATTTTTGTGTGGCAACTTTACGCTTATATGTTTGAGTTAAATTCTCATAGTAGAACATACTCAACTTATTAAAGTGTCTGTTCCCTTGCTTCATTGAGAGCTGAAAGCCTAACAAACTGACGGCATTCTCCCAAAAGACAAAATCTAAAAAATAACCAACTTTTGCCAGACTTTGAGACATAAAAATTGCGTGAAAGCCAAAGGCGTAGAAAATGAAAACGCCCAACAAAATATAGGGTTGTCTGTCTCGTTAAATATAGCTTACGAGCAACATATTTTACTACAGTTGAGATTCCAGACTTACTACTGCCACGCGATAACAAAATACTTGTTGGTTAGATTCGATAGCATTACGAAACCCTTAATTGCTGCATTAACCAATTCGCTGCTGCTGTATTTGTCTCAGTCTCTAGCCGCTCGATCGCCTGCTCCACCAGCCTCAGCGGCAACCCAGCTAAAACCCGCGACGCCTCAATCACCTCATAGCTGCCCCGCTCCGTCAAACCAAACCCAAACAACCGCCGCCCTTTAACATCAATCACCCAATACTCAGAAATGCCCAAACTGGCATAGAGCTGCTTCTGCTCATCCAAATCCAGGCTCAACGTTGTATCTCCAATTTCCCCCACCAAATCCGGCAGGCGATGGCGAGTTGTACTAATCCGCCGAGGCTCACCTGGCTGCCACCGAGGAATATCATCACCGCGATACAGCACCAGATCTGGCGCACAGGCTTGAACGTCTGGCTTCTCAATTAGGCAACGGCCATAGGATTGCAACACCTCCTCTGGATGCAGCATCGCCCAGAGGAAAAAAATAGCCGTCATAAAATCACTGAAAGCAGCGTGATTCGGACCTTCTTTCCCCATATCAGCCCAGAGCCAGCCATCATTAAACGAAATTTTTTGGCAATCTAAATCTGTGTCATCTCGCAACGCCACATAGTCCTGCCAAGTCGCGCCATGGCGTTGCAAATCCAGCGCTTGAGCAGGTGGCGTATTTCGAGAGCGTTCCAACGAGATTGTCATCGTAGTAGCCACAGGGCTAGGGAGACCATTGCCTAGAGCCATCATATCGCAATAAAAAACCGGACCTCCCAAAGGAAGCCCGGCCATCAATCAAGCTATTAGCTCACAAGCTATTAGCTCACAAGCAATGGCTTATACAGCAGCCAGCTCACGCTCACCCGCAGGGCGCTTGCTGTTGCGAATGCCTTCGATCGCAGCCGCATAATCAGGAGCCTTAAACACAGCAGAGCCAGCCACAATGGCATTGGCGCCCGCTTCAAGAACCTGCCAGGTATTGGCAGGCTTCAAGCCACCATCAACCTCAATCCAAGGATCAAGACCCCGCTCATCACACATCTTGCGTAGGTCAGCCACCTTCTGAACCGCAGAAGGAATAAAGCTCTGGCCACCAAAGCCAGGGTTCACACTCATCAACAGCACCAAATCGCAAAGCTCCAGCACATGCTCAATCATGTTCAGGGGAGTACCGGGGTTCAGCACCACACCAGCCTGCTTGCCCAACTCCTTGATTTGACCCAAGGTGCGGTGCAGGTGGGGAGAAGCGGTGTGCTCAGCATGGACAGAAATGATGTCCGCGCCAGCTTTGGCAAAGTCAGCCACATACTTCTCAGGCTCGACGATCATCAGGTGAACGTCCAAAGGCTTCTCGGTGTGGGGGCGAACCGCATCCACAATCATGGGGCCGATGGTGATGTTAGGAACGAAGCGACCATCCATCACATCAATGTGAATCCAGTCTGCACCGGCCTTATCAACCGCGCGAATTTCTTCACCCAACCGACCGAAGTCAGCCGATAGAATTGAAGGGGAGATGGCGATGGACTTGTCTGATTGGGTCATGGCGGTTGTTCCTCTCTAATTTCCTGCAGCCTGGAATACTAATAAGTCTATCAAAATGTGTAGGTTCCTTTACTACTCCCGCCGTTTCTTTATGCTAACCATTGGGGTCACCTCGATCCTCCCTATGGTTCTGGCCCCAAATTCTCGTCCCGTCCAGGCTCAAACGAAGGCCCCAGTTAGGGCCATAACCAATGTGAAGCTGCCCCAGGGCCAACCGTTTCTCGGCCCCGCAGGCATTGATGCGCAAGTTTTGCATGAAGCTCCCTACAACCTCCTGGGCCGCAAAATCGCCATTGGTCAGGTGGAGCCCGGTCGCCCCGGTCTGTTTGGCTATGACAAAAATATTGCGACGGGTGTGCAGGGGCTTCAGCTAGCGGGGATTTTCTTTCGCGATCGCCTAGTCGAGCCCAACACCTTCGTCGATGCCCATGCCCATGGCGTCGCCTCCTTTATGGTGGGCCAAGGCAAAATCACCCGAGGCGTTGCCCCCGCCGCCAGGCTCTACTCCGGGGCCATGGGCTCCCGCAAGTTTCGCGGTGGCCAACCCGAGGAATGCCTCACCGTGGCCAATGTGGCGCGGCAAAATGGCGAAGACGTGCGGGCCATTAACCTCAGCTTTGGCGAATCGCTGAAACTGGACAAACGCGATCGCCCCATCCTCGACGGCAACGCACACCTCACCCAATGCATCGACTGGCTCGCCCAGGAATACAACACGCTATTTACCGTGGCAGGCAACCAAGGCAAAGGCGGCATTCCCATCCCCACGGACCATTACAACGGCGTCACCGTCGCCTATACCAAATCCAATGCAGATCCCTTAAAGGGTGGTATCTACAACAAAGTTGACTTTGCCAACCTGGGCGATGAACTGCCCGGCGTGGCCTATCGCTTCATCGGTAAAGAGCGCAATTTAGATCGCCGCAGCTCCGTCAGTATCGTGGCACCGGGGCGAAAGCTTAAGGCGCTATTGCTCAACGGCGGTGAGCGAGTGTTGAGCGGGACTAGCTTTGCAGCCCCCCAAGTCACCGCAGCCGTGGCGCTGTTGCAGGAATATGGCGATCGCCGCATCAACGACCTACTCCAGCAAAACGATTCCATTCCGCCCAACGCCCCCTGGAGCCTCAGCTCCCGCCGCCATGAAGTGATGAAAGCTGTTTTGCTCAACGCCAGCGACAAAATCCAGGACAAGCAAACTGCCTTTGGCAATAGCGGTAGCCGCCTGGGCATGACCAAAACCATCCTGGGGCAAAACAATAAAGACTGGCTCTCATCCCGCGCTCACTACAGCCGGGACATGCCCCTGGACCCGCTATTTGGTGCAGGCCAGCTCAACCTCCACCGTGCCTATCAGCAGTTCAGTGCTGGGCAATATCGCCCCGATGATTCCCAAATTCCCCTGCAAGGTTGGGACTACAACAGTGTAGGCCTGGGCCAGGACTTGGATACCCTTTCCACCTACCGTGACTATCCGCTCAGTGAAACGCTTCAGCGAGGCAGTTATTTGGCCGCAACGCTGGCATGGAACCGAAAGCTTGAGCTAGTTGATCAAGATAAGGATGGGACATATAGTGTGGGCGATCGCTTCCAAGATCGCGGCCTCAACAATCTCAACCTTTACCTGATTCCTGCCGACGAAACCAGTACGAGCAAAAGCGTCTGGGCATCTAACAGTAAAGTGGACAGCGTGGAGCACATCTTCCACCGCATTCCCAAGACAGGGCAATATAAGTTGCGTGTGCAATTGGAGGGACAGGAAAATACGCCCAGCCAGGATTACGCGATCGCCTGGTGGGGGGCGTCTGCCCAAACCCGATGAGACTCTACCCTATCTGATGGGCTCCTGAATCCTCTGCGGGCGAACGGCTGTTCGCCAATGGTGGTGGCGTTGCCCCGTGGACTGTCTGATGGGCTTCTGAATCCTCTGCGGGCGAACGGCTGTTCGCCCCTACCGATCGCCGCCTTTGCGCATGTTGCGAAGGTCCTGCATGGAACTGCCCACGCCTTGCACTACGCCACGACCAATCAACCCAATGCCTCGCCCCACCACCTGGGTTAGAAGATAAACCACCGCTGTCCCGGCCCAGCGGGTCACTACCTCAACCCTGGGGGCAACTGCATCTCGCACTTCCAGGGCGAGGGTCACGACTTGCTGGAAGGAATTTAACTTCGCCATTTCCACCCGGCGCGGTGCATAGACCGAAGATTTAGAAATGCCGCCCATGCCGCCTTCTTCTAAGGGCTCGCTGAAATGCAGCAGGGCGTAGCGGCTTTCGTAGATGTCCTGAGCTTCTTTGAAGAGTGATCCCACTCGATATTTCCAGGACAGGTTATTGCGAAACTTCTCGATCTCTCTTGTGGAGAGCAGCCGCTTGTCGTAGAAGCTCTGCTTGATTACATCCACATCGGCAAAGTTGTTCAATAGCGGCTGCACGACACCGTTTGCCATTTGCAGGAGCAGGTTTTCGCTGAGTAACACCAGCCGCGTCATTGCTTCAGGCGATTCCGGACGATAGTCCACGCCATCAATGGCAACGGGGGTGCCAAACAATAGCGTTGAAAACAGCATTTCCACGCTAGGAATATGGTTAAAAATTGCCGACTCTACAACAGGTTGCTCTTGCAACAAAATAGGCATTAGCTCTACGGATTCGTTTGTCACGCCATTGCTGATAGCTAAGGTGGAGTATTTGCCGAGGAAGTCGCCGATGGCTGTGGTCCACCAGTCAGCGAGAAGGGGCGATCGCCGCTCCACCAATTGCTCCTGTTCAAGATTCGACAATCGCAGATCGGTCAACAAGTCTCCCCAGCAGCGCAGCACGATGCTGAGCAATTCCTGGCGCTTGCCCTGGTTAAGGATGTCGATTTCTTGGGGATCTCCCGTCAAATTGACTAAACCCGGCGGCATTCGCAGACTAATTTGATTAAACAGTAGTGCCTGCAACTCCCGTCCCGCTGACTTGGAGCGAAGCGTGGGCTGAGGCGTCAGATCGGCCGGTCCTGCGACTAGGCTGCCGCCGCTGGTGCCTGTCGTACCACTCACGGTTCCACTTGAGGGATTACTAAACTGGCCAGTTGAGCCCTGCCCCGAAGGTCCAATAAAGCCGCCTGCTGCAGCCACTGCATCAGAACTGGCCAAGCGGCCACCGGAATCTTCCCAGGGATTCTTCAATGGCACCGAGGAACTGCCCTCTAATTCCCAGGGTTGGGAATCGGCGATTTGGGACAGGGCGCGATCGGCCCGGCTGGAAAAGCGTGTTAGTAACCAGCGTGTGGCCCGAAGCTCTCGCTGGGCACCATCCAGCCAGAGCTTCTCGACCCAAGAAGCTTGTTCCCGCTGACGTTGCAATGCATAGAGGCGCTCATCCACCTGAACCATGCCCGAGGCAACCTGGCCGCTCCACAGGCCCAGGCGAGGAATCTGCTGCCGCACCAGGGGAGCTTGGGGCCGCTCCGGCAGGGTCCAAACTTCGTAGCCCCGCTGCACTTGGAATAGCGCTTCCACTAATTCATCTAGGGAGCGGGCCCTGGACCAATAGCCCGCCATGGCCTGGCGGCGGCACCAGAGGCCGAGGGTGGCGGGATGCTGATGTTCTAAACCCAGTAGTGGTAGGTCTGGCAGATTCCGTTGAAAAATCTCGATCGCCTGGGCCGCCCCTTCCAATCCCAAGGACTCAACTGCAAAATTCAGATTCAGAATCACCACATCGAGAGGCAGCAGTCCATCTACACGCTGCTGCTCAACCAAAACTGCTGCTTCTTTAAGGCTATCGACTAGGGAGACCGCCCGCACTGACTCCTGTGCCGCCAAAGCAGCCTCTAACCCCAATCGAAAAATGGGGTCACCGTCAACCAGTAATAAATTGAGGGGGCGAGGAGCCATGGCTATTGGGGGAAAGCTTTCGCCTAAATCCCCCACAGATTAGCATCCGAATTGGCGATCGCCCATGGCATCTGGGTACTGTGTTTGGCCCTTATTTCTAGGAGCTGAATCTGGGATGCTAATCCTATGGACCAACAACCCAGATTTCCCCAGTAGAGTGAGCCCTGGCAGACGAGCTGCCTGATGCTCTAACCCAGCAGGTTCACCACCTCGGCCGCACCATAGGCTGTCCCGGCGACTTCATATCGCTCCACACCGGTGATGGTTTGATTCCAAAAGTCGCTGTTGCCTAATTTATCCGTGCTGCCGCTAATGCGGATGCTGTCTGTTCCCAGCAGCGCGATCGCCATGGTGGTGTCGTCGAAGAAATCGAGCTTCAGCAAATCATTGCCGCGATCGCCAGAAATAATCGCGCCACCAACGCCAGTATCAAAGACATCAGCGCCATCGCCACCTTTCAGTACGGCATCTTCTAGGTCCAGACTCACCCCTCGAACGACAAAACTATCTTGGCCGCTGCCACCATCCAAGGTGCTCTGCTTCACTCCGATTGATGTTCCATTGGTCGCAGTACCCGTGACGTCAACGGTGATTGCATCATCGCCGCTGCCCCCGGTGAGGGTGCCCTGAAAAACACCCAAATAGGCCGTGTTAGCTCCGCCGTTACCCGAAATATTGACGGAGATCGCATCGTTACCGGCCCCCCCTTCTGCGACGCCTTTCTCCACCCCAACCACGCTTAGGGTGCTAAGCCCTACCACTGACCCCTGGGCGTTGATCTCCAGGGTGTCTGCCCCGCTGCCCCCACGCACGGCGCCTCCTGCAAAGATTCCACGAACCTCTGCCTGGTCTGAACTAATGCCAGTCTTTTGGGCGGATACCGTAATCACATCACTGTTTGCGCCCCCATCAATGTTAGTCGTGCCAAATCCGACACCTACCGTTTGGCTTTCATTTCCATTAATCGTTTCAGCATCAACGGTGATGGTGTCCATGCCGTCGCCTCCCTTGATGGAGGCATTGAAAGCAGCACCATAGCTTCGTACGAACTCAGTTGGACCGTTTATACCACTGTCGACAGTTGCTTTCGTCGCGATGGCGATTGCGTCGGCACCGTCTCCCCCTAGAATAGTGCTACCGGATACCCCTCTAGCCTCTGTCGTACCGGTGTTTGTGGCGCTTCTGGCCGCAGGGATGTCAGCGATAATGGAAATCTCGTCGTTGCCAAGTCCCAAGGTGACGAAACTATTGACCAAGCCAAAACTGGTGGCCGACACACTGGGGCCATCTTCGGCAAAGGGGTTGGATGGGTCAGCGTTGATGACGACTGCGAGGCTTGAAATTGTGACAACGTCACTGCCACTACCTGTGTCAAGTGTTGTTCTAATTACCCCAGTGCTGTCCGAGGCAGTGCCCGTCCCCTGGGAAACAAATAAGTCAGAAATGATACTACTACTCACCGTTAGCGTATCGCTGTCTTGACCTAGGTTGATGGTGGCATTCGTGATGCCAATGCCTTGCGCCACAGTGGGCTCAGTTGGATTTCGATTAATTTCGACAAGGGCCTCAAGGGTATCCTGGCCACCGAGGCTATCGACCGCTAACTGTGTTGCTGCGATCGCCACCAAGCGCTCATCAATGACGCCCTCCCCATTGAGTATCTCTCCAACATAGGTGTCGGACTGAGATGTGCCTTGCAACCGCCCTGTGAGTTGAGCCATTTGGTGATTCCTTGTCGAACATACATTTTTGCTGGGCGTTTAGCGCAGCGTTCACACCCATCTGCTTGGAGAGCTGGTGCTTGAGGGCATTTCATTGAGCAATGCACCTCTAAGATCATTCTTATAAAGGCTCCTGACTCGACTTCTTCGCGAAGCATCATCAAAAACAGCAGAATTTTATAATGACGCGGAAAACGGTATTGAATTCTTGAATCTTCCGGCTTTTGTTAGACGTAAATATGCTGTTATTTGTGGTCGCTCCTCTGAGCTTTTCTGATGACCACAAAATTTTAAATTATGATTGCTATAACTCAACTCAAATAATCGCAATTTGCCTTAGCCAATGTGGATTTTGATGTAATAAAAAATACATACAGGCTGGCTGTAAACCCTCGAATTCATATCGCTGAATTCACCTATGGGCTGTGGCTGTAGACCTTAGTGGATTAACGTGAATTCGACAATTACTGGCCCCCATTCTCTAACCCCTGTCCCCCAATTCTGGAGGAAGGTAAATCGAAAGCAACACCATTTTTAGGCTGTGTCTCCCCTCTCCCATACTTGAGATGAGGGGCTGAGGAAGAGGGCATTTTGCGGCTGTCGAACTCACGTTAGATTAGAAATTCTCCTAGAGGTTATTTGAAAAGGAATTTAGCTGTAACAGATGCCTCTGTGAGATCTAGAAATCACAAAAATCCCAGCACTTTCTGATTGATTTGAGTATCAAATCTGACCCTTAGCCGAATTTTGAAACAACCTCTTAGGGCGGTGTGCGTTTTGTTCAAGAGGAAATATGCGATACGAGCAAGTGGGCTCTCTGCTACGAATAGCTCACCTGCTTGTATCGGATGATTGTTTTAACCCATTGCCCCTAAACCTCTACCGTTAGCAAATTCCAATGGACCCAGCAAGCCGCAGACTGGGCCGATCGCAAATAAGGCGGTACCCGCAACACATCCATCACGCGGGTTTGAGCACAGCAACGCTTTAGCAGCAAAATCGGTTCTTCCAAACCGGCAATTTCTAGCTGAATCAAGCTGCTATTGTTCCAGTCATCTATAACCTCACCTTCCAGCTCTTGTACCAATCGGCCATAGCCCACGCCCTCCATCAAGACCTGTTGCAAAAGGGAATCGGGCTCTTCAGCGATCCAGCGAGCCTGCCATTGGCGGGGATGAAGGCGACCGTAATGCTCCGGCAAACGCACTCCAGCATTGGCATAGAGGGAGAAGCCATCGCTGAAGGCCAGGGCCACTTCGCCTTCGCCATGGAGCTGGCCTTGGTTGTTGAGACGGAGCTGGCGAGGGCGATCGCTGACAAAGCAAACGCCTTCGTAGGGCAATAGCCAGCCGCAATGCTGAGCCACTGCACTCAAGGCTTTCCAGATCTGGTAGTTGTAATCACAACCTAAGACCTCCAGTGCAAATGCCTCCACCGCTAAAGACTCCAGCCACAGCTCCGGCTTGACGGCGGTTTGCCATAGGCTGGCTTGGCTGGGATGGTTGCGCTCTAGCTGTTCTAGGAGCTGAACGGTATGGGGGACTTCTAGCAAGGGATTGCGGAGGGATTCCTCCAGGGCCATTTGCACGGGCCAGCTGATTTGGGACTCGATGGACTGGGTGAAGCGATCGCGTTCCGCTTCGAGGCGATGGCCCAGAAATTCACCCCAGCGCTTCGTAGGAACCGCTTCAAAATCCATGGAAACGGGGCTTTCTCCCCAGACCACGAGGGGGGCGGCCAGGCCTATGAGGTGATAGGCCTCCCGAATGGCAGCGCAGGCCTGGGCGAAGTTCACTGGCTGGGTGGAATGGAGCAGGGATAGGGCTCCCTGGCGATAGAGGGGCAGGGACTGTTGCTGGCAGGCGGTCAACGACAAAACCGTGGAAGTTGTCATAAATAACGTTCGCGATGGTGACGGGAAAGTTGTTTCAGGAGAATTCAGTGAAACCCGATTCCCAATCGTTGCTCTGTAGGGGCGAACCGCTGTTCGCCCGCTAAGGATTAGGAAATACAGCAATTCGGATTGGGCACCAGATGATGAGGCATTAGCGATGTTTGTGGCCCAAGCAGCCGCGCTGCCGAGCCTGTTGAATGACCGAGGCTTTTGAGCCTGGGTGATGTTGAGAACCCCGACGACCTGAACCGCGAGCGAGGTGGGCTGGAGCATAGGAATGGAATGGCATGGGCTTGGAGGCAGTGAGACGTTTGCGATGGCGATCCGGGCGTTTGCAATGGTCTCGGAGATGGCTTTTGGGGTGGCCTGGGAGAGTCGAGCGAGGGCTGAGAAATGAACCCCGAGCAGGGAAATCGGAATAACGGCAGGGGAAACGGTGGCCGTTCCTGAGGAACGACCGAAAAACACTTGCCATGGGATAAAAGCTTTAAGGGGCGGGAGCTAGCAGCAAGCCCACGGGGAGCGGAAAGCCGATGAAAGGAACGAGCGGGCGGCTTTCTGGCGATGCGGGTTTTCGATTGCTATAGTGTTAGTAGATTGCAAACTGTAGTTTGCTTTCTTGAATACCAATGTACCAATTCCGCGAGCAATTTGCAACCCAAAACAGCAGAAAATGACAACCACAGTTGTCAAGAAATAAGCGCTGAGGGAGGCGTAGCCGATTTAGGCTTTGCTAAGCAGGTGCGCGATCGCCGCCGTCAGGAAGGGCTCAGCCAAGCTGCCCTTGCTGAACAGGTGGGCATTTCCCGCAATTACCTCTCCCAGATAGAACGGGGCAAAGCGACGAATCTGTCTTGGCAGGTGCGTCAATCCCTGGTGGACCTGCTGGGCATCGCTGCGACTGGCTCATCTGCGAGTAATGCAGCGACATCCCTGCCGGAAGGGCTAGCGGCCTTTGCCGAGAAAGCTCAGCTGCCCCAGGACGATGTGCTGATGCTGGCGGGGCTGAAGTACCGTGGCAAACAGCCCACGACCCCCGATAAGTGGGAACTGCTTTACAACGTCATTAAAATGACCGTTGATACATAAGCACTGTTTAATCGCCGCCTGGGCCAACCGCCAATTTGGGTCGCGCTCGCCCCATGCCCTATCGCCATCCCGGCTATGCCTTCCTTGAGCATCACGGTCCCCTCAGTGGCGAGGCGGATGTGGAAGCCTATGGCAATTTTTTGCGGCGATCGGCCCAGCTCGACGACGATCGCCCCCCGGTTTCCCTAGAGCGTATTTACACCTGCTTCGGCATTCCCATTCCCCGCCAGGCTCCCCTTCAAGATCAGCAGGGCATTTTGGTAGATGGCGACAGCGGCTTGATTTTGATTAAGGAAGATGACCCCCTGGTGCGGCGGCGCTTTACGGAGGGTCATGAGCTGATGGAGTTGCTGTTTGACGCGCATTATCAGCAGGAAGGGTTGCCCCAAGAGACCGCGCCTCAACGGGGCGGGTTCAATCCTGAGGGGGCTTATAAGGAACGGTTGTGCGATCGCGGAGCCGCTGCTCTGCTGATGCCGGAGGCTTCATTTCGGGCGCGCTTGCAGATGCTCAGCATGTCGTTGCAGACGGGGCGAGCTTTGGCAAAGGATTACCAGACTTCCCTGGTGGCGACGCTTTTAAGGATGGTGCAGCTCAGCGGCGGAGCCCATGCCCTGGTGATGTGGCGTTTGGGGTGGGCCACGGCGGCGGAGAAGGCGAAGGGGAGTGAGCCACCGCTGTTGAGGCCGGGTTGGCAGGCGTTTAGTGCAAGTTGGTCTGTGGGGCGGTTAGGGCGGGAGCAGGTGGCGGGGCCGGGGTCGGTGGTGGCGATCGCGCCGCAGTTAGGTCAGCCTCTTACGGGGACGGAGGTGGTGATGGTGGGTGGGGTGGAGCGGCGTTGTCATTTGGAGGTGTTGCCGTTGCGAGGGGGGCGGCAGCAGTGTGTGTTGGCGTTGGTGCATTTGTTGGAGTAGTTTTTCTGGGTGAGCTGTTGAGCTTTGCTTTTTAATGAGGCAAGCGGGCAAATCTGGCAGCCGTGGAGGCAAAACGCAATCCATGAGGGCCAGCCCTCAAACTCCCGCCCTATGGGACGAAGCGTCCCCTAAGGGATCACCCCTCCTACAACGGTGTCAAAGTATGGAAATGTTCTGTGATGCGGCCTTCGAAATTGGAGGTTTGGGCTGTCAGTTTGGGCTGGTTGGTCTGATGGGTTGCTGCTAGCGCAGTCGAAGTATGGCTTGTGAAAACCAGCGGTATTCAAATTTGGGGCAGGCAGATTTGCTTCTCAAGTTAGGGTTTTTGGATTTAGCCTCCAATCGAAGCATTGTTCTTGGGGCTAAGACCAAATCTCTCGGTCACTTCGCCCCAGCAATAAATGCTCGACTGCGAAGCAGATGCTCCATAATTCAACTAAACCCAAAGTACGCCGCCCATAACGAATCTAAGAGGCCGCTCCACCACCCATATTCACCCACTCACCCAAGCTTGGGGGGTACCCGTAGGGGCGACTCTCGTCCCCTCGGCGGGAGTTTGAGGGCTGGCCCTCATGGCTGTCGGTTTGCCTCTTTTGAGAAGGAGCTAATTGCATCGTTAGACATCGAACGCTGCTGCGGACATAGCGATGCCATATCCCTACCGGATCCCCCGATACCACCGCGCCAAAACCTCCGGCGAAACCCCCAAAAAATACCCTAAAATCATCCCCTGATTCACCAACATCGTCCGCCCAACCCCCAAACTTTGCCACCGCCGCCCAGACGTAACAACTGCAGCGGGCGCGATCGCCACCTTCCCCTTTTTCCTCAACCGCTGCACCAACTCAAAATCCTCCATAATCGGCAACTCAGCAAAGCCACCCAAAGCCTCAAACTGCGATCGCACCAAAAACAACCCCTGATCCCCATAAGGCCAACCGAAACGTCGAGATCGCTGCCTCACCCCCCACTCCACCCGCCGCAACCCCGCTCCCTCTCCATCAATAAGCAGCTCAAAAGCACCCGCCGCCACATTCGCTGGAGCCAGAGTTTGACTAATTTGAGACTCGAAACCTTCAGGAAGGCGGGTATCGCCATGGAGAAACAAGAGGATTTTGCCAATAGCGATCGCAGCACCCGCATTCATCTGTTGGGCTCGGTTAGCAGGGCCTTCTACTACCCTCGCCCCTAACGCCTTGGCGAAAGTTACACTCTGGTCATTGCTGTGGCCATCTACCACAATAACTTCGCTGTTATGAGCCTGCTGAAGCAGCTCAGGCAAGTAAGCTCCCAAGGCAGCCGCCTCATTGCGCACCGGCATGATAATGGAAATGAGCGGCTCAGAAGCCGGAGGCAAATTGCTGTGATACGACGTCCATTGGGGTAAGTCTTCAGGGTTGTCCACATCGCTCAGCACTTCTAGCTGGGCAACCTTTAAGCCAGCAGTGGCAGCACGGGTGAGGCTGTCCGCTAGAACCGTCTCAGTGCTCCAATTCATGTCTTCGAATAGCTCGGGCACTAATCGCTGGAGACCAATTAGATAGTAGCCACCATCGCTAGCGGGACCAAGGACGACCCCTTGGTGGTTGAGTTTGTCGAAGGCTTCCACGAGCAGATCCGCTGTGATGTCGGGGCAATCAATACCAATCGTGACTACCCGTTTTGCCTCCCGGCTAAAGGCATGGGTGAAAGCCGCCGCCATGCGATCGCCCAAGTCCCCCTCTGCCTGGGGCAAATAATCCCACGTCTCCCCTAGCCAATCGCGAAACGCAGCTTCCGCCTCCCCTGCATAACAAACCCAGACCTGAACGGGCCGCTGCTGCTGAAGCGCCTTCACCGTCCTCAAACAATGCTCCGTCATTTGGCGCTGTACCAAAGCAGCACCAGCGCCTCCCAATGCAGGTTCAAGGCGCGTCTTCGTTTTGCCCGGCTCTGGGTAACGGGTGAAGACAATTAGATGCTCGTTCAATGCTTGAAATTCCCTTCAAAAATGCTTGGCATGATGATCAGCGATGTCATTGAGGTCCTAACGGTTCGATGCTGGCTCATCTCGCCGTGACAGTCGCTCTAAGAACTCAATTTCTGAGACTAAATCTTCAGCCTTTTCTACCCGATCTGGAAAGAGAATTCCATCTAAATGATCCAGCTCATGCTGAAAAATCCGGGCAATGAAACCTTGGAGGCGAGTGGTTTGGCGATCGCCTCGACGATCCCAATATTCCACCTGTATCTCATCTGCACGAGGCACCCAGCCGCGCTGCCCTGGGACACTTAAGCAACCCTCCCAGCCCGAAACGATCTTGTCTGATCGATCCAACAGCTTTGGGTTGATCATGGCGGTGGGCTCCATCTCCGGCGCATCGGGATAACGAGCATTGGGACGAGAAGCTACAATCATCAGCCGTTGGCCAATGCCCACTTGGGGGGCAGCAATCCCAACGCCATTGGACTGGACCGTCAGCGCTAGTAGATCATCAATGAGCTGCTGCAAATCCCCACTGGATTGACCGCCTAGGGTCGGAGAAGAACCGAGGAAAATAGATGTCGTTGCAACTAATTGGGCCTGTCGGCGCAGCAGTGGATTGCCCTGTTGGAGAATTGAATCAGAACTAAGCATAGTCAAAGTCTAACGGTGGTTCGGCTGAACGACAGCGTTTCCTCAAGTCATGCTGTATGGCCAGCAGTCCGACTTAAAAAATCTGACTTCTCAAAACTCAATACAGCCTGCGTTTCTAACTACGGCGTGACTGAGGCGCAAATTCTTCAGGCTCAACTAAAACACTCAAGGTCTTACCCGCACGATTGACCTCAATGGCTAATGCCTCGCCCACCTCGCTTTCTGCAACGCGGTCCTGAACGTCTTGGGCTGTGGTGATGGATTGATTGCCCACCTTTTGAATCACATCACCTGCCTGGAGACCCGCAGTTTCGGCAGGGGAACCCTCTAAAACTCTGGCAATCAACACGCCTTGTTCAATGCTCAGGTCAAAGCCTGCATTGGGGGTTTCGCGGAATTGCTCCGCGACTTCAGGCGTGAGCGTCAGCATTTGGATGCCGAGGAAAGGATGCTGAACCCTGCCTTTGCTAATTAACTGATTGGCAAGGCGCTGGGCTTGATTGATGGGGATTGAGAAGCCTAGGCCCTGGGCATCACCAATGATGGCGGTGTTCATGCCCACCACTTCGCCTCGGCCATTCAGCAGCGGTCCACCGGAGTTGCCGGGGTTGATGGCGGCATCGGTTTGGATGAAGCCTACCCGCTTGTCCGGTACGCCCACTTCCAGGCTGCTGCGGCCCGTGGCGCTAATGATGCCAACCGTCACAGTGTTGTCGAGGCCCAGGGGGTTGCCGATCGCGATCGCCCATTCCCCCGGCATCAGCTCGTCCGAATTGCCAATAGGCACCACTGGCAAAGTATCCGCATCAATCTTGATCACCGCCACATCGGTCACAGGGTCCTGGCCCAGGACCTCACCAGAGAAGCTGCGGCCATCCTTCAGCTTCACTGCCACCTCATCAGCTCCCTCTACCACATGGGCATTGGTTAGAATCAAGCCATCTTCGCGAATGATAAAGCCGGAGCCAGAGCCCTCTTGCACTCGCTCCCCACTGGGAGCTTCCAGCCCTTGCCGACCGAAGAAATCCCTGAAGAAGGGATCTTCCAAAATATCGGGGACGCCACTCCGCACCGTGCGGGAGGCATCAATGCGCACCACTGCTGGACCGACTCGCTGGACCGCACTGACGATGAAGTTCCCTTCTGTTGATCCATCTACAGCATTAAAGATGGGAGAGCGCGTTCCAGGGACCGGTGAAGCCCCTGATCCGTTGCCATTCCCCCCTAGGGCTGGAATGATTCCATCCCGGCCCGCTTCCGAGGGCTGAGAGGGGGGAGTTTGGCCCTGAGCCTGTTCCGTCGTCTGGTCGCCGCCCAGCAATCTACGGGATAGCCAGCCTTGCTGGGAGTCTGGCTTGAGCGATCGCGTTCCGGCCAGGGCTGCTCCTGCTGCTCCAAGAAGAACCAGGGCTCCTGCTAGCCACAACCGTTTAGAACCAGGTCCCTGGGAAGGAGATGGCGGGAAATTCTCAGAATCAGCAGGGTCAGATGAACGGCGTTCCATAAATGCAGCGATCGCTTAATCGAAATAATAGCGGTGACGGCTTGCCCCAGATTAGCGTAGGACGCCAACTCCCGTTGTCTAGCCTAGTCTCCCAATAATTCCCGGTGGTTCAAGTGTGACTGGATTTGATTGGATTTCTAGCCAAGCTAACCCAGTTGTTGACTGAATCCCCAGGGGGAACTGGATACATGCTGGCGGGAGCAGAGGCCCCCCAGTTGAGCATTCTTACTCTGAAGCTTCTGCATGGAACTAGACCATAGAGTTTTGGGAAAATTACCTGTGATGAGTGGGCTTTCCTGGAACCTTCACTCACTCGAAGGTTTATCGAACCATAATAATTCTCGTCATTTATTCACATCGCCAGCATGGTATGTCTGGCAGCTCCAATCCAGATGTCTCGGGGGTCAAGTCTCCACGGGACTAAAGACCTGCTACGGCTTAGAAATAGAAGCCCCTTGAATTTGGCTTCTGTGATGAACTGATGCATTTGAACGTTTTGGTAATGCCGGGTCTGTCTCCTGGCTTGGGAAAATCAAGATTCAATTTGTTGAGCTTCGCACTGTCTCAGATGCCGTATTTCTACGGTGGGAAATGACTCCAAGCCCCCAAAATACGATGCTGCATATCACATATTTCACGAGAAAATGTGATCGGAATATGCACTATTTCTCAGCCTTTCCCCAGGCCCAAAGAAGGGATATGCTGGGAATCCACGCGAAATAGAGGCCGATTACCCTGAGCGATTCAACCCCGGTCAGGTCCGAATTGTTCTACTAGCCTCTCAGTGGAGCTGCGTATATTCCCTTAATGAAGGCTTCGGCCCTCAATCCGGCCAAGGCAGCCTGCAAGTATTGTGCGTTCCCAGCCCGGCTTCGGCAGGAAATGAAAAGTGACTCGTTCTCCCCAGGAAATTTGGAACGCGGTATTAGAGCGACTTCAAGAGCAGCTCAGCCGACCCACCTTTGAAACTTGGATCAAAACTGCCAGCGCAGACAAGCTGGAGGGAAATTGCCTGCAAATCATTACTCCCAACCCCTTTGCTCGCAATTGGTTGCAGAAGTACTATCTAGCGACTATTTCTGATGCGATTTTTGAAACGCTGGGTGAGCACTTGGAGATCAAGTTTGTCGTAGCGAGTGCCGACAGTGACATTGCCGATGAGAAAGTGGGCAATGACCTCTGGGCTGCACCAGCCACCATGCCCCAGTCTTCCCCTATCAGTCAGCCCACTGCTGCAACGCCGCCACCGGAGCCCATG
This sequence comes from uncultured Pseudanabaenaceae cyanobacterium, assembly GCA_937949725.1. Classification (GTDB taxonomy): domain Bacteria; phylum Cyanobacteriota; class Cyanobacteriia; order PCC-9006; family JAAUQQ01; genus JAAUQQ01. The sequence continues at coordinate 38,043 of CALECT010000048.1, forward strand.
GTGGGCGATGCCAAGCGGGCGCGCCAAACGGCCCTAAATAATCGCTACGACTTCTCTCGCTTTGTTGTGGGTGCCAATAGCCGCATGGCCCATGCTGCTGCCCTGGCTGTTGCGGAGTCTCCTGGTCGTGAATTTAATCCGCTGTTTATCTGCGGCGGTGTTGGGCTGGGCAAGACTCACTTGATGCAGGCGATTGGTCAGTATCGTTTGCAAATTGATCCCAACTCGCGCATTTTCTACGTCTCTACAGAGCAGTTCACCAATGATCTGATTACCGCCATTCGTCGAGATGGCATGCAAGCCTTCCGGGAGCATTATCGGGCTGCGGATGTGCTGCTGGTAGACGACATTCAGTTCATTGAAGGGAAGGAATATACCCAGGAAGAGTTTTTCTATACCTTCAATACTCTCCATGAATCGGGTAAGCAGGTGGTCCTGGCTTCGGACCGTCCGCCTAATCAGATTCCTCGCCTTCAGGAGCGCCTCTGTTCGCGCTTTTCCATGGGCCTGATTGCCGATATCCAGGCACCGGACTTGGAAACTCGTATGGCGATTCTGCAAAAGAAGGCGGAGTACGAGAACCTGCGACTACCTCGGGAGGCAATCGAATACATCGCCACCAATTACACCTCCAACATTCGTGAACTGGAGGGCGCCCTCACCCGCGCCGTGGCCTATATCTCCATTTCTGGGATGCCCATGACCGTTGAGAACATTGCCCCGGTGCTCAATCCGCCCAGGGAGCAGGTGGAAGTGTCTCCTGAAATCATCCTAGCCACGGTGGCTGAGACCTTTGGGGTGAGTATTGATGATTTGTTGAGTAGCTCCCGCCGTCGGGAGATTAGCCAGGCTCGCCAGGTCGCCATGTTCATGATGCGCCAGCACACAGAGCTGAGCCTGCCGAAGATTGGCCAGGCCTTCGGAGGCAAGGACCATACGACGGTGATGTATAGCTGCGAGAAGATCTCAAAGCGTAAAGAAACTGATACGCAGCTTCAATCTACGCTGCGGGACATTGATCAGCAGCTGTTTAATAACAGCCAGCTCCAGAGTGCTCCTCCCGCGAAGCGCTAGTTTAGGTGCTTGTGCTTGAGAGGTTGTTTGAGAATTCGGCCAAGCGTCAAATTTGAAACCTCGACTAGCAATGAAACGTCGGGATTTCGTTAACTTTGGCAGCATCATAGGTCATCCTGCTACAGCAAGATGCCTTTCTCAAACAACCTCTGAACGAGCCTGGCTTGCATCATCACCGCAGGCCAGCCAACTTCAGCTATGGCAGAGGGGGGCTGCTTGATTTGTTTGTGAGCTTGCCTCTAGAGAAGCTTCAGCTTTGATCTTTGCCCCAGTGATTCTGGTGGAGGGACTGTTGCGATCGCTTTACAGTTCAGCGATCAGCGGCCTGAATTTCACTGCAAAATCAAATCAATATTGCAATTTCTGGCATTGACCAAAAATTGAGCTAGAATCCCCAAGAATCAATCTGTCCCTGTGTAGGATGATGGCACCGTTGGAGGGTGAACTGATGTTGGCGAGCAAGTGGAAGCAGTTGGTGAACGAAAGAGTAGCGGGCATGGCGTTAGCTGGCCTAGCCACGAGCTTAATCATTGGTAGTCCAACTCTGGCCCAGTCGGTTCCGTCGATCCCGTCCAGTACGCCCAGTTCAACCCTGGCTCAGGTGAATGATCCGGAGGTTACTGCTGATCAATATTTAGATCGCGGGTTGGGGTTTGTTAAGGCGAAGCGTTTGCCTGAAGCGATCGCCTCTTTCCAGCAAGCTGTCCGCATTAACCCCAGCCTGGCTCCAGCCCATTACAACCTTGGCCTGGCTTATCGCCAGAGCGATCGCCTCCAGGATGCCGCCAACTCCTTCTACGCTGCCACCCAGGTTGACCCCCAATTTGGCTTGGCCTACGCGAACCTTGGAGCTGTACTCCTCGAAGGCGGTAACCCCGAGCGTGCCCTTAGCTACTTGGACCAAGGCGTCCGTGTCAGCCCTGCCCTGGGCATCCTCCATTACAACCGTGGCCTCACCCTGCGGGAATTAAAGCGCAATAGTGATGCATTGGCTGCCTTCCAGCGGGCCGTGCAGTTTAGCCCCGACTCTCCTGAGGCTGCGTTTTATCTGGGCTTGGGCTACCAGGAGCAAAATCAGCCTGTGGAAGCCAAGCGGAGTTTTGAGCGGGCGATCGCCCTCAATGGCAATTACGCTGAAGCCTTCTACAGCCTGGGCAGTGTGCAGTTGCAAAACCAAACTTGGTTAGATGCCCTGGAGTCTTTCAAGAAATCGGCTGAAGCCAACCGCTCCTATGCCAATGCCTATTACGGTGCGGGTCTTTCATTTATGGCTTTGGGCAATAACAAAGAAGCGGAGCAGATGTTTACCTATGCTCGGGATTTGTTTGAGTATCAGCGCAATCAAGAATGGGTGAACCGCTCGAATTCTCTGTTGCAGCAGGTGTCGAGCTAGATCGTTGACTCAAGCGTCATTAGCCTCATCGGTGTCGATAGGGCTAGGTTGCAGAAAGGCTTGAGCACCGTCGGTCTGTTGCTCAAGTCTCTCGTTGGGAGCCTCGTATACTAAAAGAGTCGCGGTTGGAGACGAGTGATGGTTGCATTATAGACTCGGCTGATCACGGTTTAGGATTATCACCGCATGATCGAGGCGGAGATTTTTGGCCCTGAGGAACGAATTGAATTAATTTCAGGGTAGTTAGTTCCTATGGCAGCTAAAGGGGCTCCTCACCGGGCGGCGGCGACTAGAACCCGTCGGGTTTTAGAAGCGCGGTTGGGCGATCGCGTCTTAGTCCGTGTCCAAGACCCCGTGACGCTGGGTGATTTGTCGGAGCCGGAGCCGGAGCCGGATGTCTCGGTTGTCCGCCGAGGGTCACCCCAAGGCTGAGGATATGTATCTGCTGGTTGAAATCGCGAATAGTTCGCTGAAGTACGATCGCGAAGCCAAGTCTTTAGCCTACGAAAAGGCTGGGGTGCTGGAATATTGGGTGCTGGATATTCAGAATCGCAGGCTGCATGTGTATCGTTCGCCCCAAGAAAAGGGCTATAGCGTGGAGTGGAGACACTAGAGGCGTCGGAGCAGGCGGCGCTGTTGGCGTTTCCGGATTGTGTGGTTGGGGTAGCAGAATTGATGGGCCCAGAGTGAGCGGCTCCTGCCGCCAGTATGAAGAAGCCAAGTCTTAGGCCGGAGCCTCAAGCAAGCCGTTTCAAGGCAGAGCCTAAAAATCAGCAGAGCCAAGAAGAAAAGTTACTCATCACTCAAAGCAGCCTCCCCATAAATGACATATGAGTGAGAGTAATACTTGTAAGCAGAGTAAATGAGTCCGCTCAACAACCAGTAGTTGATTCCACCAGAAACTGCCCCGCCTATAATTGGAATCCAACCTACACCTATCTTGGCAGCCACTTTGGTTGTCACCTTTTGAACACCAGTACCAACCACTTTCGAGGCAATCTTGCCAGCCACTTTTGACCCACTTTTGAGAGCTGTTTTCTTTAAGGCTACGCAAGTTACGTTACTAGCCACTTGACCAGCTATCTTGCCAGCGAACTTTGGTATACCCTTGGTACCAAGTTTCAGCACTACTTTGGGGGAGGACTTGACGCCCACCTTTCCAGAAATTGCTCCTCCGGGAGCCAAACTCAATTTCCTATAAGTTTTCCCGCTGTCTTCATCATAAACTTTTCCTTCAGGTGGGGAGTTTGTCGCGGAAGCTACGTCAGCCCAGATGGCAAGTATATGGTTCATATCAGAGAGAAAGTCAACCTCTCGATCTAAGATGTAGCCAACTCCCAAGCATGCCTGGGGAGCTACTTGTCTACACCAAAGCAAGTCAGCACCAACAGCAGCGACAGACCACCAGCCCCCTGTTAACCCTGCGGCGACACCACTAACAGAGACTGCAAGCAAATGTTCTCTTTCCCATTCTGGATAGCTGTATCGCCTAGCCTTCGCTTCCAGCTCCCGCCTCTCAGCAGCAAACATTCCTGAGCCCCAATCCCTAAACATTGAGGCCAACATCTCTTGTAATTCGTCCATGTTTAATTTTCAGAAGAAATGGATCAATAAGAAGTTGTCTTTAACTCAAAATATCTATCTTCAGCTAGCTGACAGAATCGCATTCTTTACCTTTGAAGTCGTCACCTAATGAACCCAAAACTTTGATTTTGAGAGAAAAGACACCCACATATTAAATGGGAGTCGGCTGGGTACTGGTCTGCTTCGTGGGGAGGATTTGCAATATCCGATGCTTAGTAAGGATTTCAGGGACTTCTGCTTTAAAAGCTGCTAACCCTTGGCTGGACAAGGCTTTCATTCAAGCATCCCCTACTTTCCAGACCAGTGCAGTCGGCTAGAACAGCAGCCTTCCGATTAGTCCTTACCGGTAAAGATATTTGTACAATAGATATCGATCATGAGTGAACTCCCTATCTTGATGCTAATAAGTAGAGAAGTGGAATGGATACAAAAGTCACAAAAATAAAAAAACAGACCTCTTATCAGAGCTCGAGAAATTCCATTAACTTAGACAAAGATTCAATCTTGTCCAGGGCTAATTCACTTTCAAAAGACATAAACTGCAACCCTCATCCGATATCATGTTTGCATTGAGAAAAATAATTGTTCTTGTTACAGTTTTGCTTTTCTTGTTACCTCATGGCTTGGCTTACGCAGACGCTGGCTTGATGTCAAGTACGCCAGATAAGTGTAAATTAGTTAGCCCTTCTCAAATGAGGCCCGAGCTAACTCAAGCTATCCAGGATTTCTTTGAAGCTGAGAATTCCTTTAACTTTGACGCAAAAGTTGGCCGAGAGTGGAAGCTTCTCAAAATTGACAAAATTCTTAATGACTCTGTATCAGCGGCTGTTACAGAGATCGGAGTTGATACGAAGTGGCAAGATAAATTCATGAGTAGCTGGAACTCTGGAAAAGCAGAGCAGCTGGCAGCCCAAGTGATATCTCAAACCTTTGATAATCCTGACCTAAAGCGTTCATTGCAGCGTCTCGCAAACAATGTTGGTAGGCAGGTGGCTGATGAGATAGAGCTGGCAACAGTGCAATCCTCGTCTTACGGAATGCAATGCTTGCAAACATTTATTGGAGATCAATACTCAACCACATTCCTGGATCTCTTTAATCAAAAAGCAGAAGAGTCTGCACAGCAGGGATCAGTTGATTTCTCTGCATCCTTTACTCCGGAGAGTAAAAAATACTTGTTATCTCGCAATGTAGCTGCTGTTGGAATTGGCACCTTCATTATTGGGAGAATCACTAGAGAGGTAACCAAGAAATTTGCTGAACGCGTAATAGGTCAAGTAGGCAAAAGGTTACTGGGCAGGCTGGGAGCAGGGGCTATTCCTTTCGTTGGCGAAATCGTAGGTGTTGGTTTACTAGCAGCAGACGTTGCCCAGAGCTTTTCGGGGTCCTTTGAAGAAATTGAGACTCAGCTAAAGTCTCCTAATGTCAAAAATTCTCTGCGTCAATCTATTTCAGATGTTTTACAAGATGAAATTGGTGGACAATCCTCTCAAATTGCATCAGAGATTTCAAACGAACTCTACGCAGAATGGTTGGATTTTCAGAAGGATTATCGCGAAACCCTTAATCTAGCCAGTGAGATACCTGAGTTCAAGCAGCTCCTAACAGAAGAAGGAGATATGCCCAAGGTGACATCTTTGGTCGGTATTGCCCTAAATAATATGGGGCGCCGTAAGCTGATTGATGCTATCCAGGATGGAAGCTTTGCTCAAGCTCTGAACCTACCCATCATTGCTCGACCAATCATTCAATACACTGGCAGTATTCAAGAGGCTGTATCTTGGTCAAAGATATCTGGCAATTTTCTTGAACGTGTTGTAGATCTAGAGATCTACAAACATTTATCTTTGGAAGGTTTAGAACATCGCTTACTGGTAGACCTCCTAGCTTTAGAAGATGCTGATGCCATCTCCAAGATGTCATTGTTGCAAAACTCGGAAATTCAACAACTCCTAGCCATATCTAGTCCAAACTTAATTCCTCTAGCAAAGGTCGTATCTGCGCAGGATCTCCAAAGGCTTTCAGGCTACATAGAACAGTTAGATAAGTCAGAAACTAATGATTTGATCAGATTTTTACTCGATGACAGTAAGAGCACGATTAAAAATACAGATGTAATGACACATATTGTTCAGAGTGGCAACATAAGTCGCGCAACGAAGTTTTGGCAAAGGCAGACAAGTCCTTTAAGCCTTGCATTCAGCCTCTGGCCTATTGCCATGGGGGAAATTTCATGGAGATTAGCATGGGTTAAATACGGTAGTACTTTTCTTGGTGAAGCCTTTGTGGCCATTGCCGTTGCGCTGTCATTAACCTTAGGGCTTGGCTTTAAGCTTTATGGAAGCATCTTAGATGTGAAGTACAAACAAGCGAAGCTCGCTGGTGTTCCGCAAGATACCGAAGTACAAGATTCTGACGAAAACAATGTTGATTAGCCTTGATCACGCCCCAGATTCATCAATGGAAATTGGTGAACTGCTTACTGTAGTCACGATTCGAGCAGCAAACGTTGTTAAAGATATTCGTGAAAATATTAAGAATCTGACAGGAGGTCGCCTGACTCATTATGAACAGTTAATTAGTCAATCCGTTGATAATGCCTTGAGTGAATTAGAGCAAAAAGCACTGACAAAAGGTTACGACGGTGTGATAGGCGTCAAAATAGCCAATCCCTCTGTTGTCGAAGGAGGTGTGGAAATCATTGTTTACGGCAATGGCTTTAGGAAAAGAGTATCTGAGCAATGAGATGTCCTCCAATCCCAATTACCCTCAAGCTTGCAGCATTTGATTCGCAGAGGCCTGTCCTTACTCACAGGTCGCTTCCAGAAAACCGCTGTACCATTAAGAAGAAGCACTACACCGCTAGTTTTAGCTAGACAACCATGGAAGCACTCGCCCTAACCAACGAAAATGTCGAAACCGTCCTCGACGAACTCCGCCCTTACCTCATGGCCGACGGTGGCAACGTCGAGCTAGTCGAAATCGACGGCCCCATCGTTAAAGTCCGCCTCCAAGGCGCTTGCGGCTCTTGCCCCAGCTCTGCCATGACCCTGAAGATGGGCATTGAGCGTAAGCTGCGCCAAATGATTCCTGAAATTGCTGAGATTGAGCAGGTTCTCTAGACAGAGCTTCACTGAAAGTCATTTGAAAAGCGTGGGTTGGCAAGGGTTGCCGACCCACGCTTTTTGGTATTCGAATAAGCTTTTCCCATTGAAGCGATTTCTTCCCCAAGCCGCAGCCAGAGCGGGTATGCTGGTTTACTGGAGTTTCCAATCCATCGGCCCCATCCGAGATCTGACCTGTGCTTGACCTCAAACAAATTCGCAAAGATTCCGCTGCTGTCCAGGCCAAGCTCAACCTGCGCAGTGGCAGCTATGACCTCCAGCCTATTTTGGACCTGGACGGACAACAGCGAAATTTGGAGACGGAGCGATCGCAGCTCCAGGCCCGCAGTAATGAAATCGGCAAGCTCGTCGGCCAAACCATCAAAGGCGGCGGTGATCCCAAGGGGCCAGAAGTTGCAGCCTTAAAAACAGAAGGCAATGAAGTTAAGCAAAAGCTGGGTGAGCTAGAACCCCGCGAGCGAGAACTCAAGGTTCAAATCAACGATCTTTTACTGCGTTTGCCTAACTTGCCTGGCGATAGTGCTCCGGAAGGCGAGAACGAAGAAGACAATGTAGAAGTCAGTCGCTGGGGCGATGAGAACAAGCCAACGGGTGAAAAGCTCCTGCCCCATTGGGAGCTGGGCGAAAAGCTCGGTATCTTCAACTTCGAGCGTTCGACAAAAATTGCCCAGAGCCGCTTTGTCACCTTGCTGGGAGCCGGTGCTGCTTTGGAGCGAGCGCTGATCAGCTTTATGCTCGATCGCCAAATCGCCGCAGGCTACACCGAGGTCATTCCCCCCTATTTGGTGAACTCCGACTCCCTCACAGCAACAGGACAGTTGCCCAAATTTGCCGAAGACGGCTTTAAATGCGCCGATGATGACCTCTGGCTGACGCCCACTGCGGAAGTTCCGCTGGTCAACCTCTACCGCGATGAGATCATCGACGTTGATCAGTTGCCCATTGCTCACTGTGCCCACACCCCTTGCTTCCGTCGCGAAGCCGGTAGCTATGGCCGGGATACAAGGGGCCTGATTCGTCTACACCAGTTTAATAAGGTTGAGCTGGTCAAAGTCGTCAGCCCTGATACCTCCGAAGAGGAACACGAAAAGCTAGTGCGCAATGCCGAGGAAATTCTTGAAGCGCTGAAGCTGCCCTACCGCAAAGTTGAACTCTGCACTGGTGATCTCGGCTTTGGTGCTGCCAAGTGCTATGACCTGGAAGTTTGGCTACCTTCTGCGGACACCTACCGCGAAATCTCCAGCTGCTCCAACTGCAACGACTTCCAGGCGCGGCGCGGCAACATCCGCTGCAAAGTTCCTGGTAAGAAAGGCACTCAATTTGTTCATACCCTGAACGGCTCTGGCCTGGCTGTGGGTCGCACCATGGCAGCAGTGCTGGAGAACTATCAGCAGGCCAATGGTTCTGTGAAAATCCCTGAGGTGCTGCAACCTTATATGGGCGGCAAAGAAGTGATTTAAGTGTCAAGCTTGGCACTGGTGGATCTTGGCCAGCTCCTCCCCATAGCGAGGATTTGGGGAGGCGCGCCAATGGTTATGTCTGCGCATTCCCACCCCAGGGCCTAAAATGTGTAGATAACTTAACGAACGAGTCCCAACACCTATGTCCGTTCTGGCAGCCATCGGCGTCCTAGCCCTTTTGATCTTCGTCCATGAATTGGGCCATTTCCTCGCCGCTCGGCTCCAGGGGATCTATGCCAATAAGTTCTCCATCGGTTTTGGTCCTGCGCTACTGAGCTACCAAGGACCGATGACGGAGTATGCGCTGCGGGCGATTCCCCTAGGCGGCTATGTGGGCTTTCCAGAGGATGACCCGGAGAGTGGCATTGAGCCCACGGATCCCAACCTGTTGCAGAACCGGCCTATTTTGGACCGGGCGATCGTGATCAGTGCAGGCGTCATTGCCAATCTGGTGTTTGCCTATGCCATTTTGGTGGCGCAATCCACCATTGTAGGTTTGCCCCAGGGGTACGATCTCAAGCCCGGTGTGTTGATTCCCCAAGTGGTGGATAACAGCTCAGCGGCAACGGCGGCGGGGATTAAAGCTGGTGATGTGGTGCTCAAGGCAGACTCCAAGGTTTTTGATGCTTCGGAGAGCTCCGTGCAGGAGCTGATTGCCATTATTAAGTCCAGCGCCGAGAAGCCGGTTTCCTTGACCGTTGAGCGTGGCGAAAACATCGTCGATCTCACGGTGACGCCCAGGACTGGGGCGGATGGAAATGGACTGATTGGCGTCCAGCTAGAACCCAACGGTAGCCCCATCTTTCGTCGCCCCAATAGCTTCGCTGAGCCATTTCGGGCGGGCGCTAGACAGTTTGAATTTTTGGGACGCCAGATTGTTGATGGTTTTCGTCAGCTGGTGACCGACTTTACCAACGTTGCACCTCAGCTCAAGGGGCCTGTAAAGATCGTTGAGTTTGGGGCCGATATTGCAAAGTCTGATTCAGGCAACCTGTATTTCTTTGCTGCATTCATTAGCATTAACTTGGCTTTCATCAATATCTTGCCTCTCCCTGCGCTAGACGGTGGTCAGCTTGCCTTCTTGCTATTTGAAGCGATACGCGGCAAGCCCTTGCCTCAGAAGTTTCAAGATGTGGTGATGCAGTCTGGATTGATGCTGTTGTTGGGCCTAGGGGTGTTCTTGATTATCAAGGATACGACCCAACTCAATTTTGTTAGGCAGTTCTTTTCCCAGTCGTAGTCGTTTCTGGGTTGATAGTTGCTGAGTGAACTGTGCTTCGTTGGGACAATGTTTGAGTGCTGAAGCTTAGGGGTGGACGGTGGTTCGCCCCTCTTTTGTGTCTAGCTTGTTGTTGAGTGCTTCTTTGGGTGAGATCTATGGCTGCGTCAAAGCAATCTTCTTCAAACAAGGTGTCAGCGATCGCCAAGAAAGGCGGTAAAACGTCTGCAAAGCCTCGCAAAGGGCGGGTCACCCAAAAACAACTGCGCGCTTTAGCCATCCTGGAAGAACTCAAGCGACTCTATCCTGAAGCACCTTGCTCCTTGGATTTTGAGAACCCGTTACAGCTAATGATTGCCACGATGCTGGCGGCTCAATGTACGGATGAGCGAGTTAACAAGGTGACGCCAGCTCTGTTTGAGCGCTATCCCGATGTGGAGGCTTTTGCGGGGGCAGAGTTGGAGGAGCTGGAGAAATATGTGAAGTCCACAGGCTTCTATCGAAATAAGGCCAAGAACATTCGTCTCAACTGCCAGCGCTTAATCGAGGTCTATGGCGGGGAGGTGCCCCAGACCATGGAGGATTTGGTTTCCCTGGCCGGTGTTGCTCGCAAAACGGCCAATGTGGTGCTGGCCCATGGCTTTGGAATTAACGGTGGTGTGACGGTGGATACCCATGTAAAGCGGATTACAAATCTGCTGAAGCTGACGAAGTCGGATAATCCGGTGCAGATTGAGCGAGACTTGATGAAGCTGTTGCCCCAGCCCGATTGGGAGAATTGGTCGATTCGGTTGGTGTATCACGGGCGGGCGGTTTGTGTGGCGCGGCGACCGGACTGCGATCGCTGCACGCTAATTGAGCATTGCCCCTCAGGCCCCAAGATTTTGGCCGGCAAAAAGCCCTAGGAGCTGTGAAGTGAAACCTAGGGCTTTTGGAGTTTAGGTTGGAATAGAAGGAGCTGTTATATCGACCTAACTAGCTGTGGCGAGGCTAGAGTGATGAACGAGCTGTTTTGCAGAGACTAGAGCATTAGAAACATTAGGCTGGATGGGTTCAGCAATTTCAAATTTGCAGCTTAGGGAAACGAGGGGCATTTCTTGCCAACAGCTGCGGCAGAACCAATGAATTTCGCCGCTACGAATGCGACGTAGTAATTGATCTTCACAGCAAGGACATTGGCCCATGGGCTTTTCTCCAGTATTGAGACGTGATCCCCGATGGGATCTCTCCATATCTGGATGGTAGTCGTCTAATTTCTTCTTGTACGGAATTGGGCAAGGGATGTTAAGAAAAGACAATCAAGCACATACTTCGTTTCACACTTTCGAACAAAGGAAAAAAGAAAGTAAAGTTTTCTGGAAATTGTGCGTCTTTCTGTTATTCACATCGCTGAGTTGGGAATCTATCTTTGAGCTGGGGATCACCTACTACAAAAGGCTCTCAGCCAAATCTCGCAATAGACTACGACGAGCAAAAAAGAACGATTCTAAGCTCGGATGTAACCAGAAACTTATAATTCATTCCATCCAATAGGGCACTTGATAATGGCCTTTTTTTAGCTCTGCTTTGAGGGTCTCATAGCGGGACTCATGGCGGCTGACAAGGTTCCAGAATTCAGGAGAGTGGTTGAAGTGGATGGTGTGGCAGAGCTCGTGGACGAGGACGTAGCGGACGATCGCGGGGCGCAGAAAGAGCAGTTTGCTGTTGAGACTGATGCTGTGCTTACTGGAACAGCTGCCCCAGCGGGTTTTGGGCGATCTAATGGTGACGCGGGTATAGTCGAGGCCGACTTGATCGCTGATGCGGGCGAGCCAAGGAGAAAGCTGCTGTTTGGCAGTTTGAACCAGCCACTGCTTAAGGGCTAGGCGGCACAGTTCCCAGTCGTCAGTGGCACCGATGAGTACGAGCTGACAATTGGGATGGACAATGTATCGGATGCCTTGGGCAGCAGTGGGGCGATAGCTGACCTGCCAGATTTGGTCTAGGGCGGCCAGGTCAACGCTATCGGGGAAGGGACTCACTAGGGTGGGATCGGCTTCGGATTGACGCAGGGCCATTTTGCGCTGGACCCGGTCAATCCAGCTTTGCTTTTTGGCGAGGATGCTGGGGATGTGGCTACAGTCGAAGCCTTTGGGGACGATAACTTCTAGCTGACCTTGGGCTGATACACGCAGGGAGACATGTTTGGCCCTTGCGCTCTCCCGCACGGCGTAGTCAGGGGTTTGAGTTGAGCCTGTGAGGGGAGCTTGGGACATTCGCAAGGGCGCTGCTGCCTGGAGAGACGGGGAGCGATGGATATGAGGCTTATACTAGCTCGATCCTAGCGAGATTCCTGCTGGCTTGTCTAGGCTGAAATCTTCTGCAAGAAAGGCTGGTTGGGAGAGTTGCGCATTTCTTGCAGGAGGTGGGCCAATTGGCCTTAGCCCAGCAGTTGTTGCCACATGGTCATGACATCCCAGCGAGACTGGCTGGTGTTTTCTTCGTGGCGTTTCCAGAAGTCGGACCACCAGCCGGGGGGCTGATCTTTGGGGCCATCGTATTCGGTGGGGCGGTTGGTGTTGCCGCCGGTGACGAGGCTACCAACGTAGTCGGCATCGCTGTAGACCTGGGCAATTTGGTCGTTGATTTCGCGCATGTCGGCTTCGGAGACGACGCCGTTGCTGGTGGCTTTGTAGAACTGGACGGTGGCGCGGATGGGGAAGTTGGGGTCGCGTTCAATGGCGAGGTTATCAATCTCAGTGAAGGGGCCTTCAACTTCGCCATGGCCAATAACGGCGGCTTCGACGTCGCTGCGTTCAAGCTTGGCTGATTCTTCCATGGGAGCTGATGCCGATGGCATGGCCAGCATGTCGTTTTCCATGGCTCCACCCCAGAGTTGGCGAGGCTGCTCTTTTTGTTTGAGGGGGACTTGAATCATGACGACCATATTGAGGCCATCTTTTTCGGTGGCGGCGGGCTGGTCTTCGCCACCGTTGCCCCGTCCATCGCCGTAGCGGTTGTAGTCGCTGAGGCGCTGGCCGGTGAAGCTGGCCCGCTCTCCATCCTTATTGAAAAATAAGCGTTGTCCCCAGCTCTGCCCGGCTTCAAAGCCATCGCGGGTGTTGTCGATGATGGTCATGCTGGTGCCTTCACGGGTGGCCATGATGGTGAGCACGGCGGGGTTTTCTTGGTAGGACTGGTAGTTGAAGAGGACGGGGTTGAAGGTGGCGTCGCCTGCTTGGGGGATGGGCAGGAATGCGGCTTGGGCGCTGGTGAGGACGTGGCTATCGCGGGGGGCGAGGAGGGAGTTGCGGCGGCCTTTCCAGGAGTCGGGTTCGTGGAGGTAGCTGCGCAGGTCGCCGAGGAGTTCTTTGAGGGAGACGCGCTCTAGGTCGTCGCCTTTTTCGTTGCCGACGAGGACGAAGAATTTGTCGAGGTCAATGTCGGCGGTTTCGTCGGAGAAGTTGGGTTTGCGAATGACGGGCATGAGGCTGAGGTTGTATTGCCCTGTTTCGGGGTTGCGCTGTTGGACTTGGATGGTCATGTCGCTGATGTTGGGGCCGACGGAGGAGTTTTTGTAGCGGCCGGTGTCTTCCCAGGTGACGTTGAGGATGTCGAGGCCGAAGTTGTCGGCGAGGCGTTGGGCAGCGCTGTTGCTGACCATGGATGCGGTTTTTTGGATGACGTTGGCGTAGCGGCGGTGGTTGGCGATGGCGAGGCGTTGTTCTGCGATTTCGACTTCGAGGACGTCGGTTGGCTTGTTGGCAGGATTTTGGGGTTCCACGCTTTCTGCCGCTGTGGTGTTCTCTTCGCTGTCGCTGACGATGCCCCAGCCTTGAGCGATTTGTGCATCAGCTTTCACGGGGCTGAGGGCCTGGCTGGGTGAGGAGAAGGCGGGGAGGAGGCTGAGGCCGAGGGCAAGGGCAAACCAGCGAGGAGCAGATGGAGAAGTCATGGCCAATTCCAATTCAATGGTAGCTTCAATGTATGTGGAGAAATACTGATGAGATGGCAGGTTTCGTTTTTTGAAACCGGGTATGGATATCCCATCTGGACCAAACTCTCTCTGGGCTCTGGTTCATGTGACGTTTCCGCATTTGGCTCAGAGAGTAGGTCATTCTTCCTGGGAATATCGCTAGGATGAGGGTGACGGTTTTGACTGAGCTTGGCGGGAGTGGCGGTTGTGGGGGAGCAGGTAGACACGGGGCGGGAGCAGGCGCTGCGGCTGATTGAGCAGGCTGCGGCTGAGGGGTGGACGGAGCTGGATCTATCTGAGATGGATTTGGTAGAGCTGCCTACTGAGATTGTTAACCTAACTCAGCTTGAGGTACTGATCTTAGGGAGAAAGAAACAGAAGACCCCTGAAGAGCAAATTACCGAGCTTGTATTTGATTTCCTATTCTCTTTGTTGCCCCCTATCATCGAAACTCTGAGGTCGCTGCAGGCAGATTTCAGCAAAACTCAGTTATCCGAGGTGCCGGAAAGCATCGCGCAGCTGAGCAATCTACGAGTTCTTGACCTCAGAGGAACCCAGATATCGGAGTTACCGGAGAGCATCACACAGCTGAGCAATCTACAAGTCCTCAACCTCGGTTCATCTCAGATATCGGAGTTACCGGAGAGCATCACACAGCTGAGCAATCTACAAGTCCTCAACCTCGATTCAACTCAGATATCGGAGTTACCGGAGAGCATCACACAGCTGAGCAATCTACAAGTCCTCAACCTCGGTTCAACTCAGATATCGGAGTTACCGGAGAGCATCACGCAGCTGAGAAATCTACAAGTCCTCTACCTCGATTCAACTCAGATATCGGAGTTACTGGAGAGCATCACGCAGCTGAGCAATCTACAAGTCCTCAACCTCGGTTCAACTCAGATATCGAAGTTACCGGAGAGCATCACGCAGCTGAGCAATCTACAAGCTCTCAACCTCGATTCAATTCAGATATCGGAGTTACCGGAGAGCATCACGCAGCTGAGCAATCTACAAGTTCTCAACCTCGATTCAATTCAGATATCGGAGTTACCGGAGAGCATCACGCAGCTGAGCAATCTACAAGTTCTCAACCTCGATTCAACTCAGATATCGAAGTTACCGGAGAGCATCACGCAGCTGAGCAATCTACAAGTTCTCAACCTCGATTCAACTCAAATCTCGGAGTTACCGGGGAGCATCACGCAGCTGAGCAATCTACAAGTTCTCGACCTCTCTTCAACTCAGATATCGGAGTTACCGGGGAGCATCACGCAGCTGAGCAATCTACAAGTTCTCGACCTCTCTTCAACTCAAATCTCGGAGTTACCGGAGAGCATCACGCAGCTGAGCAATCTACAAGTCCTCTACCTTGGTTCAACTCAGATATCGGAGTTACCGGAGAGCATCACGCAGCTGAGCAATCTACAAGTTCTCAACCTCGGTTCAACTCAGATATCGAAGTTACCGGAGAGCATCACGCAGCTGAGCAATCTACAAGCTCTCAACCTCGATTCAACTCAAATCTCGGAGTTACCGGAGAGCATCACTCAGCTAACGAGTCTCCAATCCCTCAACCTCAGCGGAACGAAGATATCAGAGCTGCCCGAGAGCATCACTCAGCTAACGAGTCTCCAATCCCTCGACCTCAGCGGAACGAAGATATCAGAGCTGCCCGAGAGCATCACTCAGCTGACGAGTCTCCAATCCCTCGACCTCAGCGGAACGAAGATTTCCGAGCTGCCCGAGAGCGTCACTCAGCTATCGAGTCTCCAATCCCTCAACCTCAGCGGAACGAAGATATCAGAGCTGCCCGAGAGCATCATTCAGCTAACGAGTCTCCTCCAATCCCTCTACCTCAGCGGAACGAAGATTTCCGAGCTGCCCGAGAGCGTTACTCAGCTATCGAGTCTCCAATCCCTCAACCTCAACAGTACGCAGATTTCTGAGCTGCCCGAGAGCGTCACTCAGCTATCGAGTCTCCAATCCTTCAACCTCAGCGGAACGAAGATTTCCGAGCTGCCCGATAGCGTCACTCAGCTATCGAGTCTCCAATCCCTCAACCTCATGCAAACTCAAATCTCGGTGTTTCCTGAGATTGTTACTCAACTCCCGAGTCTGCAAGAACTTGACCTTGATGGAACAGCAATCTCAAAACTGTCCGACAGCATTAGTCAGCTTACGAACTTGACCTCCCTTGATATAAGAAACACTCAAATATCAGAGCTACCCCAGAGCATTACTCAGCTCTCAGGTTTACAGTCTCTCTACCTTATGTCCTGCCGAATTTCCCAACTTCCCAACTGGTGGAAAACTTGGTCAACTCCTGCCTCAATAGGACTGAGCGGTAATCCATTACCGATTCCCGAGGCACTCTTAAGCTCAACTGACCCTGATTCTTTGCAAGCTATTATTAATTTCTATTTCCAAACCCAAGACCCCGAAGCCAAACCTCTCTACGAAGCCAAACTCCTGATCGTCGGTGAGGGAGAAACCGGTAAAACCACCTTGGCTAAGAAGCTCCAAGACCGAGACTACAAACTTAAACTGATCGACAGCGACAATCCCGAAAAATCCACCGAAGGCATCGACATCATTCAGTGGCAATTCGACCAAGCTGACGGCACCCCTTTCCGCGTCAACGTCTGGGACTTCGGCGGTCAGGAAGTCTACCATGCAACCCACCAATTCTTCCTCACCAAACGCTCCCTCTATGCCCTCGTCGTCGATAACCGCCGCGAAAACCCCAACTTCTACTACTGGCTTAACGTTGTCCGCCTACTCAGTGACAACAGCCCCGTCTTCATCGTCAAAAACGAGAAACAAAACCGCCAGTGCGAAATTAACGAAGGTCAACTGCGAGCCGAATTCAAAAGCCTGATCAACCAAACCATCTGCGTCAATTTCGCCGAAAATCGGGGCCTCGACGAACTAGAGACCATGATCAAAACCCAAATGGTCCAACTCCCCGAAGTTCAACAGCCCTGGCCCCCCAGATGGGTGAGAATTCGCAACGTCCTCGAAAACTACGATCGCAACTACATCGACCTCGCCGAATACCTCACCCTCTGCAACACCAACGGCGTCCCCGACAAAATCGAAGCTCTTCAGATCAGCGCTCAACTCCATGAACTTGGCAT
The DNA here is from genome assembly GCA_937949725.1 of uncultured Pseudanabaenaceae cyanobacterium. Classification (GTDB taxonomy): domain Bacteria; phylum Cyanobacteriota; class Cyanobacteriia; order PCC-9006; family JAAUQQ01; genus JAAUQQ01. The sequence goes on from CALECT010000048.1 coordinate 54,993, forward strand.
CTGCCTCCACTTCCAAAAAGAACCCGGCCTCAAACAATACGTCATCCTCAAACCCGCCTGGGTCACCAACGCCGTCTATCAAGTCACCGACTACCCCAAAGTCAAAAACGACATGGGTCGCTTCAGCCAAGATGATCTCGAAGACATCTGGAGCGACAGCGAATACGCAGAGTTGCGGGAAGAACTGCTTAGCCTGATGCAGATGCGAAAATTCAGCATCTGCTACCCCCTCAAAGACCGCCCCGACACCTACATCGTCCCCAGCCTGCTCTCCCATCAGCGTCCAACCTACGAATGGGACTACCAGCAAAACCTGATCCTGCGCTACGAATACGGCTTTATGCCCAAGGGCATCATTCCCCGGCTCGTCGTCGAAATGCATCGCTACATTGAAGACAGCCCTCGCCCAGAATCGCCAGAGGAACAGGCAGAAAAAATTGGCCTCGTCTGGAAAACGGGCGTTATCCTACGCGATGGCGACGCCCGCGCCCAGGTCGTCGAAACCTACGACAGACGCGAAATCACCATTCACGTTTCAGGCCATCAGCGTAAGCAACTGCTCTACTACATCCGCTACGAACTGCGACAAATCCACGACACCTATCCCAACCTGGACTACCAAGAATTTATTCCCTGCAACTGCGAACAGTGCGACGGTTCCGAGCACCCCTACACCTACCGTCTCAGCGACCTAGAACGTCGCCTCACGAACCAACGCTACGAAGTGGAATGCGAGAAAAGCTACGACATGGTCAGCGTCCAGCGCTTAATCAGTGACGTCATCATTGAGCCAGAATTGCAGCGCGATCACTGGGGCTTGGAGAATGATGCAGGGTTTTCCGACATCAACATCAGCATCAACCAATCTAGCGATGATCACCGCGACCTGAGCAAAACCTTCAACCAAACCAACAGCGGCGGCACCAACTTTCAAAACAACATCAGCGGTGGCAAAGTCAACCAAGCTAAAGCAATCAACCTCAACCCCAACGCATCAGCAGATGCCCATACACCCAACGCCGACGCCCGCACCATCCTTTTCCTCGCCTCCAACCCCAAACAAACCGGCAGACTCCGCCTCGACCAAGAACTGCGCGAACTCGACGAAAGCCTCCGCCGCGCCCAACGCCGCAGCCAATTCAAACTCGAAAACAAAGGTGCCATCCGCACCCGTGACTTCACCCGCGCCCTCCTCGACATCAACCCCCACATCGTCCACTTCTCCGGCCACGGCAAAGACAGCACCGCCTCCAACGACAGCCGCCCCCCCGAGTCAGAACACCAACCTCTTCAAGGACTCCTCTTCGAAGACGAAACCGGCAACCCCCAACTCGTCAGTGGCGAACAACTCGCCGATGTCTTCGAACTCTTCGCCGACCAAGTCGAATGCGTCCTAATCAACGCCTGCCACTCCCACAACCAGGCCGACGCCATCGCCCAACATATCCCCTACGTCATCGGCATGAACCGCCCCATCTCCGACAAAGGCGCGATTGAATTTGCCATTGCCTTCTACGACGCCATCGGCGCAGGCCGCGACATCCCCTTCGCCTTCAAACTCGCCCGCACCCAACTCACCCACCGGGGCGAAAAAGACATCCCTCAGTTGTGGAGCAATAGTTCCAGCGCATCCTAATTGGGCTCAGTCGCTGACAGAGGCTGACTATAACAACTCCAAAAACAGTCATCAGTCCCCCTCGTTTGAGTCATCTGATTGAATATCTTGGCCAGCCTGAGCCCCCTCGCTCTCGGCATTGGCCTGCACCTGAAAGCCAGTGGCATCGCCGGCGTTTTGCTGTCCAAAGGAAGGGGTTAACTTCACACCCATTAAGGTAAACCCCAGCACTTCGATCCGCGTAGCGATAGCCCCACAGATCAAACCAGCCCAGAGAAATGCTAGGCACCCCCAATACGCACCATCCCAGAATCTATGGACCGCTAGGTTGGGAGGGGGGAATCTATAGGGGGAAGCAGTCGGCCCCCTTTGGCGGGCCAGAAAACAACTGCGGAGGGCTGGCCCTCATGGATTTGAGGCTGTTGGCTTTGAGGCTGCCTGGATTTGAGGTCGTTGGCTTTATCGCAGTGAGACAGAGTTTCCAAACGGTTCAAACAAAACCTACCCGTTATTCCCCACATTGCCAATCCTCCGCAAAAACGCGGCATTTTCCTCTGGACGATGCTCTGTTTTACTTCCTGGGAATCTTAAATCTACTGGGTCACTCTATCTATATGCGGCTTCACCGCCAACCAAATCTCGGCTTTACCGCCTGCCAATATTTCCTTTGTTCCCTATGCAACTCTCTCTCTCGGTTTGGCAGCAACTGCGCCGTCGTGAACTCTCCTGTCAAGCTGCATTGTCGCTGCTCGTGGATGAAGCGGGGGACGTGAGCTTGCCATTGCTGGATGGGGAGGTGAGTCAACGTTTCTTTCGGGAGTTTCAGCAGCCTCAGCTACTGCCGCCGCTCTTGCCCCTGTTGCTTTGGCAAAACTGCTATTACGTGGGCTCGCCAGTGACGTTGGATGAGCCAGTGCTGGCTGGGCTGCGCGCAAGCCTGCTGACTGAACTGCGTATTATTCCAATCAATGAGAAGAGCTATCGCACTTGGTTTCACAGCCAGAATGCAGACCCCAGTGGTATTAGTGCTGAACCGTTGGTGAATCCCATTACGGGAGAGACGGAACAGGAGGATATTGGTGAGGTTACGGAGCTATATTTAGCCCAGGCTGCGGACCAGATGGGGCGGCTGAATACGATTATTTCCGGAGCTTTGCGTAATCGGGCGAGTGATATTCATTTGGAACCGGGGCTGGATGGGCTGCGGGTGCGTTATCGCATTGACGGGGTTCTGCGGGACATTACAACACTGCCGCGAGAGCTGAATCGCCGCGTGATTGCGGCGCTGAAGGTGATGGCAGAAATGGATATTTCCGAGAGTCGGCGGCCCCAGGATGGTCGCATTGGTCAGCAGTACAGTAGCCAAACTGAGGCTCCGGTGGGGCTGGATATGCGGGTGAGTACTTTGCCCTGTATGGGCGGTGAGAAGGCGGTGATTCGGTTGCTGCCCCAACAAAATCCGTTTGAGTCTTTAGAAGATTTAGGCTTTGAGCCAGAGCCTCTGGAAATTTTTCAAGGTTGGCTGTCTCAGCCCCAGGGCATGGTGGTGCTGACGGGGCCAACGGGGTCGGGGAAGACGAGTACGCTGTATACGAGCTTGCAGGCGATCGCCCAGGAATCGGTCAACGTCGTCACCGTAGAAGATCCTGTCGAATACGTTCTACCTCGCATCACCCAAACCCAGGTCCAAGAAAAAGCCGGCATGACCTTCTCGGCTGGCCTACGAGCAATTCTGCGCCAAGACCCCGATGTGATTATGGTGGGGGAGATTCGCGATGAGGCGACGGCAGAGACGGCGGTGCGGGCGGCTCTAACAGGACATCTTGTACTGACAACTTTGCATACGAATGATGCGGTGAGTACGATTCCTCGGTTGAAGGATGTGGGGCCAGATCCGGGCTTGCTGAGTGATGCGCTGTTGGGGATTGTGGGGCAGCGGCTGGTGCGGCGGGTTTGCCCCCATTGTGCAACGCCTTATATGCCGACAGAGCGGGAATTGCGATCGCTCCATTTATCCCCCAAGGATGCCAATCTAAGCCAGTGGCGTAAGGGGCGGGGATGCCACCGCTGTTTTTATTCAGGGTATTTGGGACGGGAGGCGATCGTGGAACTGCTGGATGTGGATGATGCGGTGCGGCGCTTGATCTATAAGGGAGATCAAGAAGCCTTGCAGGATCACCTCTTGAAAATTGGCTTTTACTCGTTCAGGGAATCGGCACTGATGAAAGTTTGCCAAGGCAAGACGACTTCGGAGGAGGTGCTGCGGGCTTTGCCTCGTAGTGCATTGGAGCAGCCTCAGGTCATCGAGGCTTCACCCGCTTAAGGGACTTCCAAGGAATAAAGCATCCGCAGTCAAACCGTTCCAACAGAGCTGCATTCAACTCTTGCCAGTTTGGCTTCGCTTGGCTGCTGTGAGCTAAAGTTCACAGCTCAAAGCTCAAGTCCGTTAAAACGGACTGAAAATCCCTAGGCGCTTGGATTTCAGCCCACTTTAGTGGGCTTTCGCTCTTAGCCTGAGGATTGATCCCCAGGCGTTTCGGCGAGGAATTCCAATCGCTATCAGACCAAGGTTGGGATGCTTTATTTCTGGGACCTCCCTAATTTGCCTTTTACAACAACTTTCATGGGATTGGCTTGTCCGACTTCTGAGGTGGAGATTGTGAACAAATATGCCAACTGCGTTGCATCGCTCCGGTGCCGAAACCAAGCTAAGTAGAGGTTAATTCCAGAACGGAGAGCTTGTCAGCATGGCTAAGAAGAAAGGGAAAAAGCGAGCATCCAAGTCTTCTTCTGGTCAAAGCCGCTCTGGTGGTGGTTTTGGCACTAAGCAAAACTTTGAGCAAGAGATCAATAAAGTTAAGCGACTGCTGAGCCGAGCGGAAGATCAAGCTGTTCTCGATTATCTCCAAGAATTGACCCAGCGTTATCCCGGCCAAGCCGAGCTGCTAGAGCTTCAGATGACGATCGCCGCAGAGCTTCAGGAAGGGCTCACCTGCGGCAAAGCAGCTGCGCAGCTGCTGGAGCTAGATCCCAACCATGGCGATGGCCTCTACATTATGGCCAGCATGGCATTGCAGAAAATCCATCCCGTCTTGGCCTGGCATTTGAGCCAGCGAGCCCTGGCCCAGGATGACGAACACCCAATGACTGAAGGGATTCTGGCAGTGATGGGGAAGATTGAAGAAGGCCTGGATGAACTGGTGGCTGAGGTTGAGGGCCTGCCTCGGGAGGAGGCCATTGAACTCCTGATTAACCATGAGTGGGGGCAGTTGTATCTGGGCTGGGGGGAGTATGAGAAATGCAAGGCTGCAGAACTCAGGGTCATTGCCCAAAAGCCTGACTTTATGCCCGCTTACAACAACCTCAGCTTAATTGCCCTGACAACTGGGGATGTGGAGGAGGCAATCGTCCAGGCCGAAAAAGTCCTTAGCTTCGAGCCCGAGAATGTTCATGCCCTCGCCAATCTCATCCGCTATTGCTTTCTACAGGGCCAGCCGGAGCAGGCCCAACCGTTTGGTGAGCAGCTTAAAGCCAGCCAGGCTGATGCTTGGGACCCTTACACCAAGAAGATTGAAGGCTTGACTTATTTGGGCGATACGGCGGGCGTTTTGGAGATTTGGCAGCAGGCTGAGGCTGCGGGAGAAGCTTCCTCTGATTTATTGGGAGGTGTGGTTTTCCATTGGGTCGCCGTGGCCCAGGCGAGAATGGGGAATCTCACAGTGGCGAAACAACTCTGGAGAGAAGCGCTGAAGCGATCGCCAGATCTAAAGCTGGCCCAGGCAAATTTGGATGACTTGCTTCTACCGCTGGGCCAACGCAATGGGCCATGGGAGTTTGAAGGTCACGATTGGATGTCTCCACCGCTGCAAACGGGCCTTCTGGAGATCCTGTCGTCTCTGAGCAAAAATAGTGATGACCCCCGCTTTTTGCCTAAAGCATTTCATCGGCTTTGCGCAGACTATCCAGGCTTGACGACCTGGCTCGAAACGATGCTCACGCGAGGGGATTTGTTTGGGCGGCAGATGGCAGTGGAGTTGATTAAAGAGGTGCGATCTCCTGAGCTTTTAGACATCCTCAAATCGTTTGCCCTTAGCGCCCATGGTCCTGATCGTTTGCGTAATCAAGTGGCAGAATTCTTGGTGGAAGAAGATGTGCTGACGTCGGGAAATATTCCTATGTGGTCTAATGGGGAGCAAACAAATGTGGCTCTGTCGGAATTTTCAAATGCATGCAGCGTGTGAGTTCACGTTAGGTGGATGAGTTTGGGCTGGGCCGATTGCGCTTGAAGCCGTTGCCGTAGACGATGATTTCGACGCCGCCTTCGACAACTGATGGGTTGGCGATTTTGACGCCGATGACGCCGTCGTAGCCTTTGGTTTTGGCTTTTTGTTCGAGTTCTTTGAGGGCGTCGTCGAGGGCGGTGCTGATGAGTTGTTCGTAGTGGACCATGCGTCCGCCGGTGAGGTTTTTGAGGTTTTCGCGGATGTCGTTGACGACGTTGGCGGCGCGGATGATGACGACGGTGAGGAGTTCGCCGATTTCTAGGTTGGGGTCGGGGGAGTGGTCGAGGCTGATGAGCATAGTGAGCGGTGCCTTGGCTGTTGAGTGCTTGGCTTGGTTCCCCGCTCCTTTAGGAGAGGGGCTAGGGGAGAGGATGTCTTGTCTCTTGTTGGTTTGGGTTTGAGCTTGGCTTGTCCGAGCCGCAAATCCGTGGGGAACTCTCCCCACACCCCAGCCGTAGGGACGGAAGGCCGTCCCTGACGGGTCACCCTCGCTAATGTTTGGGTTGCTTCACCTAAAGATTACTTGGCGTTTGACCAACTGAGGAACGTTCAAATTTAAAGGACTATGCGGGAGCGGATTGGGTCTTTACCAAATGCTTGACGCCAACAGATCAACTGCTCCTCCCATTTTCCAAGGGGAGGCTGGGAGGGGTGGATTTCGATTCCGGCTAGCTGATGGTCTAAGCTTCATCTCAGTCTTTAGGCTCGATGGTGTTTTTGCTTGCTCTGAGTTGAGCAAGCTTCTGGCGGATGGTGAGGATTTGGCGGTAGAACCAGAGACCGATCGCCAACAACAGCAACAAGCCCCCTACAATCCCTGCGCCCAGTAATCCAATGGACAACCCACCATATTTGGTCAGGACGAGTTGCCAGGCGATCGCCCCTACAGCAACTGGCATAGCACTCTTCAACAAGTCCACAACACTCGACGGTTGCTGCCAAAACTGTATCGCAGCGTTGATGTCTTGGCTTTGGACGATGTGGGTCATAGCTTCGGCGTTTTTGATGGTGGCGGAGCCGTTGTCGAGGAGGTATTTGATCAGGTCGTTGGCGTCACTTTGTTGGAGGTCGGTGATGTAGCCGGAGAGGCGTTGGAGATCTTGGGCGGTGACGTGGGTGGTGAGTTGGATGAGGTTGGGGGTGGCGATGGTGAGCAGTCTGCGAATGTCGCTGTTGTTGAGCAGGGATAGTTTGGCGATCGCAGTGGCATCATCCAGGCTGAGGATGTCTAGCAGTAGTGAACGATCCAATCCATCGCGGGATAGATGCTTATACAGCTCTAGCTCGACGACTTGATTAATCTGGTTTCCGGCTAGCTCGCTCCAGGCGACGGCTTCGGGGATGCTGCCGGTGGTTTTGATGATGTCGCGGCTGCTGGGGGGTAGGGTGAGAGCCTGGGCAAAGCTGCCGTCTTGGATGGCGGCGATGAGGTTGCGGCGGCCCATGTTGTCGAGGGCGATGCCGACGAGGGCGGTGATGCTGGCTAGGTCAGTTGTGTCACCAAGTAGGGCTTGGAATTCGGGAAGGTCTTCGGCGAGGGTGAGGGTTTCGCGGTAGTCCTTTTGGAAGTCGAGCCAGTTGGCGTAGAGGTCGGTGGCGATTTCGCGGGCGATTTGGGGGGATTCGCCGCCGATGTCCTGTTCGATGCTGTTGCTAATGGCGTTGCGGAGGGTTTGCTTGACGATGGGGGATTGCAGTTGGCTTTCGATTTCGCTGAAGGAACCGGAGAAGCTTTGGGCCAGGTCGGAGACGATGAGGGCGCCGCCGAGGATTTCGCCGACGAGGGGCAGGGCAGTGGTGCCGAGGCGACCGAGGACTCTGCCGCTAAGTTGGGAGAAGACGCGTTTGGCCATGCCTCGGGTGACGCGGCGGGTGATTTGGGCGATCGCAATACTGGTAACGCCGCCTGCTGCCAGGCCGTAGGAGCTGATGTATTTGCGGCTTTCGGGGGAGAAGCTGGTGATGATGTCGGCGGCGCTGGCTTCGGCGGTGGCGTCGGTGCGTTGGTCGAAGCGGTCGAGGAAGGTTTGGGAATATTGGCCGCTGATAAAGGTTTGCAGGCAGCTCATGCCGTAGGAGGCGGATTGAACGGTGGCGAGTTCGATTTCATCGGCGAGCTGTTGGCTGACGTTGTCGGCGAGTTTTTGCAGGGCGGTTTGGAGGGTGGGGTCGTTGAAGGTGGCGGTGGTGATGCGATCGCCCAGTTCCTCTGCTTTGCTGGGGCTCCAACTGCTGGCGAATTTGTCGAGGAGTTTGGTGTCGCCTTGGAGGGTGGCGACGGCTTGGCTAGCGGCGTTGTCAATCTTGCTGTCGAGGTTGAGGAGTTGCCATTGGCGATTGACTTGGGCCTGGAAATCAAAGTGGGTTTCGTTGTCGAAGAAGCCCTGGATGGTGCGGGTGAGTTCGGGGCGCAGTTCGGCTTCGCTGATGGCTTGGCATTGCTCTGGGGTGATGCTGCTGCTCTGACCGGTCTCTGGGCTGGTGAGGACGGCGGCGTAGGCGAGGCTGGGCTGGAGCCAGAGACTTAGGGCCAGGAGAAAGGCGATGAGCTTTTGGCCAGGGAGAGGCAGCAACATTAGCGATGGAGCAGTGTTGATAGCAGAGGTTGGGATGGGCGCTAGGGCTTAGACAGCGCTTAGCCTCTAGGCTTTACCACTATGGCAGAGTCGTGATTATTTTTGCTGGAGGCGATGGAGAAGTTGATGATGTCTCAATTCGTTATGCTAGGGCTAGTACGTGAGGCATGATCATGACTCCCCGAGAACAGTTAATTCAGGAGGTGTTGCAGGCACCCGATTCTTTGGTGAGTGCTTTGCTGAAGTTACTGCGTTTGGTCAGTGCTGGACAGGTTGGCATTGCTCATCGGTTGGCTCAGCTTGTTGAGAGCTTTGATGAATCGGCTTCTGTTGAGGATGATCGTGCTCCAGCCTTGATTTATAAAGATGGTGCTTTGGTTGTCGGTGGGGAGTTATCTGAGAATTTGGATGTGAACCAGTTCATCTCCGATTTGCGTGAGGAACGTATTCAAGAGCAGATGGGGCTGTGAAGGTTTTATTTGATACGTCTGTCCTGGTTTCGGCGTTGGTTGTTAGCCACCAGGTCCATGAGTTGTGTTTACCGTGGCTTTTGCAAGCTCAGCGTGGGGAAGTTGACGGTTTGGTTTCGACGCACACGTTGGCAGAGCTGTATTCGGTGCTGACTCGTTTGCCTTACCGTCCGAAGGTTCGTCCTGAGCAGGCTCAACAATTGATTGCGGAGAACCTGAAGGATTTTGACAAGGTGGTTTTGGATGAGGGTGATTATCAAGTGGCGATCGCTCAAATGGCGCAGCTCAATTTACCGGGTGGCGGTATTTTTGATGCGTTGATTGCTCGGGCTGCGGTGAAGGCTGATGTAGAGGTGCTGTTGACGCTCAATGCGAAGCATTTTGTGCGTTTGGGTGAGGATGTGGCTAGCCGAGTCCAAACGCCATCTTGAATTGCTGCTTGCTAGGTAGAAAATACCAACTCGCGTTCAACGGCAACCTGTAAGGCTTTGGCTTTGCGCACCATGCCGGAACGGTAGAGCTTCATAAGGAAGTCCAGCTCTTGGGTTTCGGTGTTGGTGATTTGGCCTTCGCTTTGGCGTTCTAGGAGGTGGCTGAGGTTTTGTTGTTGGGGCTCGTCGAGCTGTAGGTCGCAAATGGCTAGGACTTGGCTGTCGGGCAGGGTTTCGATGGGGAGTTCGGTGAAGCTGTGGGTGAGCCATTCGAGGAGGATGTCTTCGAAGCGCTGCTGGGTTTGGCTGGCGAGTTGTCGGGCTTGCTGGGCGATGGATTCTGGGATTTCGAGGGTGACGGATTCAGCCATGGGGATTCTCCTCGGCGCATTTGCCTGGTTAAAGTTTAGCCTGACTGGAATGGCTCGGGTTTGAGTTTGTACGACGCTTTACGGGCAGATAGGAGATGCAAGCTAAACTAAGGCTGTGTCTCGTTTTTGTGAGCGGAGCCCCTTGCCATGCCCTCGCCGTTTCCTGGCATGAATCCCTATTTAGAGAGCAAGGCGCTGTGGCCGGAGGTTCACCATTGGCTGATTACGTTGCTGGCTGGGTCTTTGGTGGCGGAGCTGCGGCCTAAGTATCGTGTGGCGATCGAGCATCGGGGTTACGAAATGGTGGATGGGGAGTCGCTGATGGTGGGGATTCCGGATGTGACGGTGGCGCGGGGAAGTGCGGTGCCCCAGCATCCTGCTGGGGTGGCGACTGCGCCAACCTTGCCTCAGCCCTATAAGGTTTCGATTCCGATGCCTGAAGAGGTGCGGGAGGGTTATTTGGAGGTGCGGGAGGTAGCGACGGGGTTGGTGGTGACGGCGATTGAGCTGTTGTCGCCGAAGAATAAGCAGGCGGGGGCAGGGCGAGCGGCCTATGAGGAGAAGCGGCTGAAGGTGTTGGGCAGTCAGGCGAATTTTGTGGAGATTGATTTGTTGCGAGGGGGGCGGGCGATGCCGACGGTGGGGGCTGGGGCTCCGGAGCGGGATTATCGGATTGTGGTGAGTCGGGCGAAGCAGCGGCCTGGGGCTGATTTATATGCGTTTGGGTTGCAGGAGGAGATTCCTCGGTTTTTGTTGCCGTTGCGGGCTGGGGATGTGGAGCCGGTGGTGGATTTACAGGCGTTGGTGCATCGGGTGTATGAGGAGGCGGGGTTGGATTTGGCGGTGGATTATGGGGAGGCCGCGCCACCGCCGAAGCTTTCGGCTGAGGATTTGGAATGGAGCCAGGCTTTGATTGCAGATGCCGTTGATTTGGAATAACGGTCTCAGTTAGCTGACAAGTCTAAACTGTTGTAACAGCCACTGCCCGACTTGGGATTGGTCTTGGCTGCGGCTGAGGCGGAGGGCTTCTTGGAGGGTGTCGATGCTGAGGCCGGGGAGGACTTGGGATTGAGCGATGCGTTGGCTGCCGTTTTGGCCGTTGTGGTGGGTGATGGCGAAGGCGACGATGCGGGCGTTTTGGACGTCGATGACCCAGTATTCGGGGATGTTGAGGTCTTCGTAGAGGAGGCGTTTTTGGCCGAGGTCGTCGGAAAGGCTGGTTTTGGAGATTTCGATGACGAGGTCTGGTGGCTCGTTTTGGTCGAGGTCGATAATGCCGCCTTGGGGGATAAGGGGCATGGCTGATTCATTCTCAAATGAGACAAGCTGGAACCATTAAACGGACAGATCTAGAGATTGCGGGTGATGATGCGGGTCGCAAGCATCCTAACAAGTGAGGCCGTTGCTACAAAGGGATAGATGCTTTGCTCAGGTCACAATATTTGAAACAAAGTCTTCGTACTTGCCACTTTTAGAACGCAAAATTTCATCAACGTAGGTTAATGAAAATTTGAAATTCCTATCTAAATCCTGGGTAATTGCTTTGCGCAATCGTGCTTCTACTTCAGGTTCCATCGATTGCTTTAACACCATCTTGACCTCAATTTTTGCACGAGTATGCTGAATAACCTGTAGCTGCCTAATGGGGGCAATTTTAGCCCAGTTACTTAAGATAAAAGAAGGCCAGAGCTTTTCACCTGAAGGTAGCACTAGCATATTGCGCGTTCGCCCCAGCACTTGCTTTAATACAGGCAATTTTCGTTGACAAGCGCAAGCATCACCAACCTCTGCATAGTCCCCAATCTCATATCGAATGAGGGGCATCGCATAGTTGTGCAAGTCTGTTAGCACTACTCGCCCGATCTGACCGGGCTGACAGGGAAGATCGTGGTCGTCTAAAATTTCAACGATGACGCTCTCGGATTGAATGTGGTAGTGCTCATTGTCGGGACATTGGAGTGCTAAGACTCCCATCTCCTGGCAGCTATATATATCAACAATCGTTAATCCCCAAACCTCTTGACAAATTTGACGAACCTCTGGAGTGAGGACTTCACCAAAAGTACTAATGCTTCTGAGATTAGGTAGAGTAATACTATCCGCTAAAGCCTGTTTTGCTAGAGCTTTCAGGTTTGAAGGATAGGTCAGTAAGTGATCAGGATTTTTTTGCTGTAACCAAGCCAGTTGCTCTGTGATCGTTTTACCGCTATCAAATTCAATAGCAATTCCACTGGGAAAGCAATCTGCCCAGTGGATAGCTACTTTTTGATTTGTCTCAGTCGTAGACTTCCCGGATGCTTCCCAACGCGCTCGTGGAACTTTAATCGCTGCAACTTTAGCGGTTAGATTATGCTGATGCCAGAGATGGCTGCGCAAATTGAGTGCTCGATAGAATAAGCTGTTAATCTGGGTTGTTTGAAAGGTAACAGGCTTTCCGGTTGAACCTGAAGTGGTATTTTGGGTCGTGGGAAGGTGATCTTGGGGAATATTGGTACTGTGCAGTTCCTGGGCATGCTCCTGCAATGCTTGACGACTAAGAATCGGGATCTGACGCAACTCGTCGTAATTGAGTAAACGGCTTTGTCCTTTCGCTAAGAACTCCAATCGTTCTCTATAAAAGGGAACTGTCTGGTAAGCATGGGCTAACAAAGCTGTTAACTGGAGCATCTGTTGGCTTTCAAGAGTATCCAACGAGGACCATTGGCTATGTTCTAGCTGGTATAGAATAGATAGTAATAGGGCATTTCGGGGATTAGGCAATGCTGGCCATAGAATGCCTTGAGCTGCCGATAGGGGAGTTAGCATTTATAGTCTTATCTCTATTCATCTGTAGATTTTTGAAAATTAGGCTTGAAGAATTTGAGGTTATCTCTATAACTCAAACTCAATAAGACCTAAAGTGAGCTTTGTACTAGAGGTTTGATTGCTTGGAAAAAATATAGCTCCCAGTTTAGATAATATTTATCTTCAATGATTTCATATCCCAGATATTCTTGGATTCCTTTAAGGATGTCGCTTTCACTAGCTTGATCAATACCGAATAAAAGCCGACAAAAATCTATCATTTCGAGAAGGCTTTCAAATATCCAATAAAATTTGATTGATTCGTCGTGAGTGATCTTAAACCCAATAGAGGAGAGTGTCTCAGCTGTCGCCTCTGTCAAGAAGTCTCCCTGGTGTCCCATTGAACTATTTTGATTGACGAAGGTATTTAGGAAGCCATCCACTTCCGAATCTTTTCTGACATCAGCAAGGCAGAAAACACCAGTCGGCTTAAGAATCCGATGTACCTCATTATAAAAAATATGTTTGTCTTCTAGATGATGGGAGCCTGCTAGGCTAATAACTCGATCAATCGTATTGGATAATAGGGAGATATTTCCTAGATCTTCACAGATGAGAGCTGTTTCATTTGGATGGGACTGAGCACATTGCATAAATTCAGCAGACGTCTCGATGGATAACAACTTAACCTTAGGGTTAAGAAAAGTACTGATGTAGGATCCACCAGAGGGAATATCACACAGGATTTGGCCGGCTTCTAATTTTGCGAATTGAATCGCATAATCAAATTCCGATTTCCGAGCCCATGGGTATTTCAACATAGCCTGGTGGTACATCTTCCCCCGCTGATTAAATATTTCTGGATAGGTATAAAACATGGTGAGCCTAAAATTTAAAATAACGAACTAAACGGACTCTTAACTAGCAGGCAATCAATAGGATCGAAGCTTCTACATAGAAGACCGTGCAATCACATAGTATTACAACAATAAAAATAGATAAGTATATATAATTATTTGTGAGTGAGCGACATAGGTTGACTAACTTTTAGGATCTTGAGTTGAGATACATTATTACTCCAAGCGGCGTAGCTCCTTGCAAAGCTTTGACTGGCTGAGTTGTCACTTGCTTGCAAAGCCCTCCTGGTAATACTCCGGACAGTTTTTGATCGGCAACGACAGAATAAGGGTTTCAGCCCTCTATGAGGCAGTGTTCAGCAACGAGGAATCAAGGGTTTCAGGCTCTTAATTTAAAACTGTCCGAACTGTTGTCCTGGGAACTATCCCTATAAAAGAATGGTTTAGGATATCTTTATAAATAAGTATTGCTTGTGTTAAATAAACTATCTATCTTGACAGTCTTACTGACGCAAGGGTAAATATACTTAAGCAGCTTGTACGATCATAACTTTACTCGATAAACTAGGCGATCTTTTCTCTCTTTAATGAAGATAGATGGTCCTAAAAAATTGCTTGTAGAGGAATATTTTTAGGATTGCTGTCTGAGTAGAGAATAACAAGGTCTCGGGTTTGCTATGCAGGTATCTGACAATATGAAGAGCAGCAATAGTGAAAGCTAGGCCGGTTTTCTCTATTCAACTTTTTATTTGGTTGGTGTCTAAAGTAGACGGCTGTCGGCTTTAGGGCTGTGCTAAGGATATCTGTATGGTTTTGAGTGAGTTCGCGAAAAGCTTTTGATTGTATTAGTGATTATTGTCGCTCCATTTATTTGGCTTTTTAAAGGGACTAATGACGACTGCTCATGATTAGAAATTGGGTTTTAGTTGTCATATAGATAGGCTTGCTCGTTGATTCTTCTTCTCAAGAGTTAAGTCTTGATTCGGATCTTGAGTGCCACTCTTTTCAATGGACATTTTGCTAATTAGCTTTGTGTAGCTTCTCGGTTTCGGGTCCGTGCTCTCTAGCTTTGTAATTGCTCTATGGCAAGCTTTACCGTTACGAATACGAATGATAGTGGTGCTGGGTCTCTACGTCAGGCACTTTTGGATGCGAATTCTACGCTTGGTGCAGATATTATTAGATTTGATTCCAGCCTTAGCGGTCAGGTCATTCGCCTAACGAGTGGTGAGTTAACTGTTGCTGATGATCTGACGATTGAAGGTGATCTAGATGGTGATGGAACGCCTGATATAACTGTGGCACGAGATAGTACCGCCGGTAACTTTAGGGTGTTCAGGATTAGTGACGGCGATTTTGGGTCTGACAAAACTGTGAGTTTCCAAGGTCTGACCATCACCGGGGGGATGAGCCGAGAAGACGGTGGTGGCATCTTTAATTACGAGAGTCTAACTCTAACTAACAGCATCGTGTCGGGTAACTCCACCATTGGAGATTTCGCAGATGGCGGTGGCATATTTAGCTCAGGAAATAGTCTTACCCTAAACAACAGTACGGTTTCAGGTAACTCTACCACTGGAGAGAGGTCACGAGGGGGCGGTATTTCTAGCTTTTATAGTACTGGCGGTGTTGTTCTGAATAACAGCACTGTCTCCGGTAATTCAACTTCTGGAGAAGAAGCAGAAGGCGGTGGTATCTTCAGCGAAGGTAGCGGTGATCTGACCCTGAATGACAGCACAGTTGTGGGCAATGCCACTTCTGGAGCCTTTGCAGATGGTGGCGGTATCTTCAGTGAAGGTAGTGATTTAATTCTGAAAAATAGTACTGTTTCTGATAACTCTACAACTGGGGATGGTGCAGATGGTGGTGGCATTTTCCGCTACGCTGGCCGCGGGAGCTCTAGGTTTGATAGCAAAACGGTTATAGCTGACAGTAAGGTATCAAATAATTCTACTGCTGGGATCAACGCAGATGGCGGCGGTATCTCTATCGAAGATAACCTGGATTTGAGCAGCAGCGAAGTCTCAAATAATTCCACAACTGGAGACTCTGCCGTTGGTGGCGGCATATACAGCACTGGTAATTCCTCTGAGAAAATCATCCTGCGCAACAGCGATATTTCTGATAACTCCACCGCTGGTGACGGCTCAGCAGGGGGCGGGCTCTACTTCTCTGACAACGGCATTATCATTTTTAGTGACAGTACGGTGTCAGGCAACTCTACCGCTGGTCAAGACGGTTCAGGTGGGGGAGGAATATTCCTGTTTGCTAATGATGATACAACTTTAATCAACAGCACTGTTTCGGCTAACTCCACTGTTGGGAGAAATTCAGACGGGGGGGGGATTGAGATCCGCGGTAGTTCTTCCGGTTCCGGTTATGACGTTAGCCTTCTCAACAGTACGATTTCAGGTAATTCCGCTAATAGTGATGGCGGTGGCATCGCGCTCTCTGATGGATTCAATAGTGGTGAACTGAAAATTAAAAACAGTATCGTCAGCGGTAATATGGCTGGGCTGGGCGATGAAATTCAGGTGTTCCCTGGGACAGTCTCCAGTAGCAATAGCGTTCTTGGAGATAACAGTAAGACGAATGCTGAAGCCTTCGTTAATTTGAATACGGCTGGCAATATTACGGCTACTATCGACGGTACTAATCCCACAGCCCTAGACGACATTATTGCTCCCCTTGCAGATAACGGTGGTGCGACGTTGACCCATGCGCTTGTCTCTGGCAGCCCAGCCATCAACGCAGGTGATAATGTTAATGTCTCCATTGATATTGCTGATCAAGACGGTGATGGAAACATCACAGAAGCAACACCATTCGACCAGCGCGGTTCAGGCTTTGCACGTATTATTGATGGCACGGTAGATGCTGGGGCCGTAGAGCAAGCTGCTGAAGTTGTTGTTGCACCAAGTCATCCCCTCTGCCTCTACGGTACAGATGCTAATGACAGCCTCATTGGTAGTGGTGGAGATGACAAAATCTCTGGCAACGGTGGCCATGACTACCTTGTTGGCGGCGCTGGCAATGACCTCATCTGGGGCGGTAGCCAAGCCGATACCATCTTAGGCGGTGCTGACGACGACATCATCTACGGTAACGGCGACAAAGACTTCATCGACAGCGGCAGCGGCCTTGACCAAATTTGGTTGGGTGGCCAAAGCGATGCCACTGTTCTGCTGAGCGAAGGCGAAGGGTATGACTGGATTGCCAATTTCCAAATGGGCATGACCACGTTGAAGGGCTTTGCTGAGTCGGACTTGACCTTAGTGGATAGTGCTGACGGAGCAAGAATTTCTAAGGGCGACGACTTGCTTGCCGTTGTGCCTTGGAAAACGGTTGAGATGGTCAAAGGTTCCTTTGTTGCCTAAGCATCTCAGCTTGTGATATCTCCTCGTGACACTTGCTGCTATACCTATCCCGGCTTTGCGTTATTTACAATGAGCCAATAGCAGTAAAATATGAGACATTAAACGTGATCGCTCCCTTCAGTGATGATGGGGGCGATCACGTTTAGAACTCTCGTAGTTACCTGAGCTCGACCGCTCTTAATAAGGGCTCTCCTGAAAACCTTAGACAAATCTCAAGGCTCTGCTCTCCCCTGCTAGAGCCAAAGCAAGCCCATCAAACCTTCGATTCCATTCAGGGTGGGGAAAGAAAGACCCGTGATCGCTTCTCCTATATGTAATTTTCTATGGCATCTCTATCCGCCGAAGCCTCTGCCCTAACTGACTCAGCTCCATCACAGAATCAGAATGAGCCCCTGCGCAGTATCCATACCAGCAGCCTGCCCCAACTCCTCAATCACTTCGGTATCTCCGTCGTCGTCTCCACCTACCAAGCGGGAAAAGTTGTCCTCCTGCGTGCCGATGGCGACCAGCTCAACACCCACTTCCGGCTGTTTGACAAGCCCATGGGCATGGCCTTAGACCAGACTGGCGATCGCGCAGCCCGTCTGGCCCTGGGCACTCGCTCCCACATCACGGATCTGCGAAATGTCCCTGCTGCTGCCGCCAACGTAGAGCCCAAAGGCAAACATGATGGCTGTTTTATCCCCCGCAGCAGCCATATAACTGGCGACATCGACATCCACGAAATGGCCTGGGGCGAGGAAGGCCTCTGGTTTATCAACACTCGCTTTTGTGGCCTCTGCACCTTGGACGCAGACCATAGCTTTGTCCCCCGCTGGCGGCCTCCCTTTCTCAGTGCCTATGCCCCCGAAGACCGTTGCCATCTCAATGGCCTAGCCCTTGTAGATGGCAAACCCAAGTACGTCACTGCTTTGGGCACTGCCGATACCCCAGGGGGCTGGCGGCCGACCAAAGCCGATGGCGGCATTCTGATGGACATCACCACCAACCGCATCATCTGCGAAGGCCTCTCCATGCCCCATTCCCCCCGCTGGTATCGCGATCAGCTCTGGGTTTTGGAATCGGGCTGTGGCACTTTGGCTCAAGTTGATGAAGCAACAGGTGCCCTAACAACTGTTGCAGAACTTCCTGGCTTTACGCGCGGCCTCTCCTTCTGCGGTCCTTTTGCCTTTATTGGCCTCTCCAAAGTGCGTGAGTCGGCGGTGTTTAGTGGGATTCCCATTACCAAGCGCGTGGCCGAGCGGATCTGCGGTATGTATGTGATCAATATTGAAACCGGCGAGACGGTGGGCTTCTTGCAGTTTGAAGAAGCAGTTCAAGAAGTCTTTGCCGTGGAGGTGCTTCAAGGCATTCGTTTCCCCGAAATCATCAACGACGCGACCGATCTGCTGCACCAGTCCTATGTTTTGCCTGATGAAGCCCTCGCAGAAGTCGCCTTTAGTGAGCTGCCAAATGAGTCCCTTGCTCAAATACTTGCTCAGGGAGATGAAGCCTATGGCAAGCAAGATTTGCCAGGGGCAGCCCAGCATTATCGGCGCTGCTTAGAGCTAGATTCCACGTTCATTACAGCTCGCTACAATTTGGGTGTTGTGTTGGTAGATCAACAGCAGTGGGAGGTGGCGATCCCTCATCTGCGCCAGGTCATTGCAGAGGATATGGGCCATGCTGAAGCGCACAATGCTTTGGGTATGGCGCTGCTTAAAACAGGGGAGAAGGCTGCTGCGATTGAGCATTACAAAACTGCGATCGCCAGTGATCCCAGTTTTAAACTGGCCCAGCGCAATCTCCAAGTTGCAATGCAACTGTAGTTTTAAGGATGCTGCGATAGCTCTGCCTACAAAAGGCCGCCAGCGCCTCAGAATCCCACTGCACCTGCTTCAAAGTCGCGACTAACTGCGGATTCTCAACAGGGGCAACAGTCAGACGATCGCCACGGCTAACCACAAATTTCACTTTCAGCGAGCGACCCAGCCATCCCTACTTTAACCAAGCCTAGCCGGGCTGCACGGGCAAATGCTCCTCGTAATAAGTCAACTCATTCGACACATACTCCGGCGGCTCAATGTGAATGCTCGCCCGCACTGGCCCATAGGTCTTCGCCAAATGCGCCTCCACTGCCTCCGTCGTGGCATGGGCCGTTTCCACATCCTTAGCCGAGACAATCAGGTGCATTTCCATAAACACCTTGCGGCCAATCATTCCCCGTGAGGCAATGCTGTGGCAATTCACCACACCAGGCACTTCCATCACCGTGGCCTGAATGGCTTCAGGAGCGATCGCCATCTCATCCACCAGCCAGGGCAAATTCTGCTTCAGCACCGTCCAAGCACTGGACAGCACCAGCACCGCCACCGGAAAGGCCAGGGCAATATCCAGCCACTGCACATCAAACAGTTGAATTCCCAACAACCCAGCCATCACTGTCAGCGTAATCCAAACATCGCTCATGGTGTGGTGGGCATCGGCGATCAGGATGGGGCTGTCCATGCGCATGCCCACGCGGCGCTCGTAGAAGGCGACAAAAATATTGATGCCTAGAACAATAACTAGAATGCCTAGCTCGATCGTGGTGACGGTGACCGGATCCACATCTTGGAATATGCGATCGATGGCGCTGGTGAGGATCTCGAAGCAGGCAATGCCCAGGAAAGCCGCAATGCCCAAGGCTCCCACTGCTTCAAATTTTTGGTGCCCGTAAGGATGTTCGCGATCGGGTTCGGGGGCGGCGAGCTGGTTGGTCACTAGGCCCAAAACATTGTTGATGCTATCGGTAACGCTATGGAGTGCATCGGCCATCAAGCTCAGGGAGCCGGTGCCAAAACCCACAATCAGCTTCAAGATCACCACGGTAATGTTGAGCGCTAGCGTCCAGCTCAGCACTCGCCTTACGGCTTTACGGCGGATGCTGCTGAGGCGAATGCCATGATCGTGATGATCGTGGTTGTGACTGTGAGCCTTGGGGGATGACTCCATGGTGTTCCTCGTTCTCTTGCTAGGCAGGGAATCTTCTCAGTGTGTAGAGCTTTGGGGCAAAGCTTTAAAGCCGGCACTAAGGCATTTGTTCTATCCTATATTGCTGGTCTGGGATTGGGAGCTGTGATTTCCGGAGAAGCTCCATTCAAATACCGTAACTTCTAACAAAAGCTTCGCAAATTTGCTGCTTGAGCTGCTCCATGTTTAGTGGATAGCATGATTTTCCACCCAAGCTGGTTTGGTGAAGATAGCCGATGAGCAATGGAGAGATAAGCGAGATAGCAGCCACTCGTGCATCGCTATCGGCTCGCATTTCGCCTCGTAGTTGGTGAGCTGTTAAACGTGCCATTGCTGCCTGAATGATTGGTTCCAAGCCTTCTTGCACAAAGACTGGTCCTAATTTTTCGTGTTCGATTCCTTCGGCTAAACCCACCCCAATCAAATCGCCCACATCGTAGTCTTCGAGACCTGTTGATAAATGTGCTAATGCCGACGCAATGGATTGTGAAAAATCGGCTTGGGGCTGAGCCAGAATCTTTAACGCCTCTTCGCCTTCTAAATGCTTCACCTCCAAAATTGCTGCAATGACATCATCGCGCTTGCCAAAGTGATGGGATAGCGTTGCTAAGCCAACTTCCCCAGCGGTTGCCATCTCTCGTAAGGACACTGCTTTGCCTTGGCGTTGCCGCAGGTGGGACCAGATACGCTGCAAAATGCCGCGTCTGCGCTGCTCATTGTCCCTATTGGTGGCCCCTTTTGTTCTCGGCATGATTCGCTAGTTGCGCAACCTGATTTGATCTTGCTCTGTTGGGTTGCTGAGGACAAGGCCTAGCTGTTGAGAACAAGAGAAAGCAAGGCATAACGCGCTGACTCTAACAGCTGCTGGAACCAGTGCAGTTGGTCTTCGCGGAGGTTTCCGCTGTAATGGAAGAGGATTTTCTTGATCAAATGAACAAATAAATATATAAGTTAACGTCAGTTCTGGATAAGGAAAGGAAGAGGAGTTTAGGCTGAGACTAACCAAAGACCTCATCCCTCCTCTCCCCATGCCTAGCTTAGAAGAGCTGTTCTGTGACGTCGATGACTTCTGCCAAGTGTTCGAACCCAA
>CALECT010000049.1 GCA_937949725.1 uncultured Pseudanabaenaceae cyanobacterium
GTGCCGCTAAGGGCCACAGCAACGAGGCGATCGCCAGGCTTAAGCGCCGGGGGAATAGTGAGGGAAGCAGAAAGGGAAGAACTCCCCGAAGAACGGTTCACGGCAGGCCTACTAACAATCTTGCAAAAGACGAGACCCATCATATCGCCCTGTTGCGAGGGATTCAGCAAGGGTGCTAGCTCATTCAGCTCGGCACAAACCAAAGAAATTTACGGTCTATAGCTATCTCAACCTGTAGAAACAATAAATAGACTGCCATCAGCCTTACATTCTTCTGGCTTAGCTAAAGCAACATCGCTTCGCCCTACCCTATCCCTTCCACTGGAGACCCAAACCTTGCCTAACTTCTCCTCCTCCCGCCTATCTCAGCAACTCAGCGGTTTAGCTCTGGGCCTTTGCGCAACTGGTCTTTGCATCACGGGCCATCTCCTCAGCGGGCGCGCAGCCCAGGCTCAGCAAACGACTCCTCCCAGCCTGGCAATGGAAGAAGCTGCGGCATCAGCAGTGAGCATTTCCCCCCGCCAACGCGCGCTCATTGAAGAACTCCTAACCATCACCAACCAAGAAGCGCTCTTTGAACAGACCATGGCCATCACCATGAACCAGGTCAGCCAAAATATGCCAACGATGATGGAAAGCATGATGGGTGAGTCCGCTAACCCTGAAGCGATCGCAGAGGGCCAAGCCATGATGGAACGGATCATGGGCAAAATCCTCACAAGCTTCCAGGCCCGCATAAGCTTCCAAGACATTGCTGAAGATGTCTATCACCCGCTCTACGCGAAAAACTTCAGCGAAGCCCAGCTCCAGGACATGATCGACTTCTACAACACGCCAACGGGGCAGCACACCATCGCCGTCATGCCCCAGTTGGTTCAAGACAGTGTAGGCCTAACCCAGCAACGCATCATGCCCACCATGATTGAAGTCCTCCAGGAAGTCATGGCCGAGGAAATGGGTGGCATGTAGTCAAGATCCATGAACCATGGGGACTGGGAGACTCAACCCACTGCCTTGGCATCAATCCAGGCAAGAAAATCCCGCACCTCCTAAATGGCGACCGTCCTAATAACCAAGCAAAAGGCCCAGCCTGGCAATTGCCAGGCTGGGCCTTTTCGTTCTTGAAGCTTCAAGCGGCTCTAGGCAAAAGGCCGTCCCAAAATCATCCCCGCTAACAGCAACAGCCCCAGCCAAACATTCTGGGTAAAGATGTCGCTGTAAAGGCGAGTTGTAGGTCGCAACTGACTCTTACTCAAACTGCGGTGCTGCTGAAGCCACCCTAAAGTCGCCAACACCAAGGACAGCCAGAACTGCCAAGACAGGCCCTGGTTGATGCCCACAAACAGCATGAAGATTGCAGTGCCCGCAAAGAACAGACCCACAACATCAGGTGTCTTATCCGCAAAGAACAAGGCACTGGACTTGAGGCCAATGCGGCGATCGTCTTCCTGGTCCGCCATGGCATAAACCGTATCGAAGCCCAATGTCCACAGCACCGTCGCCAGCCAGAGCAAAAATGTGGTGAAACTCAAGGCTCCCGTCACCGCCGCCCAACCAATCAAGACCGCAAAGCCCCAAGCGATCGCCAGCACCAACTGGGGCACCGGAAACACCCGCTTCGCACCGGGGTACAGCAAGATGACAATCCCCGCCGCCACACAAAGCTG
Organism: uncultured Pseudanabaenaceae cyanobacterium; assembly: GCA_937949725.1. GTDB lineage: Bacteria > Cyanobacteriota > Cyanobacteriia > PCC-9006 > JAAUQQ01 > JAAUQQ01. Next base: position 1,668 of record CALECT010000049.1, read on the forward strand.
AATACTGATCCCATTGAGTTGCAGCGCCAACACAATCGAAACCAAGCAGCAAATCACCAAAACGATAATGGCGCTCTGACGAGACATGCGCCCCGCTGCCAAGGGACGGTTCTGAGTGCGCGCCACCTGAGAGTCAAATTCCTGGTCCCACAGGTCATTCACCGCACAACCCGCAGCACTGGTAGCAATACTGCCCAAGACAATAATCAACAAGATTTTCCAGGAGGGCGCAGCAGCACCACTCGCGAGGAACGCCGCCCACAGGGCTGGAATCATCAAAATAATGCGACCTGCAGGCTTATCCCAGCGGAGTAGCTGAAAAACGGGGGAGGACTGAGTAGCCTCATTGCCATCGGGAAGCGCATCACCATAGGACCGCACGACCCGGCTATTGCCAGGCAACCTATCCTCATAAACCTGCTGGCCATCTTCCGGCAGCATTTGCCCTTCGGACTGCACAAACGTACTGGGCCGCTGGGCGGCCGCTGGAACTTGAGCCACCGCCTCTGGGGAAATTGGTGAAGAGTCTAGAACTTCTGTGGTAGCTCCACCCACCCACCCGACACCCGGCTGGGTATCGTTCATATCAGGTTGCGCAGGCGCAGATATAGCTGCGTCGGGCGCTTCTGCAGCGATCGCCGCAGGATCAAGTCCCGGCTCCGCAGCAGCCACCGAGCCAGCGCCTTCAGACTGCTCGTGGTATTCCACAATGGATCGGTGGGCTTCATCGATCGCCTGACGGCGCAGCTTCACCTGCTGATACAGCGGAGGATTTGCCTCCTCATCAATGGCATTGGGGTTCCAAATATCGAGCTGCTCAAGGTAAACCCGATGGGCCTCTTCTAGCCCCGTTCCAGGGGGGAGCCCCAGCAATTCATAGCTATAGATGAGTTGTTCGCTTTGTGCCACTGTTGTTCTCCTCTGACTCCTGAAATGGCCGTAAAATAACGCCCTTGTGATTCAGTCCAAGCCGCAAGCCCCAGCAATCGCTTCGCCAACTGACCCAGGCATCACCCCATCAATCGGCTTCATTATAGGGATTGATTCTAAAACGTTCCATTAAACCTGTGCCTGGAGCAAAGCGACTTGTATCATCCCTCTGCAAATTATTGGCCCTAATACGGATCGAGGCGTCCCCAGGTTCGGTAACCTAGAAGACAGTCGCCCCGCCCCATGTTGGTTTCCAGCCTATGGTCACGCCACTCGAAGTTCCTGCGCCCGTTGGCACAAAGCAACCCGACACCCTTCGCCAAGATCTGGGAGATGCCCCGGTTATTGCAGCCATTGACGTCGGCACCAACTCTATTCACATGGTGGTGGCTAGGGTTCAGCCCGATCTTCCCGCCTTCACGATCATCGCCAAGGAAAAAGCCACAGTTAGGTTGGGTGATCGCGATCCTAAAACCGGCGACCTCACCCCCGCAGCCATGGAACGGGCCACCCAAGCCCTGCGTCGCTGCCAGTCACTGGCCAACAGCCTCAACGCCAAGCAGACCATTGCAGTCGCCACCAGTGCTGTGCGGGAAGCCCCCAACGGCATGGACTTTCTCCAACAGGTCAAGGCCGACTTGGGACTGACCATCAACTTAATTGCAGGCACCGAAGAAGCTCGCCGCATTTACCTCGGCGTCCTCTCCGGCGTGGAATTCCACAACGACCCCCATGTCATCCTCGACATCGGTGGCGGCTCAACGGAGCTAATTCTGGGCTCCGGTCATGAGCCCCGTAGCCTCAGCAGCACAAAAGTTGGAGCCGTCCGCCTCTCGGCACTCTTTGTCAAAAGCGACCCCATCAGCGACAAGGAATATCGCGCCCTACGCAACTACGTGCGCGGCATGTTGGAACGCCCCGTCGAAGATCTAGTCAGCCAGCTAAAACCCGGCGAAAAGCCTCGCATGATTGGCACCTCCGGCACCATCGAAGCCGTAGCGATGATCCAAGCCTGCCAGGCCCAAGGCAGCCCCCTAGAAAACATCAACGGCTACAGCATCACCCGCGCCCACATCCACCAGGCCATTCAGCGGCTACGCAAGCTGACTTACCAGCAGCGAGTAGACCTGCCCGGTTTAAAGAACGAGCGCCGTGCTGAAATCATCGTGGCGGGCGCGGTCATTCTGCTAGAAGCAATGGAGTTGCTCAAGATCAACAGCATTACCATCTGTGAGCGAGCGCTACGAGAAGGGGTGATCGTTGACTGGATGCTGGGCCAGGGCCTAATCGAAGACCGCCTGCGCTACCAAAGCTCTGTGCGGGAGCGCAGCGTGCTCAATGCCATGCGCAAATTCCAGGTAGATCGAGGATATAGCGAACATGTCACCCAGTTTGCCATCACCTTATTCGATGCCACCCAGCCGAAGCTCCACCGCCTCAGCCCGGACGCCCGCGAAATCCTCTGGGCCGCTGCCATGCTGCACGACTGCGGCCAATACATCAGCAATAGCTCGTACCACAAACACACCTATTACCTGATTCGTAACGGCGATCTGCTGGGCTACACCGAAGCTGATGTGGAGGCGATCGCCAACCTAGCCCGCTACCACCGCAAGAGCCAACCCAAGAAAAAGCACGACAACTACCGTAACCTCTCCACCAAATGGCACCGTCGCTGCGTAGACCAGCTCCATCCCATCATGCGCCTCGCCGTCGCCCTCAACCGTCGGCAAATCGGCGCAGTAGAGTCCCTCAACTGCGAACTTGATCTAGATCGGAAAACAATCCATTTGAATCTCAGCCCCAGGGACAACCAGGACGACTGCGCCCTGGAGCTCTGGAGCATTGAACAAAACAAAGAAGCCTTTGAGAAGGTGTATGGCTTAAAGGTTGTGCCCGTATTGCGAGCTGAATAGGAGCGAGAGGAGAATAGAAATCTTTCAAGCGCCATGACCAAAACCCTCTATCTCGCCAGCCCCTACGGCTTCTCTGCCCAGCAAAAAGCGCTGCTATTGCCGCCCCTCGTAGCCCAGCTAGAAAACCTAGGAGCCGAAGTCTGGGAGCCCTTTGCGCGCAATAACCAGGTGGACTTTTCCCAACCGGGCTGGGCCTACAAAGTGGCCCAAGCCGATGTCGCCGACGTGCGCCAATGTGACGGCATCTTCGCCGTGGTCAATGGCACCCCGCCCGATGAAGGCGTCATGGTGGAACTGGGCATTGCGATCGCCCTCAACAAAGCCATCTTCCTCTTCCGCGACGACTTCCGCCGCTGCACCGACAGCGAAGCCTACCCCCTTAACCTAATGGTCTTTGCCGGACTACCAGAGCAAGACTGGCAACGCTACTTCTACGAATCTTTAGCAGACATAAGTAATCCAAAGAAAGCCCTGGCGCCCTGGCTGCAAGGAAATGCAGTCTTAAGCTAACTCGTCGCCTCGCCCCCCAGACTCAATCCAGCCGAATTCTCAAAGAAAAATCCATGCCAAGGCACGTTGCTCTCGGAATGGATTTTTCTTTCATCCGAAGAAAAACACATTAGTTAACAGTGTTTTTCTAAATCACCAGATAGAATGTTTTGTAGCAACAGATACAGAAATTTAATAGGGCGCAGCCCACACATCCGCCCTGAAATTTCTAGAGCTGTCCACAGTTCAATGAACCGTCAGGAGACTAAAACAATGAAACTTTGCTATCGCGGTGTGAAGTACGAACACACACCCGCCCCCGTAGACATGATCGATGATGGCGACCTCACTGGACGTTACCGGGGGCGTCCTCTGCTCATTCACAGAGCCCATGCGGCCTTCCATGAGCATATTTCCGCAATTTACCGTGGTGTCACGTATCAGTATTAACTAAGCTCCTGAGCCCTTGTTCGCATCCTCCTGCTTCAACAGGGGCTATTTGGGGTTCCCAGCAGCTTTATCAAGTTCCGAATAAAGGGGTTGAGTCAATGACTCAACCCCTTTATTCGTGGAATATATAAATGAATAGCCCTGATATCCGGACCAACATATTTGTTGGGGGATAGATATATATTCTTAAATTATCATCAATAAGTATAAAAACATTTCGCTTATATAGTCCACGGACTGTAAGGACTAATACAAGTACTGCTCGCTGTAATGGCAATCCCAGGCTAGCTCTGCAAGATTAGATTCCATCGAGAATCAACTCCCGCATATCCCTAGTTCTGCATTTTCTGATTAGGCGTAATTGCTCCAAATCTTCTTTTCCCGCAGACTCCCGCGCTATGGCCCCTGATATTCATACTTTTAACGCTCGCGATTTTCGCAGCAATCCTATTTATAGTCATCAGGCCTCCTTTGCAGGCATTCAAGATGAACTCCAAAAGATTGCCAACTTCTACCATCGTCTCGAACGGCAGTACAACTATTTCACCGTAGCGCTGATCATTTGCATCGCCATTCCCCTGGTCTTGCTATTTACCCTACCCATCCTGCAAGAGTTAGGCTGGCTCTTGATCTTTGGCTTTCTCCTCGCTGGCATCTACGCAGGCACAATGCGTCAAAGGGCTCGGCAGTGGCACTTCCCCCGCGATCGCGACCGTCTCTTCAGCGATGTCCTCCAACTGCTAAAGCGTGACATGGACTCCCAAGAGCCCCTGGACATTCAGCTCTGCCTAGGCAAAGTAATCCAAACCGGCAAAGCAATCCAGCAACGTCCCGATCCAAACCATCCCAATCAGCAGCTAGAAGACTGGCGCAACCCTTGGTTCGGCATTAAGGGTCGCTTCCTCGATGGCAGTCTATTTAGTCTGCGACTCGTCGAGCGAGTCACCCTGTCTAAAGCCTCCAAGGATAAGCCTTCGGCAGCCCAGCAAACAGAGGCATCCCAGCCCAAAAAGCACACTACAGCCCAGGCAAAAACCTCCGTCTGCGAAGGCTTTGACCTCAACCTTCAGCTCCATGTGGAGCAGCGCTACTATGGCGACCTCACACCCCTAGCTCCTCATCTCAGCAGTGCCGTGAAGCTTCTGCCCGGTGCAGAGCTTATCCATCACTACAGCGAAGAACAGGACTTGAGTCTCACCCTAAGCCTCCCCCCCGCCTTTACGGCATCCCTGATGTACCAAAGCACAGCCATGTTGTTTCTCAGTGCTTATCACATCCTCCACTTGGCTGCCCAGTTGCATCAGCCCAGTGCCGCCATCCCAGCGGCAGCTCTGTCTCCAGGGCAAAGCAATGGCTTGAGACCTAATACTGACCCAGATCCTCGCAACAGCCCAGGGTCTCAAGGAGGCTTGAACTAATCATGAAATTGCGCCTTTCTTGGACCGACCCCGTCAGCCAACGCACCCGGCAGCCATTACTCAATGCCCCCATCGCTCTGGGCCAGGCGTTTACAGCCATGCCCGAAGAAATTAGCGGAAAGTCGGTCTCGCGTATGGTGATTGGCGATCGCCAAATCCGCGATTTCCAAGCCCTACTGGTAGAAATCGAAGGTGAGATCTACCTAATCGACAATGGCGGGCAGACCTATATCAATCAGCAGCAAGTCAGCGGACAAGAGCGGTTGGAGCATGGCGATCGCATTCGCATCGGACAAACCGAGCTTCAGCTCCAAATGATGGATGCTCCTCCCACCTCCCCTAACCAACGTTCCACCCATCTCCAAAAGGGTCTAGACCCCGCCATTGAACCTAGTCCTTCCGCAAACGGCAATGGCAACGGCAACGGGCATAACGGAGCCACAATAAACGCTCCCAATCAAGCCAATATCTCTGCCCCAGGCATCCCTCAACCAGGCCAAATCCCAGGCAGTCCCCTCAATGGTCATTCCAGCAATGGCAACGGAATCTCACAGCCACTGCCAGTTGTACCAGCCCCCTCCGCCCTCAACGGCAAACCAACCTCGCCTCCGACCTCCAACCAGAACGACCAGCAACTTCCTCCAGTCCACCAGTCCAACGGACATCTACCCCAAATCAATGAGCATGGGTTAGGCAACGGGCAGCATCGCCAATCCAATGGCTTCGCCAACCCTGACCAGATCATCGCCCAGCCTCAATCCCAAACGCCGGCTCCCTCACCGCTAAATCTCGCCCCAGCAGGAACTCCTCAGCCAATGGAACTAGCGATTGGCCCATCAAACTCGGGCTGTCGCCGCATGGTGGGCTTCCTGTTCAAACGCCCCTGTGGCCGCAACAATACCTCCGGCTGTGACCACTGCGCCAATGGCTACAGCAACCATGCCTACAGCGCGGACTATGACCTCTATGAGGGCTTTGGCCGCTTCGAGCCAGGCGATTGGGGCTACGGCCTGCTGGAAAATCAAGAAACGAGCTAGGGTGCCTACTTCAACCGCGCCTCCAACTGCTGACGATCCCACAGGTCGCGATACAGCCCCGGCTGCTCAATCAGCTCACCATGGGATCCGGACTGAACAATCCGTCCCTGATTCATCACCAAAATCACATCCGCAGCAGCAGCAGCAGACATTTGGTGAGAGATGAAGATCACCGTCTTGCGCCCTGTACCCGTCGATAACTCCTCCAGAATCTGCGTTGCCGTCTGGTTATCTACGCTGGACAGGGCATCATCCAAAATCAAAATCGGCGCATCCACGAGCAGCGCTCTAGCCAGTGCCGTCCGTTGCCGCTGACCGCCCGATAGCGTAATGCCCCGCTCTCCCACCAGGGTTTCATACTGCTGGGGAAAGTTGAGAATCTCAGGGTGGACCTGGGCTTGTTTGGCAGCAACCTCCACCAGGGTTTGCTCCTGCTGGGGCTCACCGTAGCGAACGTTGTCGCGAATGGTGGTGCTGAAAAGGAAGCTGGTTTGGGGGACATAGGCGATCGCCTTCCGCAGCGTCTTGAGGGGAATCTGAGTAATATCCACCCCGTCCAAAAACAACTGTCCAGGCTCTAGATCTAAAAGACGAGGAATCGCATTGGCCAAAGTAGACTTACCCGCTCCAATCGGCCCCACAACCGCAACTGTCTGATGAGGCTTAATACTAAAACTCACCTGGTCCAAAGCGGGGTGCTCAGCATCGGGGTAAACATGGGTAAGATTGTCCGCCTTGAGCCAGCCCTCAATGGGCTGAGGTAGAACCTGCGGTTCAGCCACAGTTTTAATGGCTGCATCTACACTAAGAATCGCTTCCACCCGATCCACACTCACCTCACCCTGTTGGTAAGCCGTAATCGTGAAGCCCAGCAGAGCGGTGGGGAACACCAACTGCTGCACATAAATAATCAGCGTGACAAAATTCCCCACACTCAGGGTCTGATTGGCGATTTCCCGCGAGCCCAGCCAAAGAATAAACAATAGGCTCAGACTCGCTAAGCCTTCCAGCAAGGGAAACAGGAAGTTCCGCGTCTTAGCCAGCCTCAAATTGGCCTTGAGCAAATTGCGATTGATCCCCGCAAACGCCCGACGCTCATTGGCCTCCTGAGCATAGATTTTGATCAGACCAATGCCGCTCATATCCTCCTGAATCAACTCACTCAGGTCAGAAAGCTCTTCTTGAACCGCCTCCTGCTGACCTCGCAGCTTCGTACTGGCGAGCTGAACCGTAATCAGCATCATTGGGTACACCGACAGGGCAAGCAGGCTCAGCTTGGCGTTGATGGATACCATGGCAGGCACCACCAGGGTGTAAGCCAGCATCGTGTTGATCAAACTCAGAACCGCAAAGCCCATGAGGCGACGGATTTTATCCACATCGCTGGTGGCACGATTAATCAAGTCGCCGGGGGCATTATTTGAGAAGTAGGAAGGCTCCATCCCCAGCAAATGTTCAAAAATGCGCTGCTTGAGGTCAAACTCCACCTTACGGCCCACACCAAAAATGAGCTGCCGCGACATTAGACGAATCACCAGCATGATCGAAGCTAACCCTAAAATCCATAGGCTGTAGCTGCGAATCAGTGCTAGGTCAACAAAACCGCCTTGCAACTCATCCACACAACGACCGATGATGCGGGGCAGAAAAACCGCCAGAATATTAACAACGACTAGCGCTGCTATACCGAGAGAAGTTTGCTTCCAGTGGGGCTTGAGATAGCTAAGCAGTTTGCGAAAGCGAGCGGAGGAAGCGGAGGCCATGGTCGGGGGAACTGGAAATTACAGGCTGGACCACATCACTTAGGACATCCCTAACCTGTCAAAACTGGAGATGGCAGGCGGTGATGTGGATAGCGGCAAAGACAAAGTCAGCCGAGCGGAGGCCAATCCATTTGCCGCCTCACTATCCTAGTCGAGCTACGCTCTTGACCGCTCAGTCCATAGGATGGATTCAAAGACCTCAACCCATTTTGAACAACTTCTAGTGACATGACAGAGCCTGCTGCGATCGCCCTCCAAACCCAAATCCAGGGCAACAAACCCCAGCCCACCCTTCTCTGCCTCCACGGCCATCCCGGCTCCGGCGACTGCATGAGCATCTTCACCGAAGCCCTCTCCAGGCGCTTTCGCACCCTTGCCCCGGATCTGCGCGGCTACGGCAACAGCAAAGCACCGGGCTCCTTTGCCATGGAAGACCACCTCACGGACCTAGAAGCGCTACTAGAACGGGAACAGGTGGAAGACTTCTACCTGCTGGGCTGGTCCCTCGGAGGCATTCTGGCCATGGAACTAGCCCTGCGGGATGCCCAAAGCAACGGGCCCAACCGGGTCAAAGGCATTGTCCTCATCGCCACCGCTGCCTGCCCCCGCAGCAATCACCCCGCCACGGGTTGGACCGAGGATCTACTAACTGGTGTGGCTGGCCTAATCAACGCCGCCAGCCCCGGTGCCCAGTGGAATATTGAATTATTTGGCAAGCGATCGCTCTTCCGCTATCTCGTCCGCCAGCAAACCCCAGCCACCTATCGCTACCTGGCCCAATACGCCCTTCCGGCCTATCTGCAAACCAGCCGCTGGGCCAACAAAGCTCTGAATGATGCCCTCACATCCCGCTACAACCGCCTGGAAGACCTAGCAGAGATTACCTGCCCTGGCCTCATGCTCGTGGGTGAGAACGACTGCCACATCACCGCCCGCTCCAGCCTAGAGACAGCCCAGCACCTACCCCATTGCCAGTCCAAGGTTTACAGCGATGTCGCCCATCTCTTTCCCTGGGAAATTCCCCAACAGGTCGTTGCAGACATTCAAGCGTGGCTAGATAAAACCATGGTTTGACTCCATTCAACAAAGCCCGGAAATTCAAACAAAAAGGCCTGCTGTTGATAACAGCAGGCCTTAAAAACGTCACTAAAGACGACAATCGGGGCTAAACACAAATCTAGCTAGCGATCGCCGTCAGGCGATTTCCCCGCAATTCCCTAACGCCCCCCCAATCTTCAGTGATGGTGAGTTCACTAGGACGGCGGCGACGTTCGCAAGTCACCGTAATGTTCTGAGCTCCTTCACCGCGAAGATCTTCGCAATAGCCAGACTGGGCATCTTGAGCCTCTAGCTCTGTTGAAAAAGGACCAAAGTAGTAGGTGCATGTGGGAGAATCGGTCGTGATTTTGACCCAAAAAGCAAGACCCAGAGATCCCAAGAGACTCAGCAACGTATCCTTCATCAATCTCTCCCCTACGGTTGACGAGTAAATATTATTTAAATCGAAGAAACCACCTTAATGATGTGGTCTCTCAAACGGATTTTCAGTATTCCCTTTGACAAACAAATGGTTCGCCGCAAATGAGCGGTGAGATTTAATGCCTTACATGATGTTATATCTCACCCGGACCCGGTTTTCAAACTAATTTATCCAGGCATCGGCGATCCCCGTATCCCGTACAGGGCTGGGATCACCTTCTCAAATAACTTCCAGGCGGATGAGGCTGAAATCCACTAAATTCGTTATCCCAATCGAGACTCAATCGAGATCAAAAACCGGGCAAACAAAAGACTAAAAGAATCTTAAGAATTTGCAGAACATCAACAATATGGTTTTGCGATGGATTGCGATCTCGCCCCGTCACAAAACAGAGCGATTTAACCAAATCAAATCACTTCCGCTGCCTGCTTAGCCTCTGCCGTCCAACGCTGACGAAATAGCTCATAAAGCACCATACCCGCCGCCACAGAGGCATTCAGACTCGAAGTTGCACCCACTAAGGGAATCGAAACTAGCGCATCACAGTTGCGCTGGGTCAGAGCGCTAATCCCTGAGCCCTCCGCTCCAATCACCAAAGCCACCGGACCCTCTAAGCGAGTCTTGTGAAGGAACTGGGGAGCATCAGCAACGGTTCCATAGATCCAATAGCCCGCATCCTTCAAGTCTTTGAGGGCACGGTTGAGATTCACCACCCGGCTCACGGGCAGATTTTCCAGAGCCCCTGCTGCCACCTTCATCACTGTGGAAGTAATACCCACAGCACGGCGCTGGGGAATGACGAGTCCCTGAGCTCCCATGGCCTCCGCAGAGCGAATGATAGCCCCAAGGTTATGAGGATCCGTAATGCCATCAGCCAGGAGAATGACCGGAGCCTCCCCCCTGTTCAACGCCCGCTTCTGAGCAAAGTCGATTAAGTTTCCCAGAGGGAAGTAGTCGTAGGGAGAAATCTGGGCGGCAATCCCCTGGTGAGTGGCCCCATGGGGAGTGAGCTGGTTGAGGCGCTGGTTGTCCACCTCATCAATGATGGCTCCGTTGCCCTTGGCTTCATCCAGCAGGGGCTTGAGCTGATCGTCGTAGCGCAGCCGTGCCGTCACCCAAATGCGATTGACCTGGCGCTCACCTTCCAAAACAGCTCGCACAGCATGGCGACCGTAGATCAAATCTGGAGACTCTTCTTGCTCCTCTACCCCTGGAACAGGATCGACCACAGGAGCTGCGACAGGACGCACCTTGCGCTTCGAGTAATTATCCTCCCCTTCATAGTCCCGACGCCCCTCCTTAGAGCGATCGCTTCCGGGTCGTCCGCTGCCTCGATTAGGCCGACCGGAGGAAGGACGGCTAGAACGGCCATCCCGAGACTGATATCGACTGGCACCACCGCCATCGCGCTTTAACTTGGGAGCCTCGCTATCGCGGCGGGGACGTCCCTCGCGGCGCTGGTCACCTGTTGAACTATCACTGCGGCGGCTATCCGTCCGGCGGGCATCCGTCCGCCTGGAATCACCACGATATCCATCGCGACCAGAGCCTTCACGACGCTCCGAGCGACCTGGTTTTGAACGGTTATCGCCGCCTCTCCCTCGAGAACCTTCAGAGCCCCCTTGGGAACGGGAAGAACGGGAACGACGGGGGGGCTTATTAGCCATGGAAATAACACAATTAACGAACGCAAAAACCTGAGCCAGCCGAGGCTATCAGCCTAGCTAAATCGAACCACAGCAGCCTAGTCATGGAGCTAAGCTGCAATCAATCCTCACGATAGTCTCCGTAAAAGCATCGCCCGCCAAGAGACTCTGCAGGCGAAGAATCGTAGGGCCAGGACATGAACTTCTGAATGGTGACGCTGCTAATCAACGGAAAAATTGATTTGAGACAGGAGATCACTGAGGCGATCGCCCCGAGTCAGGTATAGATACCCCAGCAATGCTTCAAATCCTGTGGCATGACGATAGACATCCACCGTCAAACGCTTAGGTCTGCCCGTCGCAGCATTGCGACCCCGGCGAACAATATCCTGCTCCGCTTCCGTTAGCTGCTCTGCCAAGGCTAAAAGTTGCTCCGCCTGGGCTTCAGCCCGCACCTGAGAGACCACCTGCTGGTGATAGGCCTGGATACGTCGAGGTGGATGGAGATATTGAAGCCGCACATGCAGCTCATAAACGGCGTCACCGATATAAGCCAATATCGCCGGAGCCACCTGCATTGCTTGGTGATGGGAGAGGGAATCGGCCGCTGTGAGCCAGGCTTGGGGCGAAGCGGCGAAGCCTGGGCCAATCTCATCTACCAAATCATCCTGGGCGGGCAAACTTGGATCAGCGCAGCCTTGTTCTTGCCGTTCCACATTCTGAGCAGCATCAGGGTAACTCACCATGCGCTAACCTCGGCAGTCCCTGACGCTGACTTCACCTCGCCAGCAAAATTCCCATAAAAATAATGCGAAGGGAACCTATGCTCCCTTCGCACCATGCCATCCAAAGATTCTCTACTTGGACTTCGCATTCTCTAGAGCTGCATCCACAGACTCTTGGAGGGACAAGAATTTGTCCAAACGAACCATCTTGACCGTCTGGGTTACACGGGCGTTGGTGACAATCTGCAACAGACCACCTTCGGTCTGAGCCTTCTTAGCCACCTGGACCAGAGCACCCAAGCCAGAACTATCAATGAAATCAATTTTGGAAAGGTCCAAAATTAAGTTTTTAGGGCCGTCGGTCACGCACTTACTCAAAACCTTAATGAAGTTAGGCTCTGAGAATGCATCTAGCAATCCCGTGAAGCGGAATAGCTGACAGTTATCCCTAATATCTCGGGTGCCTCGTAAACTTACCGTTAGGGCTAGTTGCTCAGGGATAAGCGCCTCCTTATAGCAATACAGGTCATGCTGCTAAGCGGGTTGAAGATCTAAATGTTAGAGAATGAATCTCAATTTGTCGATCAATTTAAGCGATCAATCTTAGAATCAATGGCTTAACTCAAACCCACCGTATTGCACTGAAAACAGCGGATAATATACAGCGAACATTTCCAGAAGAGTATAAGTCAGGAATGAGCTGGCTGCAATAGCATTTTTATCTCCCTCTCCAATCGCAGAAGAGACCACAGAGAGAGGGATGAGCGGGTTTTAACTGGTATAGATTACCTAGCTTGCTGGTAACGGGTCATAGCTTCCACAAACTGTTCAAATAGATAATCGGAATCGTGGGGGCCAGGGCTGGCTTCCGGGTGATATTGCACCGAGAAAATGGGACGCTCTTTATGACGAAGACCCGCAACGGTGCGATCGTTGAGGTTGAGGTGAGTGACCTCCACATCATCTCCCAAGGAGTCTGCACTGATGGCAAAGCCATGGTTTTGGCTGGTGATTTCAACTCGTTCCTCTAGGCCGCAGGGCTGGTTGAGCCCACGATGGCCAAACTTGAGCTTGAACGTCTCAGCCCCAAAGGAAAGCCCCAGTATCTGGTGGCCCATACAGATACCGAAGATGGGTTTATCTTCCTGCACCAATGCCTTGGCTGTGGCGATGCCCTCACTAACGACCGCTGGATCTCCCGGTCCATTGGAAAAGAAGATACCGTCGGGGTCATAGCTCAGGATTTTGTCAGGCGCAGTGCCCACAGGAACCACAATAATGCGGCAGCCAAAACTGGCCAGACGACGCAGGATATTGCGCTTGAGGCCAAAGTCGATCGCCACGACAGTCAGCTTTGGTTTCTCCGCTGCTGCTGCGCCATCACTAAATTCCCACAACCCTTCAGTGGTCTCACTCCACTCATAGATTTCGGTGGTGCTCACCTCGTTCACCAAGTTGAGGCCTTCCATGGAAGGAGCAGCCTGCACCTTTTCCAACAGGGCAACTGGGTCCAGGATCTCGGTGGAGATGGCTCCGTTCATTGCACCAGTGGAGCGCAGCTTACGAGTTAAAGCTCGGGTATCCAGGCCGTAAATGCCCACCACATTGTGTTCACTGAGATAGTCCGGCAGGGATTGGGTGGAGCGCCAGTTACTGGGGCGATCGCAAATATTTCTTGCAATCAATCCCTTCACTTGGGGATGGGCCGATTCCTCATCCAAACCATTGACCCCCGTATTACCCAATTCGGGATAGGTAAAGGTAACAATTTGGCCCAGGTAGCTCGGATCAGTCAGGACTTCCTGATAACCCGTCATGCCCGTATTGAAAACCACCTCACCAACAGTGGTTCCGCTTGCCCCGCAGGCATAGCCTCGGAAGACAGTGCCATCGGCTAAAACTAGGAGCGCCGGAGGATCAACGCGAAAGGACATGGAATACCTCGTACTCGTGAGTTGCGTTTAGGAGCGATTGCGAAGCAAACTTCCTGGGGAATCGCCAAGGCGCATTTAGCCCTTGGCATCTAAGCCATCGCCCATTATTTCACGTTCGCTCCCCTTCGGACTGCAACAAATCCTGCGCTTCTAGTCATCGCTCTAGGCCTAGCCCTGCAAAAATGCCACCAGCGCCTCCAGCTTTTGCCAGGCTGCCCCAGAAGCCAAAATATCCTGGGCCATTGTTAAGCCAGCCTCCATCGTGGCCGCCTTCTCCCCAACCTGAAGCGCTAGGGCTGCATTCACCGCCACCACATCTCGCTGGGCGGGCGTTCCTTTCCCCTGAAGTACTGCCTTGAGAATTGCTGAGTTGTCCTCCACACTGCCGCCCTTTAGCGCCGACAGGGGAGCTTGGGTTAGCCCTAGAGCAGCGGGGTCAATCGTTCCCCGCTCCACTTGGCCATTCTTGAGCACTGCAATATCCGTCACATCTCCTAGGCCCACTTCATCTAAGCCCTCGCGGCCATGAACCACCACCGCCTGGCGGCTGCCCAACTGGCCCAGGGCCGATGCAACCACTTCCACCAGAGCCGGATCGTAAACGCCTAAGACTTGTCCAGTGGGATTAAGCGGATTCACCAAAGGTCCTAGCAGATTGAAGACCGTGCGCACACCCAAGGTCTTGCGGAGCGGCACGACGGCTTTCATGGCAGGATGCCAGCCCGGTGCAAACAAGAACGTGATACCAACTTCTCTTAGAGCAGCCTGAATCTTGTCTGGGGGAGCCGTGAGCTGAATGCCTAAAGCTTCAAGAACATCAGCAGATCCAACTTTGCTGGAAACCGAGCGGTTGCCATGCTTGGCCACGGCTAATCCCGAGGCGGCGGCAACGAAAGAAACCGCCGTTGAAATGTTGAAGGTTGAAGCCCCATCACCGCCGGTACCGCAGGTATCCACTACAGGAGCGTCAATCTGAACCTGGGAAGGTGTCGCCTGGGACTTGAGCACCCGAGCCATGCCTGCCAGCTCCTCCGATGAAACCCCCTTAGCTTGAATCGCCGCCAAGATGGCTCCAGAGGTCACAGCCGGAATCTCCTCTTTAAGCCAACCTTCCATCAACTGCTGAGCTTGTTCAACAGATAAAGACTGGCGATCAAGGAGCTGCTGAAGCAGAGCAGGAAGATTGAGAGGGGTGGTCATGGGAAGAAGGTAGTAGGTAATAGATGAGTCGTAATGGGAAATAGCCTGAATGCAGCTCCCCAATTAGCAAGTCAGCTAAAAACAGAATGCTGTGATTTTACGAGTTAGGGTCCGCGATCGCCCTAACCCCGCCCCATTTCGTCGCGATTTGTCACGGAAACAAGGGCGAATCCAGTCCTCGCCGAAACGACCCACTCAGCCATTCCCAGCCAATTCTTCGACTCTCACTGAAGTCAGCATTAAGAACCAAATTTAGCCGACAGCCCAGGGATGCGCTGACATTTGCAAACCCCGTGCTAAGGTATGGCTGACAAAATGGCAACCCTGTATAGCTGACAACCATTGTCAGTTTTCAATGGGATGGCCAAACCCAGTCGGCCTAGGGGATTCAGGTGATTAATCGGTTCGAGGAGGGCTCGCTATGTACGATTTGCTAACCCAGGTCTTGCTGTGGCTCTTAATTGGCTACGTTGCCTGGTTCATTCTTAAACAATTTATTCCCGATAAGGTTTACACCTTTCTAGGCTTTGCCCTCCTCGTGGCGCTAATTGTCCTGGCTTTTTTCAAGCCAGATCAAAACATAGTATCGGAAGCTTGGAGCATTCTCTCACTGCCCTTCCGCCCCCTGGGTTTTGCGCTGCTGCTAATGGTCAGCGTTTTCCCCTTTAAAGAGCAAATGAGCCAGTGGCGATTTCTTCAAAATCGCGTCTTCTGGGCCATGATCATTTTGCTCCTCGCCAGTGCACCCGCCACGGCTTACTGGCTCCATGAGCAAGCTGAAACGGAAGTAATTACGTTGACCCGTAATGCACCCGCGATTAATACGGCGCTACCTATTGTGCTGTTGGGCCAAGACACGACTCGGCCTCGCATCAGCCCCCGAGTAGAAATTGAGCTGACAGAAAGGGGCGATCGCATTCGCCAAGCAGCTCGTCTTTATCGGGAACAGCCTGGCTCAGTCATCATCGTTGCCGCTGACCGCCGTAGAGACATTGAAGGTCCAGCGGATCGCCGTGAAGAAACCAGTGATATCCGTGCCTTGCTGACCAGCTTTGGGGTTCCTGCAGAACGGGTGCGCGAGGCAGGACGCAGCAGCACCATCCACGAAAGTGCAGCCAACGTTGAGAAGATCCTCAAAGAGGAATTCCCGACAACCACTGAGGTCGTTCTCGTGACCTCCGCCCTGGAAATGCAGCGTGCCAGCCTCACCTTTGATCGAGAACTGAGCGACCTTGAGAACAAACCTCGGATTATTCCCCGCGCCACTGGCTTCGTCAGTATTCAGGGAGACGAGACAGAAAGACGCTTCCGCCTGCCCAAGGATCTGATTCCCAGCGAACATGCTATGTATCTGACCAGTCTGGCGATTCAGGAGCAGTTCCTCTCGGTTTACTACTTCCTGCGAGGTTGGATATCATAAGTTGTATAGCAATCTGATTAATCGGCCCATCTTGCTGATGCATCTGTCAACGCCAGGTCGCTGTAATGGTAGTCAAATGACTCGCATCCCCCATTAAGTACTACCCATCAGACTTGACCTGACGATCCATTGAAAGCCGAGCCCTCGGCTCCGAGTCATGGCTTCCGAATCTACCTCTCCCGCTCCCAGTAATCTCCAGGAGAAACCCACTCCCCCCACCCTTCGCCCCTACCAAGCTCAGGTCGTCAACGACCTCTATGGCAAACTGCGTCAGGGCTTCCGCAAAGTCGTCATCATTGCCGGGACTGGCGCGGGTAAAACCGTGATCAGTGGCCAAATCTGCGCCCATGCCGAAGCCAAGGGCAGCAAGCTGCTGTTCCTGGTCCACTTGGATGTGTTGGTAGGCCAAACCTACGAAAAGATGAAGCTCTTCGGCTTAGACTGTGGCTTCATCAAAGCAGGCTGGCCTGAAAACCCCGATGCCCCCATCCAAATTGCCTCGGTGCAAACCATGGCAAAGCGGGACTGGTGGAAAACTTGGCCTGCGGATCTGGTTTTCTACGATGAAGGTCACACCACAGTCTTTAGCCAGGTAGGCCAGGAGTTGATCTACAACACCCACCCCGGTGCTGTGCATCTCGCCATGACCGCCACGCCCTATCGCCTCGGCCATGACCAGTTGGGGGACCATTTTGAAACCTTGGTTTGTGCGCCACCGCCCACCGCCATTCAAAAGATGGGCTTCTTAGCAAAGATGAAATACTTTGGCATCCCCACCGAAGATCAGGTGGACTTAGACGGGGTGCAGCTAGTGGCGGGGGAATACAACGAGAAGCAGCTCAAGAATGCCTGCGATCGCCCCGAACTGATCCAGCGCGTGGTCCAAGAATGGCTACGCCTCACCCCCGACAAACGCACTATCGCCTTCTGCGTAGATGTGGGCCATGCCCGCCACGTCGCCGAAGCTTTCAAACAGGCTGGGGTTAAATCGGATTATGTCGCCGGTAGCACTTCGATAAAGAAGCGTAAGGAGCTATATGAGGCGATCGCCACGGGAGACCTGCGAGTCCTCACCTCATGCAACGTCCTCAGCATCGGCTTCGACGTCCCCAGCATTGAAGTGGGCCTACTGCTGCGCCCCACCACCTCCACCGCCCTACACCAGCAGCAAATTGGCCGGGTCATGCGCATCAGTCCACACACCGGCAAGGAATACGGCACCATCCTGGACCAGGCTGGCAATCTCCAGCGCCTCGGTTTCCCCGAAGACATCACCACCTACGAACTGCCCTTTGGCAGTGCCGAGACCGAAGCCCAACCCGGAAAAAGCCACAGCTACCCCAAGAAGCAATGCCCGGAGTGCAACGCCTGCATCCAAACCTTCATCATGGAATGCCCGGAATGTGGCCATGACTGGCTCGCCGATCGCCCCATCTACACCCAGGACCTCATTGCCCTTATGGGCCGAGAGCAACTCTCCCAAATCACCGACGAAGCCGAGCGCTGTCGCATCTACGAAGCTCTGCGCCAACGCTGCTTCCGCCAGGGTTATGAGCCCAATCTAGCTCGCAACAACTACTACGAATACTTTGAAGTGTGGCCCCATGAAAGCTGGGACAAGGGCGCTATCTTTGGCAGTCGACCCAGCCGGGTTCAAATGGAGAACTTCCGCATTTTCCTAGATCGCATTGCCTGTAAACGCGGCCGCGCTATCCACTGGGTCATGGAGGAATTTGAGAAAGAGTTTGGTGTCGGCAGCTGGGCAATTATTGCTGGCGTACGGTCTGCATAATTAAAGTTAGCCTCAGCAAAAAGCCCTGAGCAACGCTGTTGCTCAGGGCTTTTTATCTTCAGTAACTAGCTATCAAAATAGGACCTTACTGAACTAGAGGCAAAACCTACATTTTGGAAGAGATCGTTGTATTCAAACGGTTGATACTCTCCACAAGCTGAGCCTGCACATCAACTTCGGGCTCGGCCAAAGCTTCAGCACGAGCAGTCCTGCGCTTTGCAGCCTGCATAGACTTAATGATGGAGAACATAACGAAAGCCACCACGATAAAGTTCAACACAGCAGCTAAAAAGATGCCCCAGTGAATTCCACCAGGAGCCCATTCAGAGAGGTTTTCTACCCCAGCAGCCTTGAGTACAGGGCTCAAAAGCAGCGGCGTAATAACATCCGTCATCAAGGAATCAATGATTTTGCCAAAAGCAGCACCAATGATGACTGCAACGGCCAAATCAACAACATTTCCCTGGGACAAGAATTCTTTGAACTCCCCAAAGAAACCACCAACATTAGCCTGTCCAGGAACTGATCTAGCCATCGGAACTATCCCCTTTTTAATGAATAAAGTTTGGCGTGACAGGAATTCACAGCCTAGAGAAAAGGAGGGAATACTATTTCGGTTCAAAGGAAATATCCCACCCTGAGTCATAGAGCATAAGCAATGAAACTTAGCTCTAAGGTTCAAGGATGCTATCACAAATATTTCGAGAAAATGCGCAATGAAAGAAACTAAAATTTCCCTGGTTACAACTTGAAAAGCAACAGTTCAAGCCTAGGCAAAACAAGGTGTCTAATGATACTCAAGAAGCTGTTCCACTTCTAAGAGTACGTTTAAATATCTAAAGGAACACTACACAATAGACCTCTTGCATGAATAGGCAACCTCGTGGTTTAAGCGATCCACCAGAATCCCCCAGAACCATATCTACTTAACGTCAGTTCCGGCTAAGACTCAGCAGCCGGAAGTGCAAAATCCAGGTTGAGCGAGGGTTTCTTGGGTTGATGGCAATATGCGATTAAGCCGCAAAGCAGGTTGACCGAGAAATTGATGGGACTGCGATGGCGCGA
>CALECT010000050.1 GCA_937949725.1 uncultured Pseudanabaenaceae cyanobacterium
TTCTCTGATACCTATGTCTCCAACATTGACTTTTTCTATCCTGGTAGTGGTGCCATCGCTGACTTGAAGTGGAGCTCCGTTGAAGTTGCCCAGGAAATTCCTGAGCCCACTGGCGTCGCAGGTCTGTTCTTGATGGGTGGCCTTGCTGCTCGCAGCCTGCGCAAGCGTAAGCAGAACGCATAGGCTTCTCCAACACCAGCTACTATCTCTAGGCTGAGTTAAACAGCCAAACAGCCGACCTCGCTTCCCTAACCCTTGATCCTAAAGGAGATAAGAAAACCTGAGGCAAGAACAAGGCTTCCAGCCTTAGTTTGTTGTCGCTCTTCTAGAAGTGAAGTCAGCGAAACGGATGTGTACTGCCATGGGGAAGCAAGACTGACTTTGAAAAGAATGGCCTCCACTCTAACCAGAGAGTGGAGGCCATTTTTACAGCTCAATTACAATTCAAAAGCAAAAGAGGCGTTGATTTAAGCAGGGACTCCCTCACTGGCGAGATACTTCTCTAGTTCCGTCAGAGCATCAGCATCAACCTTGGTCTGCATGGGGCAGAAGTTGGGTCCACACATGGAACAGAACTCAGCAGTTTTGTAGATATCTGCTGGCAAGGTCTCGTCGTGGTATTCCTTCGCCCGCTCGGGATCGAGGCTCAGTTCAAACTGCTTATTCCAGTCGAAGTTGTAGCGAGCATGGGAGAGTTCGTCATCGCGATCGCGGGCCCCAGGACGGTGGCGAGCAATATCCGCTGCATGGGCTGCAATCTTGTAGGCAATCAGGCCATTGCGCACATCCTCAGCATTGGGCAGACCCAGGTGCTCCTTAGGGGTCACGTAGCAGAGCATAGAGGTGCCATACCAGCCCGCCATGGCTGCACCAATGGCAGAGGTAATATGGTCATAGCCCGGCGCAATATCGGTGACCAAGGGACCGAGCACATAGAACGGTGCTTCCGAGCACTCTTCCATTTGCTTGCGCACGTTGAATTCAATTTGATCCATGGGGACATGGCCGGGGCCTTCCACCATGACCTGCACATCATGCTCCCAAGCGCGGCGGGTGAGGTTGCCCAAGGTCTTCAACTCAGCCAATTGGGCTTCATCGGAGGCGTCATGCTGACAGCCCGGCCGTAGGGAGTCACCCAGGCTGAAGGAAACGTCATAGCGCTTGAAGATCTCGATGATGTCGTCGAAGTGTGTGTACAACGGATTCTGCTTATGGTGGTGCAGCATCCACTTAGCAATAATGCCGCCGCCACGGGAGACGATGCCCGTGATGCGGTTGCGCACGAGGGGCAGGTGCTCAATCAAAATGCCAGCATGGATGGTCATATAGTCCACCCCCTGCTCCGCATGCTTTTCAATGATGTGGAGGAAGTCCTGGGCGGTCAAGTTCTCGATTCTGCCATGGACACTTTCCACGGCCTGGTAGATGGGAACGGTGCCGATGGGGATCGGGGAATTCTTGATGACAGCGGTGCGAATTTCATCCAGGTTGCCGCCGCCGGTGGAGAGGTCCATCAGGGTGTCTGCACCATACTTAACTGCCTGGTGGAGCTTTTGCAGTTCCTCGTTGATGTCAGAGGAGTTGGGGGAAGCACCGATGTTGGCGTTGACCTTGCACTTGCTGGCGATGCCGATCGCCATGGGCTCCAAATTAGGATGGTTGATATTGGCAGGGATGATCATGCGGCCCCGAGCCACCTCATCCAGAATCAGACTGGGTGGAAGGTTTTCACGCTTAGCAACGTAATGCATTTCTTCAGTGATGACGCCTTTGCGGGCGTAATGCATTTGGCTAACGTTAGCTTGACCGCGACGGGGGGTAATCCAGGAAGTACGCATGGGGATCGATCTCGTGAATGTAGATGAACGGAAATACTTAGGGGAAGTTCAGATGGGTTGCTTTGCTTGTCTAGGACAAAGGCAAAGGCTGTCCCACATCCAAAGGCTTGGGGGAATCGCTGTAGGTCTGGACGGCTTGCAACCGCTTGAAGTCAAAGCGATCGGTCGTACCTGTGAAGAACGCAATTTCGTTCCACACCAGGGAGATCACCGTAGACACCAATAGGGCTGCACCAAAGCTCATGAGCAAGTCACCGCCGCCGGGCAGTCCTGCAATTAGAGGACTAAAGTCCGGCTTGGGGAAGAACATTGCGCCAGCGGCAATGCCCAAAATGGAACTCACCAAAGCATTGGTTCCACCGATGCGACGGGAGTAGAGCCCCCAAAGCAACGGGAAGACTGCCCCGGCACAAACGAGGTCTGCGACGAAGAACAGGTACAGCACGCTGAGTCCTTGGGAGGCAATCCAAACCGCAGGTAATGCTGCTACAACCATCAACAGGCGCGAGAGGTTTAGCACCCGCTGACGATTCGTTTGGGGGCGGAGCTGTAATACATCCTGGGTAAACAGGCTGGCCATGCCATTGAGCAAGGTATCCATGCTGCTCATGACCAAGGAGACGGCTAAGACCATAACCATAGCTAGTAGCCAGCCGGGTGCTTGGAGCTGTTGCAGCAGGGCAAAGTAAGCCGTGTCTCCAGTTATGCCGAACTGGGTTGCAAAGAGACCCAGCAATCCTGCAATGACTACCATGGGCAGGATGAACAGGAATGCTGCTCCCAGGAAGGAGCGACGCAGAACAGCGTTATTCTTCGCGGCGTAGATTCTTTGCCAGTTGCCCTGGTTAAAGATTTCCGCTGCGACGATGGCAATGATCAGCGTCAAGCCAAACTTTTGTCCATCGGGATTAGCAAGGGATGTTAGCTCTGGCGTTGATTGGAGCACGGGGTCAGTCGCTGCGCCCCAGCCGCCCAAGTTCGCGACTGCTGCCACAAAGGCAACAAGGAGCAAGGGAATAACGACAAAGAACTGCAGGCGATCGGTGTAGATGCTGGCGCTGAGCCCTCCGTAAAGGGTGTAAATCAGCACTGCCACCATGATGACCAGGGCAGTGGCACCGAGGGGAACGTTGGCAAGGAGTTGGAGGGCTTTGGCGATCGCCGTCAATTCCGCTGCCAAATACACGAACATGTAAAACAGCGTAATCGCCTCAGTCAGCCAATACATCCGCTTACCGTAGCGGTGGCGGGCATACTCCGTGAGGGAATGACCCTGGGGCATAAGATGCCGCAAACGGGGGCCCAGAACGGCAAAAAATGCCACGGCTAATGCAGAGGCCAGGGCATAGCCCACCAAGGCGCTTAAGCCCCCCATCACCGAAGCTGCTTCGGGGGGAGCAAAGAGAATCCAGGCTCCCATTCCCGAAGCGACCATCGTTGCCAACAAGGCACGGGTATTAGCGCTATTTCGACTCGTTGTATAACTCTCTAAATCTTGCTGTTGGCGGCTAACATAAAGCAATCCCAGCAGTGTAAAAACTGCTGTAGTTGCAATTGTTACCACCAGCGCGAGTGCACCCATAGATATTGCAATTGCCTCCCAAGCATGGACAGGAGCAAGGAGAAATGCAGTGGTTAAAAACGGTGCAGGGTGATGTTAATAGCAACTGAAATATAACTAAACAGTTGTCACCACCAGAAGCTCTTCAAGAAAATGCTTGTTTATTCGCAAAATGCGATGCCCTTGCAGCACCAAACTAGCCTCTGGGAAAACCAGATTGCTTAGAGCAGAAAGGCCCCACAACTAACAAATCAAGCCATTCAAGATATCTACCTCAATCACTGCTTCCCTCCACTGGCATTACCCAGACTCAGGTTCTAAGAGTATGATCTCAGCCCAATGAAACCGTAATGTTGGCTCAAGGGCACCCCTAGCTGGTTGATAGCCTAGCATTGAACTGAGCCTTGGCTAAAGCAGTTAAACAATAAGATTTCTTCCTTACAGTTTGTCGCTAGCTCTTAAGATTAATAAAGCTCTTTGGCTTGAACTCTGCACTTCAATTTCCCCATAACTCCTTGGGCTAGAATCATTCTTTAGGGAATGTTATTCAATGCCGCTTCAAATCTTGGCTTACTTAAAGGTCAATTTAAAATGCGCCTCAATCCGCGATGAAACCCAAAATAAAAGACCTCACCGCTTGGAATCAGGCAGAGCTGCTCATGCAACCTGCTTTCATTCGTTTAATCGACAATTTCCGTAAAGCGGTGGAAGAGACAACCTGGGAAAGTCGCTATGAGGATCTACAGAATTGGCCAGCGGGCACCCGTGACGACCAAAAATCACGCTGGACTGAACTCAGCGCGATGTTAGAAACAACTCAAACAATTGATATAGCAGCCGTGGAGGCAGAATTAGCTGCGCTGCCCTCGCCGGAACTGTCCTATCGCTTGAACTTGGAACAGGACAATCAGCAAATCCAGTTTGATCTGTGGCAGCTGTGCTACCAGGTTTGCTTTCAGACCTATGTGCCGGGTTTACCCAGTGACACCGGGGATGAAACCCAAGATGTGGAAATCGACCCTAAGCTCCTAGATGCCCAAGGTGAGGTGGATTGGGTTGCCTTAGATGCCAAGGTTCTGACCGTTGTTCAACAGATTATGCAAAGTCTGCCTTAGGACTGTTATGGCAATGGCCCCTGCAACCTCCAATCAAAATTTGAACAAGACAACCTGGGAGCCTCAGCTCACTAAAGATGGCTCCTATACCTTCTTCTCCGAGGCTTTCCAAGAGACCTTCCATAGCCGCCAAGGGGCTAAGGCAGAAGCGTTTGCGAAGTTTGCCATCGCTACGGACCTCCCTGAACTCGCCAAACAGCCCAAGCTAAAACTCCTGGATGTCTGTTACGGGCTGGGTTACAACAGCGCCGCAGCTTTAGAAACGATTTGGAAGATCAACCCTGCTTGCCAGGTAGACCTCTACGGATTAGACAATGATGCGACGGTTCCCAGAGCTGCGTTGGCACCAGAGTTGATTGCAGATTGGTCAGCGCCCGTACAGCAAGCCTTGAAGGCGCTTGTTGCCACCAGTCAAGATCCAGAAGCTGTGCCCATGCCAGCGAATTTAACCGGTGGATTGTTGATCGGTGATGCGCGGCAGACAATCAAACTCTTAATTGATCAGGGTTTTCAGGCCCAAGCCATTTTCTTTGATCCCTTCTCCCCTCGTCGCTGCCCCCAGCTCTGGACCGTGGCATTTTTCCAGGCAGTGGCTCGCTGTTTGGCCACACCGGGCAAATTGACGACCTATTCGCGCTCAGCTTCGGTGCGGGCAGCCATGATTGAGGCAGGCTTTACGATCGGTACATTGCCACTGGCCCAGCCTGATCCCAACTATCCCCATGAATGGTCCCAGGGCACGGTGGCGACCCTGGGTAACGCAGAGCTGACACCGCTGTCGGAGATGGAGCAGGAGCATTTGCTGACGCGGGCAGGCGTTGCTTTTCGGGATCCCGAGTTAACGGCAGAGGCGGACTCGATCTTGGCCCAGCAGAAGCAAGAACAGATAGAAAGCGATCGCCCCTCCACATCCAGTTGGCGCAGACGTTGGGATTTGGGCTAATCCCCCTGAATTCTGCCTATTGTCGCGTCATAATAAATAGGCTCGCCTTTGCCCCCGCCCGGATGTCACCTACCGTCATTTTGCACCAGCCGGAAAACGACCAATGGCTCCGGTTTGATTGCCCTCAGCAGATCGTTACGGCTCTGCAAATTAGTGATGTCGTTCCAGCTCTAGCCACAGTTGAAGCTTGGGTTGAGCAAGGGCTCCATGCCGCGGGATTTATCAGTTATGAGGCTTCGCCTGCATTTGATGACGCCTTAGCGGTCCGAGCAGACGAGAGCAATTTCCCGCTACTGTGGTTTGGACTATATGCCGCTACTGACATCAAGGTTTTAGATGTATTACCAACAGTATCGGAAGCCTATCAGTTGAGTGACTGGCAATTGAGCGTTAGTCAGTCAGAGTTTGAGGAAGCGATCGCCCGCATCAAATCCTATATCGCTAGCGGCGACAGCTTCCAAGTGAACTACACCTTCCGACTCAAAGCTGAATTTGAGGGTGATCCCTGGACATTGTTCTTAACCTTGATGCAGTTACAACCAGGTAATTACTCTGCATTTATTGACACGGGTGACTGGGCTATTTGCTCTGCCTCTCCGGAGCTGTTCTTTACCAAAGCTGGCGAGACCTTCACAGCTAAGCCCATGAAGGGAACAACAGAGCGAGGCTGGTGGTTGGAAGACGATCGTTCCCAAGCCGCAACCCTCCAAGCCTCTGCTAAAAACCGGGCTGAAAATCTAATGATTGTGGACATGCTGCGCAACGATTTAGGTCGCATCGCCAAAACTGGAACGGTCCAAGTGCCTAGCCTATTTGATGTGGAGCGTTATCCCACGCTGTGGCAAATGACGTCGACTGTGAAAGCTGAGAGCCAAGCCACAATCACCAAAGCCATGGCAGCGTTGTTTCCCTGTGCTTCCATTACTGGAGCCCCCAAAGCTCGGACCATGGAAATTATTCAGGAACTGGAAGGCTCGCCGAGGCGGATTTATTGCGGAGCCATTGGTCATTGGGCTCCAGCTAAAGCTGAGCAGGCTGCTCAAGCTCAGTTCAATGTGGCGATTCGCACAGTGCTGATTGATCGTGCTAAGGGCAAGGCAGAGTATGGCGTGGGTAGTGGCATCGTCTGGGATTCTGATGCCACAGCGGAGTATGAGGAATGCTGTTTAAAGACAGCAATTTTGACGCGGGACAAGCGATCGTTTGAGCTGCTGGAAACAATGCTATGGGAGAAGGGCAAGGGTTACTTTTTGCTGAATTACCATCTTCAGCGCCTCCAGGAGGCAGCGGAGTATTTTGACTATCCGTTAAATCTCACTCAGGTCAAACAAAAACTTGAAGCAGTGGTGCTGGCGCAAGCTGAGACAACAGATTCTGATTCAAAGGTTCGATTGTTAGTTGATGCCCAAGGAGAGACAACGGTTGAAGTTTTGCCTTGGGAAAATGAGCTCCAGACGGAACCGCTGAGGTGTTGTTTGAATGGGGAAGCGATCGCTATCTCAAATCCCTTCCTCTATCACAAGACCACCCATCGCCAGGTCTACAACACTGCTAGGGCAGCCCATCCTCAGTTTGATGAAGTGATTCTCTGGAGCGATCGTGACGAAATCTGTGAAGGTTGCATTGCCAACGTGGTACTGGACTGGCAAGGAAAGTTGATCACCCCACCTATATCATCGGGCCTACTGCCAGGCACGTTCCGAGCTTGGCTGCTGGATCAAGGCAAAATTCAAGAGCAAGTCATTACAATTGAGATGCTGAAGCAAGTCCCCCAGTTCTACCTCATTAATTCAGTAAGGCAATGGCAAACCGCAGTCTTGATTCACGAGTAGAGACAGACTAAGGCTTATCTTCTATTTCCAGTAAGAATGACCTGTGGCAGGAGCCCCATCTGAAAGTTATGAATCAAACCCAGGCTCAACTCAGTCAGCGCTTACAATTTTCCGCATTGCATCACTAAAGCTTGCTTAAGCAACAACGCAACTTTATTCAGCTGGGCTTCCAACGGCTGTTTAAGCTGCAATTCTCAGCGCGGCAGCTAGCGGTCCCCCTCATTTCTTTAGCCTTATCCTTAATCCGATCCCATCCAGCAGGCTGGGCAAAACGACGACGGAAATCGCTCAAATAAATTAGCCCGTAGAGTTAAAGCCGCTTAAGCGACCCCTACGGGCTGATAAAACAGACGAATAAGCTGTTCTGTATATTCACGAGCTCGATGCATCTACTGTGCAATCGATGTATAAACAATAATTCACCCTTGGAAAAGTTTGCGTATTCAACTGAAGCTTTAAATTAGATGCGGCAGAAATTATCTAATCTTTATTTTCCCTCCATATTTACTGGGAACACTAGGTCCAGCAAGTGATTTAAGCCATAAATGTGCGAAATGTCCGGATGGGGAAATCGCCATCCTGATTATTCCAAACCGAGTCTGCATCATCTCCATTCCAGCATGAAGCTCATCACCGCTGCCATAAATTCAGCGCGACATCGCTTCCCATGTCCCAGTTCTTGACGATTGCAGGTGCAGCGCACCAACCCACCGGTTCAGCCCAACGAGCCAAGTTAACTCAGGCCCAATTAGCCCGTCATGCATTGCGAAAGTACTGGGGCTACAACGAATTCAGGACAGGACAATGGGAAATTGTTCAGGCTCTGCTCCAGGGAGAAGATTTACTCGCCGTGTTACCAACGGGAAGCGGTAAGTCCTTGTGCTTTCAGCTACCTGCATTGTGCAACCACGGATTAACCCTGGTAGTTTCTCCCTTAATTGCCCTAATGGAGGATCAGGTTACAAATTTGCAGGCCAGGGGCGTGGCAGCGGCTAGCCTTCACAGCCAGCTAGAGCCTAACCAGCGCAGCAAAACCCTCCGAGAATTGCGCCACCTCAAGCTTCTATATTTATCTCCAGAGACTTTACTCAGCCCAAAAGTTTGGCGGCAATTACAGCTCCCCTATATCCAGATCGCTGGATTGATAATCGATGAAGCCCATTGCATTACCCAGTGGGGTGAAAGCTTCCGCCCCGCCTACGATCGCCTCGGCGCAGTTCGCCATGCAATCTTAGCCAATAAACCACTGGGCTCTCATTTCCCGATTGCAGCCTTTACCGCCACGGCAGATAGACCCACCCGCCAAGCCATCTGCAAGACCCTCGGGCTGCAAGAACCTGCTTTGTTTGTGAGATCGCCCAAGCAGCCCCATATCGAGATACAGCTCGAACGAGTCTGGACGCCTCGCCAACGTCGCCAAAAGGCCCTAGCCTTTCTCAAAGCACAGAGCCACAGCAAGACACATATGCCTTCTGGCTTAGTGTATGTTCGACGCCGCCGGGACAGCGAAGTTTTAGCGGAACAGTTCATCGCTGCGGGCTTCAAAACAGCGGCTTACCATGCCGGTCTGAGCGTCCAGCGTAGACGAAACATTGAGCAAGCCTGGATTCAGGGAGCAGCTCAAGGCGGTTTAGCGTTTGTAATCTGCACCTCAGCCTTTGGCATGGGGGTTGACTTACCCAGTTGCCGCTGGATTTTGCACTACCACTTACCCCTGTTACTCACAGAATATGTTCAGGAAATTGGTCGGGCAGGCCGTGATGGGAGGCCTGCCATTGCTAGGGCTCTCGCGAGTGAACCCAGTGGTTGGCTCGATCCCAGCGATCGCCAACGAGATCGCTATTTCCTCCAAGCCTTAGAAGAACAACAGCAGCGCTGCCGGGCGATCGTAAAACAGCTCCCCCAAAGAGGCAGCTTGCAACACATCCAACAGCAATATCCCCAGGTAGGAGCCTTAACCCTGGCCTGGCTACACCAACAAGGCAAACTCCAGTGGTCAGACCCTTTTCACTACCATCTGACATCAACTCTCAAACAAGAAAGACCTTCAGACCGTAAAGTCTCCGTTGCTCCCCGAGCAATCAAGTACCTGATCTCCCCCAAGAACCGTTGGGAATTGATTGAAGAGGCATTTCTTTAAACGTATCCTAGAGCACATAAAGTCGTGCCAACTAAATAGACAAAACGTCAAGTCTGCTTCAGATGACCTCAGAGCAAATTCCTCTTTCCAAAAGTCACATTTGTTGGCTTACATATCTAAAACGTACAAAGAAGTATCTGAATGTTGCGAAAAGTATTGAAACCAAGATGTAACTGCTGTCATTTCAGCATAGTGAAAGATCAAATACTACCGAAGTAGAGAAGAGATAAGACATATAGACAGCAAGCATTCTAGGTACTCACACTTCTCTAAAAGACTGTTGTAAAACTGACAAAAGTATCAATCTCTAAATATTCTCTTAATGTAAAGCTGTTGTATCTACGGGAAACCACAGATATATTAGTCGTCAAGAGTAAATTTAATCACTCACCGTCTATCTACTAGTCTAAGTCCGTTAATAGTTACGTAGTTTCTTTGAGACTGAACATTATTTTTCGATTTTGCCCATGGCTTTATGACAGACCTTCTCTTAAGGGAAGCGAGGCCGCTGCTATGCCAGCCATGTCAACCGGTGCCGACGATCTACTGCCCATAGGACATCATGAAAACTTTTGATCTCTCCAATGTTGTTAGCCTACTCAATCAATTGTTGGAAGCTCGTCTACTCGGCGTCACTCGCTACACTCATTACGCTCTGATGGTTTCAGGCACTGAGCGCATCACAATGGCCAATTTCTTCACGGCTCAGGCTAGCGAATGTCTTCTCCAAGCGCAATCCATCGGTAAAGTGCTAATCGCATTAAATGAGCGTCCTAGCCTAACCCCTCAACCTTTCCATGAGCCCAGTGGACAATCACTACGTGAAATGTTGCTGCGCACGCTCCATGGCGAGCGCCAGGCTTTAGAAATGTATCAGTCCTTACAAAAGGATCGCTGTGCTAGCAGCAATTGTCTCAAGAGCCTAGCAAATGAAATGGTTCAAAAATCAACCCTCAGCACTGAGCAACTCCAACTCATGTTGAATGCTCAGGAACAACCTGCAAGAGCGAAGCAATTAACAGCCAGAGTTTAGGATTGATTGTGCTGATTGGAACTCCTCTTGACTAACCCCTACTGGAGTTAGCGCCCATTAGATTTATCGCCTTCCCCTGCGGCTCCTCGTTACACTAGGCATAGACCTTAACGATAGCTACAGCAAGACTCAATGCCAAATCGCCGCTCTTTCCTGCGCACCCTGGGTGCCGTTCCTGCAGCAGTTTTACTCGGAGCTGGTGTCTCACCCAAGCCCGCCCATGCCCTCGGTGGAACATTGCCAACTGTGGGAGAGCCAGCACCAACATTTGTGCTACCAACCAATACTGGGGATGGTGAAATCACCCTGGCAGACTACCTTGGCAGTTGGGTGGTGCTCTACTT
>CALECT010000051.1 GCA_937949725.1 uncultured Pseudanabaenaceae cyanobacterium
ATTTGCTAAACCCACACCAAAGTCAAAGCAGAGCCATGAACCGTCAGACAAACAGCTTGTGCCACCCCCACCAGAACCTACGCAGAAACAGGGAACCCCAATTTAGCTCGCAGGTATTTCTATCCGAAAACACCTGAATTCATAGAGATCAAGATCACAGATGTCAAGGTTTCCCTACGGTGAAGTACTGAACTTCATGAAATGCCCGAAGAGGCTCTGCATTTCTGGGAAAAATAAAGCCGTACTCAGATTTATGGCATTGCAACTGGTCATGGATAGCGCATCTCCAACCCTGCTCAGTCGCGCCCATCAAGGGCAGCCGCTGGCGATCGCAACATTGATTCACCAAAGCCTCGACAGCGATGAGATCGATGTCACGGCTTGGAAAAAACAGGGCCTACTCCATGTTGACCTGATGAGCTTTGAGCGGCTAATCAAAGCAGATATGCTCCCCACCATTCGCCAAACCTTGGCCGATACCTCCCCCATAGGCATTCGTGGCATTAAAGTCAGCAGCTACATCTACGGCGAGGAAAGTCCCTGCTGGATGGAGCGCATGGGCGCAACTGCAGACCTAGCTCCCGTCGACACCATTAGCGGTGGCAACCTCGGCTTGGCTCGTCCCCTAGGCGATCGCATCGAGGAGAGCTTTCGAGATGTCGTTCTGGGTCGCCATCAGCGCCGCTTGGCTACGGGTGCCATTGCTTCCCTTGCCCTACTGGCCACGGCACTCAGCATTTCCCTCAAAACCAATAATTCTCCAACGCCATCCTTTGCCGGGCAACTAGAGGAGAACCAACCCATTAAAGCCCGTAGCTCACAATCCAGAGTTAGAAAGGCTGACACCACCGAGTCCACCACAAGAGCGGGTGCCAAGGGGGCATCTTCTCCAGCAGAAGCAACGGGCTTGGGGCAGACCACACCGTAGGTTCAAATCAGAGCGAGGAGCTGCGAATGCTCTCTAGGCTGGGTGATCGGTAGACTGCGAAAACCAAAAGCTTCGCAGCCTGGAAAGTCATGGTCAGGGTAATGCCCAGCACGATCCACTTGACGACTCGCTTCTGCATGACAATGCATCCCCAATCCTGAGTACGCCCAAATTAGCAAGGGCCCAGGACGATGGCGAAGGGGAATGGACTATTTCCCAAGACTGGCGATCGCCCCTCAAGCTCCAAAGACCTAGCAACAAAAGAACCAAGTCCCCTGCAATCTGCCAGCAGAGCAAGACAACAAAGAAGCCCCACCTGGACGTTGTTCAGGTGGGGCTTCTAATGACAAGCAAAATCCAAAGCTAGCGCACAGGCGTCTTAGCCGAGGCATATTGCCCAAGAACGTCCTGGCTGAGACGAACCAAGGTCTCATCTCCCTCAATCATCAGCAAGTAGTGACCTTGCTTGAGGTGATGACGGTAAATACTCAACCGACCCATCTCACTCACCATGCCAATTAGGGCACCCACGCCAGCACCCAAAGCACCACCTGCTAAGGCAAAGCCTGGAATAATCAGCGCCAACATCCAGTGACTCAAGTCAAAGGGCACTCCATACTTGCCGTGGAGCAGGCCAACCATGGCAAAGCCCACAGCAGAGGCCAGAATACAGGCCAAAAAGGCACAGGCCTTTGCGCGCTGGCGAGCCATGCGTTTGGGTTCTACTAAACCGACCCATTCAGGCTTGCTATAGCCCTCACCCACCAGGGCCAAATTCTCAGGAGAGATGCCGTGGTAATGAAGCAATCGATAGGCCATGAAAGCCGTCGAAGGCGAGGGAAATACAGCGATCGCAAGGTGGGCGTTGCCGAAGCGAGACGTCTTGCGCCGCAGATGGGAAATTGTCACTGAAGATGTCCTTAGCCCAGCCTTCACGTCAGCCCACTCCACTTACAGTTTCGACAAATAGCGATGAAAGAAAACCACTTTCAAGCCGTAATGACTGAAAGAGAAACTCACATCGCAGCCACTAAAAACGCATCAAGGTTTTCCTTGAATCAGTCCTCAGAAATTGAAATTGCAGCGTGATGATGTCACATCGGGCTTGATAAGCCCTGCAATTTCACGAAGGGACCCTAAGGGCCACTGTCCTTACTCTAGGTGCATCCTCGGACAATCGTCGAGCAGGGTCAAACCCTATGCAGGCGACATCCGAGGTTGGGGGTTCCAGCATTCTAGCTCCGTATACCCGCGTAATTGCTTAGGGGCGGCAATTTCCAGAAAAGTCTTCACAATCTAACTCGGGGATATCTCCGAGAATTCTCCCCAGGCTCACAAGCCGAGAGTGATTCACCAGACAGCATTTCTACGCATTGCAACGGACCCAATTTCTTAACGGAATCAATCCCCCCAGCTCTGTCATTTCGTAGGAGAATTAAGATAGATTCACGCTCTGTTTAACAACCGTGACAAATTAGTCCGCCCTTCACTCGCTGTTTTCAGCCTAAAGTCGTATGCCCCCCCGTTGGCCCCGCAAACCTGACCGCGTAAATGACTTAGCATTTCGCCGCCTGGAAGATCGCCTCAATTTTGCCGTCCATGTGGCAGCGTTCTCAGCATTTAATTCAGTGCTGTGGTTTCTCCAAATTCTCAAACCACGCTGGGAAAACTTGCCTGTACTCACTGGCATTTGGGCCGCAGCGCTATTGAGCCATGCCCTCTATGTCTTTGTCATTGCCAAGTACGAAGAACCCTCGGCCTAAAGTCCAAATTTTTGAGGGTCGCAGTTCATCTCCTTCTCCCGACTGGTGCGGCCCTCTAAGCGAGCTTTATTAGGCTGCGAGAAAACTGCTTTAAATAATTTTCGCCAGCCCCTTCATCGGAGAAATGTCATGGCTATCAGTACAGAATTCATCGAGAACCTAGCCGCCGACATCGGCAACAAGGTCTATATCGACATTGCCAAGTGGCACCTCTATCTCAACGATGCCCATCTCCATAGTCCACTCGCCGAAAAGCTTGCGGCGCTAATGGAAGACAACGACCTGAGCGAAAGCAGCGTTAAAGCCGCCATGGCAAGTTTTCAAGTCCCGGTGGGCGGTGGCAAAGCAAAACTCCCGCTGTCCGATTTGGTCCCAAGCCAATGCTTCCGAGACTTAATGGATGTTCTAGAAGAACATCAACAAGACCTTTAGATCTCCCCCCATGGGCTGAAGCAGCATATTGGCCAATCCCCCGCTCAACCCTATGGAGACTGAACGGGGGATTGTTTTAGACGCGATCTATAGGCAGTCAATGTATTTTTTTTGATCAGAGTTTTATTGCAGTCAGTCTTGGCAATCTAGAACTCCACTGATCAAATAGAACTAGATCACAACCGAAGATCCTCGGAGCTGTAGACTTTTATCAACATGCGGCAGTATTTAGGCTGCAATTGTTCGATTTTCCCAGCCTAAGTTAAGCCGACCCTATGGCAACCGCCTCCTCCCGCAAGAATCCCTTCGACGAGTTGAAGACTCGTTACTTGCTGTTGTGGGCAGTGGTTGGCTTTGTGGGCATCACCCTCGGCATTGTGTTTCTGTTCCAGTCCATTGGCTTATTGCAACCCAATGGCGCATTTTTCTCCCCAGTCCTCATGCTGCTGTTCTACAGCGGCTTTGGGGCCTGGCTGATGCATTACTTGCAGGAACATCAGGTTGCCTTTCCGCAGTTGTGGGGGCGATCGCCCCAAACCTGGCGCTGGGGCATGTTGCTCATGCTGGCTGGCCTACTGCTGCTGTTCACCCTGGGCACCTTCCTCACCTACATCGGTTTGATGTCCTGGATTGCACCGCCCATTGGCGATGGCATCGTCAACTCCACCCAGGAAGGCATCCTGCCAGATAAAGCCTGGCTGGCCCAATTCATCAAGATTTTCGTCGTCGTCATCGCAGCCCCCATAGTCGAGGAAATCGCCTTTCGCGGCATCCTGCTCCAGCGGTGGGAACGCAAATGGGGCGTCAACATGGCCCTGATTGCATCCTCCATTGCCTTTGGCTGCCTTCACTTCAACCCTCTCGGCATGAGCATGTTTGGCCTAGTCATGGGTCTGCTCTACATCCGCACCCGCACCCTCGCGGTGCCCGTGGCCTGCCACGTTATCAACAATATTTTTGCGCTGTTCCTGGAAATGTTCAGCAGCACCGGCGCTAGCAGCGAAGAAGCCAGCACCATGCTGGGCGGAAGCTTTTGGCTGGGCCTATTGATGATGGCGATTTCTACGCCGATGCTGTGGATGTTTATCCAGCGCTCCTGGCCCAGGCACAACACTGTGATGCCCTACGTTCACAACAGCCAGCAGAACGCCAAAAGCGTTCCCAAGGGTCGGGTCAGGGTGAGGTCTTAAGCTTTACAAGAGACAAGAGGCCTCATCCCCTAGCCCCCGCTCCTAAAGGAGCAAGGGAATTTGAGACAAGACCCAAGGCTCAACGAACTGGGTCTTCGCTAGGCCATACTTCGGCTATTGCGATCGCCCCAACCCACAAAATCCACCGCAGAAATTTACACCGAGTACAAAAAAATTACCCTCAGGCATCCGGAGTTACGGCAGGGCTGACGATCACCCTCTAATATTGAAGGTTACGGAACGTCTCATCTTGTCCCATGCCTAAGCAGCCCGCTGCCGACTCCAGCTCCAATTCCTCCAAAGCGGCCAAAACCGCCGCCAAGTCCTCCAAACCCAGCGGCACCGACAAAGCGGGCAAAGCCAGCGCTAAAGCGGAAAAAGCAAAGACAAGTAAAAGCAAAGACAAGACCGATAGCGCCCCCCCCGAAGCAAGCGAAGCCAAAGCGACAAAAGCCAGCAAAACAGGTAGCAAGAAAGCAACCAGCGGCAAAACAAAAAAAACAGCGACCAAAACCTCTCGAAAATCCAACGCCGCCCCCAGAAACCCAGACTCCCTGAGCGTCCTCAGTAAATCCATCGAGCGGGAAATGATCCGCGTAAGGGGCGCACGCCAACACAATCTCAAAGACGTTGACCTGGATATCCCCAGGGACAAGATGGTTGTCTTTACCGGTGTCTCCGGCTCCGGCAAATCTTCCCTCGCCTTCGACACCATCTTTGCCGAGGGTCAGCGCCGTTATGTGGAATCCCTCAGTGCCTACGCTCGACAGTTCCTCGGCCAAGTGGACAAGCCCGATGTGGATGCAATCGAGGGCTTAAGCCCGGCCATCTCCATCGACCAGAAATCCACCTCCCATAACCCCCGCTCCACGGTGGGCACGGTGACGGAGATTTATGACTACATGCGTCTGCTGTATGGTCGTGCAGGTGAGCCCCACTGCCCGACTTGCGATCGCGCCATTGCCCCCCAAGCGATCGATCAAATGGTGGATCGGCTCCTGGAGCTACCGGAAAAATGCCGCTTCCAGCTCCTGGCCCCGGTCGTACGCGGCAAGAAGGGCACTCACAAAAAACTGCTCTCCAGCCTGGCCTCGGAAGGCTTTGCCCGCGTGCGCATTGATAAAGAAGTGCGGGAGCTGGCGGATTCGATTGAGCTGGATAAAAACCTCTATCACGACATTGAGATCGTGGTGGATCGCTTGATCATGAAGCCGGGTCTGCAAGAGCGGATTGTGGATTCGCTGACCACCTGTTTGAAGCATTCCGATGGGGTGGCGATCGCCCAAATCGTCAAACGCAAAAAGAACCGCACCCCCCAGGTCGATCCCAACGAACCGGGCCAAAACCCAGAAGGCAATCCAGAGACAGATGCCGAAGGCAAAGTTGTGGATATGGAAGAAGCCCGCGCCGCCCGCGAGGGCGTCGCGGCGGAAAAAGCTGCCGTCTACGACGCCACGGACGAGCGCGCCTTTGAGCGAGATCTTCCTGACGAAATCATCTTCTCCGAGAACTTTGCCTGCCCTGAACACGGCGCAGTCATGGAGGAGCTATCTCCCCGCCTGTTCTCCTTCAATTCCCCCTATGGTGCTTGCGCCAACTGCCACGGCATCGGCACCCTGCGGCGCTTCTCGGCCCAGCTGGTCATTCCCGACACCAGCCTGCCGATTTATGCCGCCGTGGCCCCCTGGTCGGAAAA
>CALECT010000052.1 GCA_937949725.1 uncultured Pseudanabaenaceae cyanobacterium
CAAAGGAACCAAGCAAAGCGCACCTGCCAATTTAACGGCCCCAAATCGAACCGCTCGGACCTGGGCCAACGTGAAACTGCTTTCCATGGACTCTATGCCTACTGGGATGGGTGATGGGAGATGCAAACTTGGGGATGGAACAGCATTGCCAGGTAGCAAAACCACCGTCCTAGAAAGAGACAGTCCCATACAATAATGAAACAAACAAACGGGATATGGCTTAACAGCAACCATTCCAAGGACTTGTTTCCTGGGCTATCACCGCGCATTTTAGCAGCATCTGTATGTCTCGCCTGTCTTCCCCCTCCGCCAGAACACTGCCTGATGCTGTAACTCAGTTGGCTCAGCAGCTCAGTGAATCAACCTCCCAGCAACTCTTCCAACAGATTCGCTTCCAAGACTTGCAGACGCCCCTGGGAGATAACCCCGTAACCACGGCCTATGTGACAAATGCGGTGCCCCCAGCTGGAACTAACGACAGCATGAGCGATCGCGAGGGTTACGCAGCCCTACCCCCCATCCTCATCCTCCACGGCTTCGACAGCTCCCTGCTGGAGTTCCGCCGTCTCTATCCGCTCCTAGCCACGCCTCAGGATGGGCAACCCCAGCGAGAAGTTTGGCTCATTGACATGGTGGGCTTTGGCTTTAGCGATCGCTCCCCCTACCTGCCCTTCAGCCCCGAGGCCATCAAGGCCCACCTCCTGGCCTTCTGCCAGGCGAACATCCAACGCCCCGTCACCCTCGTGGGAGCCTCCATGGGGGGAGCTGCCGCCATTGACTTCGCCACCAGCCACCCTGAAATGGTGGAGCAGCTGGTCCTACTGGACAGCGCGGGCTATCAAAATGGACCCATCATCGGAAAATACCTCTTTCCCCCGGTGGATCAGTGGGCCGTGGAAATCCTGCGCAAGCCCGGCGTGCGCCGTCGCATTAGCTGCAACGCCTATGCCGATCCAGATCGCCTCGTGACACCGGATGCGGAATGCTGTGCTGCCCTGCACCTACTCATGCCCCACTGGGATGACGCCCTCAAAGCCTTTACTAAGAGTGGTGGCTATCCTAAGTTGCGCGATCGCCTCCCCCAGGTTGCTGCACCAACCCTCGTGCTCTGGGGCAAGCAAGATCGCATCCTCGGCACCAAAGACGCCATCCGCCTCACCGCAGCTATGCCCAATGCCAAACTGCAATGGATCGACCGCAGCGGTCATGTGCCCCATTTGGAACAGCCCCAAGAAGTAGCCGAAGCAATTCTTGCCTTCGCAACTCCCTAAAGCCACAACAACGCTCTAGCGATAAAAGGCCAGCCCCCCATCGACTGCCCAATCTCGCTGAGTCACTAACGCCTTCACTGCAAGATTTTAAAGGTAGACCTAGAGGTCGATTTGGAAAGCTAGAGAGAATAAAAAAAGCCCCCCTTAAAACCCAAATATAAGCCCATGCTTGGGCATTCTTGTAGGAGAGTCACGCGATCGTCTACCTACAGCAGTAATGAATTGGATTCGCTTCAGCCGCCGCCTAACATGGGTCGCGATGCTCAGCATAGGCCTGCCCTTTGGCATTTTGACTGAAGCAG
Organism: uncultured Pseudanabaenaceae cyanobacterium; assembly: GCA_937949725.1. Taxonomy (GTDB): domain Bacteria; phylum Cyanobacteriota; class Cyanobacteriia; order PCC-9006; family JAAUQQ01; genus JAAUQQ01. Next base: position 1,574 of record CALECT010000052.1, read on the forward strand.
CCCAGGCCAAAAAGAATGTCTTGGTGATTCATTCCTATCATCCAGAACTATCCTGGACTGCCGCTCTCAAACGCGGCATAGATCAAGCCTTTCCCACGGAATCAACGGCTGAAGAGATTAACCGCAATTCAATCCTGCCAGTCAATGAGCAGCCTCTCGCCAGCGGCGATGATAACGTTCAATTGTGGCATGAATTCCTAGATGCCAAGCGATACCCCAAACTCAATCACAAGAAAGACTTCTTCCAACAGCTTCAAGCAAAATATTCTGAGACCGACTTGGATCTCATCATAGTCTCCGACGATCCTGGGCTAAATGCGGTCATGAGCGAGCGCGATACCTATTTTCCAGATCTGCCGATTGTCTTTTTAGGCATCAACACAGTTCGCCCAGAAGTCCTCAATTTGGCCAATGCCACGGGGGTTTTTGAATTCCATGCCCAGGAAGAAACCATCGTCGAAGCGATACGCCAAACGAACTCAGAAGGCATCATATTCTTGGCTGACTCCAGTGCCTCAAGTACAGGCCACGTGGAAAAACTTAGGGACCTGAGACAGGCTTCGGGCGAGCCCATTAAAGTTGAGGTTGTGACCGACCTTATCCCAGAAAATATCACCAACGAATTTGCTTCTTACCCAGGTCATTGGCCGGTCTTTATGCTGGGGCAGCTCCGCCAAAATACAGCCGATAGAGCGCTGATTAGCTTTGAGCAATCTTCCCGGTTGCTGCGGGAGCAGATCAATAATCCGCTCTATAGCTCTGGCTTTACGCACCTCAACAATGGCGTTGTGGGCGGCAAAATTCTGGACGGGGAACATCACGCCAAACAAGCCGTTGAGCTCGTCCGTCAAGTCCTAGACGGTACACCAGTTGACTCCCTAGCACCCATTATTGAAGCTGAGACCACCTGGATCTTTGATGCCCAAGAGCTCAAGCGGTTGAATATTAGTATCGAGGACCTGCCCACAAGCACAGTTCTCATTAACAACCCCCCGTCTTTTTACCAAGAGAATCGAGGGCTGATTTGGCTCAATGTGGCAGCCCTAACCGGAGCCATGACAATTATTGCGCTGTTGGTCGAGGTCATCCGCCGTCGAGCGATCGCCGCCCGCATCCTCCAAACAAACCACCAGCGCTACGAAGACATTGCCACCCTAGGCGCAACGGTCTTCTGGGAAATCGATGCAGAGATGAAATTCACCTACGTCTCCGGCGACACCAGCGCATTTAATGGCCTGACCCCAGAACAACTACTGGGGCAAACCCTGGGCAGCATCGTCGCCCACCATCCCCGCCTTGACTTTGACTGGGATGGCTTTGTCGCCGCCTTCGAAGATCATCAGCCCATCTGTAACTTCACCTTCCGCGCCCACCAGGAAGCCAGGGCCATTCGCGTCTTCCAGCTCTCCGGCAAGCCCATCTTTGATGAGCGAGAGCAATTCCAGGGCTATCGCGGCGTTAAGCGGGAAATCACCGAACAACTCTACCTCGCCGAGACCTTGGCCTACCAGGCCACCTACGACTCCCTCACGGGACTCATCAACCGCCAAGAATTTGATCTACGACTCAAGACTGCTGTACAGCGGGTTCAGCGCTATAAAACCCAGATTGTGCTCTGCTATTTAGATCTCGATCAGTTCAAGATCGTCAATGACACAGCAGGACATCTCGTGGGCGATCAGTTGCTGGCAGAACTATCTCAAGTCATCCAACAATCTGTCCGTGGCGCTGATGACTTAGGTCGCTTAGGGGGAGACGAATTTGGTTTGCTCCTGGAGGGGTGCAGCATCTCCCAAGCCAATCAGATTTGCGAAAATATTATTGAGCGAGTGCGGGCCTATCGCTTCCGCTGGGAAAATCGCCAGTTCCAGGTGGGGGTCAGCATCGGCATTATCCCCATCCAGGCTGATGGCTCCGATGCGGTATCTCTACTTAGCCGCGCTGACCTCGCCTGCTATAAGGCCAAAGACTTAGGTCGGGGTCGCATCTACAGCACCACGGCTCAAGATGTTGCCTTAACAACTCGGCAGACTCAAATGGTGCATCTTGCCAACGTCCCCCGCGCCATTGAGGAAAATCGTTTTTACCTGATGCAACAGCCCATCCAGGCGATCGTTCCCATTAGCAAGGTTGGTCAGACTGCTGGGGCGGAACGGGCAGTCGTCCATCCTGACCAGCTAAGCAGCACAACTCACTTTGAGGTGCTCCTACGTCTGCGGGATGAGCAGGGCCGCTCAGTTTCTCCTGGCCTCTTCATTCCTGAGGCGGAGCGTTACGGTGTGATCGGGATGATTGATCGCTGGGTTCTCAAGACGGTTCTCCAGCGTGGAGCTCCGTTTTGCCATCAGCCGGGAGATCTTATCTCCGTCAACCTATCCGGAGCAAGTATCAATGACGAGCGCTTCTTGATTGAGGCATTGGACTGGCTCGATGCCTCTCCCCTAGCCCCGCACTACCTCTGCTTTGAAATCACCGAAACCGCAGCCATCTCTCACTTGGACCAAGCCAAGTCATTTATCTATGCCATGAAGGATGTGGGGGCAAAATTTGCCCTGGACGACTTTGGCAGCGGGCTCTCCTCCTTTGGTTACCTGCGGGAGCTACCGGTGGACTTCCTCAAAATTGATGGAAGCTTGGTCAAGAAGATTCACCTGGACCCCTGCGATCGCGCCATGGTCGCCCTCATCAACGACATCGCTCACATGATGGGCATGGAAACCATCGCCGAATTTGTCGAAAATGATCAGATTCTGCGCTGCTTAGAAGAAATTGGTGTGGACTACGCCCAGGGCTATGGGATCGGTAAACCGGAACCGTTGGATTTCAGCCTCATGGCCACAAGGTAAGATCAAGCAGCGATCGCCCTAAAACCAGTCCATGCCACAGCCCTGGGAAACCGAAGCTATCATCCACCACAGCCAGCGACTGCTGGACAGCTTTCGCCATTACCTGGGCCGTCCCCTCCTGCCAGAGCTAGAGCCTGCGACCCAGACCCAGGCCTCAACAAATTTAAAAGCCCAGGCCAAGCAGTTATTTGAGGCACCCTTCATCGTGGTTTCCCACGGAACCGAAGCGGACCCCATTTTCAACTATGGCAATGCCCAGGCCCTTGCCCTGTGGGAGCTGAGCTGGGAAGCCTTCACTCAATTGCCATCTCGCAAAAGCGCCCAAGGAGCTGAACGGCCCGAACGGGCTGACATGTTAGTCCAGGCGAAGGCACAGGGTTACTTCGAGGGTTATGTGGGCGATCGCGCCAGCAGTAGCGGCAAGCGCTTCCGCATGGAAAACGGCATCATTTGGACAGTCGTTGACACAACTGGTGACCACTATGGCCAAGCTGCGACCTTTTCCCAGTACCATTTTCTATAGGCAATCGACTCACCTATCGCCCTCCCTAGGCTAAGGCTCAGTTCATGGACAACAGCAGCGAAAGCGTTTGGCAATATAAGCCTTGGTGGTGCCAGCCCTGGACTATCTTGCTCACTGGTAGCAGCATTATTGGGGGCAGTTGGTTCCTCTTCCATCGCTACTGGCTCACCGGTTTAGTCTCCCTGCCGATACTGGCCTGGATGGGCTTTTTTATCCTGGTCTTTCCCAAGCTGGCCCGTGAAAGCGGCATGCTGGCCGAAATGAAACAAGCCCATCAGCAAGTTCAGAATCAGTCTACCGCCGAGTAGCAACTCTGCCTGCCAAGCACCTCACCCTGCATCTTTGCGCTTTTCCTGGGGAAACCTAGGGTATCCATAGGTGTCTAAAACGGGCATCGCGATTGAGCAGGAAGAGTGCCATGTTATCTGTTGCTGTGGGCCATAGCTACGATCCCGATGCCGCTGAAGCGATCGCTGAAATTCTGGAGCAATGCGAAGAACAGCTCCAGGGCAGCATTCCCCAGGCAGGATTGTTGTTTGCAGCGATCGATTTTGAGCATCAGATCCTGCTGGATCTAATCATGGAACGCTATCCAGCTCTAGAGCTAATTGGTGGCACAACTGATGGTGAGCTTTCCTCCCTTGAAGGCTTTCAGCAAGACTCCGTCAGCCTGACCCTGTTTGCCGCTGATAATGTGCAAATACAGGCTGGAGTTGGGCGTAACGCTTCCCAAGATAGTGCAACAGCCGTAGAGCGCGCCGTTAACCAAGCCCGCGCATCCCTAACCGGGCCACTTAAGCTCGCCATTACCATCCCTGAAGGCTTAACAGCAAACCCTTCCGCGATCCTAAAAGAGCTAAATCAGCACCTGGACTCAGTGCCGCTCCTAGGGGGCGTAGCAGCCGAGAAACCTAAAGCGGAGCAAACCTTTCAGTTCTACAAAAACGAAGTCCTTAGTGATGCTGTGCCGCTATTGCTCTTCACAGGCCAGCTACTTCTAGCCCATGGTTTTTCCAGTGGCTGGAAGCCCATTGGCCGTAGCGGCCAGGTCACCCGAGTAGAGGGCAATGTCGTCTATGAAATTGACCATCAGCCTGCCCTGGCGTTTTACCAACATTATTTTGATAATTTTGCCCCCGATGCAGCTTATCCCCTAGCGGTCTTCGCCCCTGGAGAGGAGAAATTCTTTTTGCGAGGGGCAGTCTCCCATGACCCGGACCAAGGCAGTCTGACTCTGGGGGGGAATGTTCCTCTCCATTCCCAAGTCCAAATCACGGATGCGAATCAAGACGACATCATTGGTGCCGCCAAGAAAAGCTTGTCCGATGCCTGGCATAGCTACCCTGGCCAAAAACCTGCTGCAGCATTGTTTTTCTCCTGCGCTTGGCGTCGTTGGGTGCTAGGACAACAAACCCCAGCAGAGGAACAGGCGATCGCTGAATTCCTCAGCCCTCAAATTCCCTACAGCGGCTTCTATACCTTTGGTGAAATCGTGCCACTACAGGAGCATAGCGCCGCTGCTTTCCACAACACCACCTTTGTTTCCTTAGTCCTGGGGACCGAATAAATGGTTGCCACTCCTCCTCGCGAATCTACAAGTCAAGCAGACCGAGAACGGCAAAAGCATAGGCTTGCCGAAGACTCGATTGAGACCACAGCCACGATCAAAACCCTGCAAAAAGAAAATCGGATTCTCCGCAAAAAGCTAGAGCGAACCACAGCCAACCTCCAACACATAGAAGAGACAAAACGCAATAAAGAGTCATTGCTGAAAACCGTTATCCGCGAGCTGGAGCAATCCCAGCAGGTTCTAGAGCGCAAGAGTAGCGACCTTGAAATGACCCTCGAAGAGTTGCGCAAAACCCAAGAGCGGCTCGTCGAATCGGAAAAGCTCTCAGCCCTAGGCCAACTGGTTGCGGGGGTTGCCCATGAGATCAATACCCCTGTGGGCACTAGCATCACTGTGGCCTCTACTCTGGCGGACGAAACCGCATCCTTTAGCCAAATCCTGGCAGAAGGGGGGCTAAGAAAATCCCAACTCACGGGCTACATGGCGATCGCCCAGGAGAGCTGCCAACTGCTCTCCAATAATCTTCAACGGGCAGGAGAGCTGATCCAAAACTTCAAGCAAGTGGCTGTGGATCAAGCCCACCTAGAACAGCGCTGCTTTGCACTCAAGGCCTACAGCGAGCAAGTGTTCCAAAGCCTATCTCCCCAACTCCATAACCACCAATGGGAAGTGACGGGTGATGAAATTACCCTCTACAGCTACCCTGGCCTGCTGGCTCAAGTCCTAACCAACCTGATCACCAACTCCATCACCCATGCCTACGGACCCGATGAGCCAGGCCAGCTTCGCCTCACCATCACCCAGTGGAATAGCAGCGAAGTTGAACTGTGCTACAGCGACGATGGCAAAGGCATAGCTCCAGAGCTAATTGCCCGTATCTACGAGCCCTTCTTCACCACAGCACGCAACCAAGGCGGAACAGGCCTAGGGCTGCATATCCTCCACAACCTCATCACTCAGCATTTACAAGGTCAAATCCAGGTCAAAAGCGAGTTAGGTCACGGCACCCACTTCAGCATTCAGTTTCCCATTCCACCCGAAGCCATAACATCCCCTGCAATTCCGTAATCCCTATGAGAGCCGTCTCTAGCGGATTTGGGAAACCTTAAAGGTATAGGGCACCTGAAACAACCGCCCCACAATGGGAAAAGCAAAGCGCTCTAGCCAACATCCACAGTGCCTGGAAATCCATCGCCAATCCCAGACCATTTCACTGTCGCCCTTCAGACAGACATCCGCTCATGAACGATCAGGCTCTACCTCTACAAGATAAGTCCACTGATCCCATCAGCCTAATCAGCGCTGATGACATTATCAGCTTCAACGCTGATGAACTGAGCGGAGCCAGCACCGGTGAAATCAGCGGAGCCAGCGCTGATGGCATCAGCGGGGATGATGAAATTATTTGGCTGGAAGAAGACAATTTATCGTCCGATTCAGACTCGCAAGCCAGCACATCTGGCCCTAACTTCCAGGCCTGGAAAATTCTAATCGTTGATGATGATCCAGATGTTCACAGCGCCACCCGCCTAGCCCTGAGTAGCTTCCAGTTTGAAGCCCTCCCGCTCAAGTTGATCTCAGCCTACTCGGCGATTGAGGGTCAAAAGCTGATGCTCACCCACAACGATATCGCCGTTGTGCTGCTGGATGTAGTGATGGAAACCTCCGATGCGGGTCTGAAACTCGCCCAGCAAATTCGCGGCGAGTTGGGTAATCAGAAATCGCGTATCGTCTTGCGCACAGGCCAACCTGGTCAGGCTCCCGAAGCTTCGATCATGCTGGACTACGACATCAATGACTACCAGATCAAGCTCGACCTCAGTCGCCAACGCTTGCTGACGACGATTATTATGGCCCTGCGCTCCTATCGTGACATCCTCACTATCGAAAACCAACGGGTCGAACTAGAAACAACCCTAGGCCAGCTTGAAGCATTACAAGAAGAGCTCAAAGCCTACACCCACAGCCTCGAAGTTAAGGTTTCGGAACGCACTGCTGCTCTACAGCACAGCAATGCCAAACTCCATCGTCTGGCCACCCTAGATGGCCTCACCCAAGTCGCCAACCGGCGATGCTTTGACGACTATCTCAGCGAACAATGGCACCAACTCAGCCAGTTCCAAAAGCCCCTAGGGTTGATTCTGCTGGATGTGGATTTTTTCAAAGGCTATAACGATCGCTACGGTCACCTCGCTGGCGATGAATGTCTGCAAAAGATCGCTCAGGCGATCGCCAAAACCGCGAACCGAACGGAAGATCTCGTCGCACGCTATGGCGGAGAAGAATTTGCAGTGATCTTGCCAGAGACACCGCCCCAAGGAGCCTGTCAGGTTGCCTCTGCAATCATTCAAGCCGTGGAAGCCTTAGGCATTCCCCATGAATCCTCCAGCATTAGTGAGGCAGTGACAGTGAGTGCAGGCATCTCCTGGCTGATTCCCCAGGCTGAGATTTCAGAAACCAGCCTGATTGAAACGGCTGATCGTGCCCTATACCAAGCAAAACAACTGGGACGTAATCGGATTCAACTGTATAAGCCCTAAACTGCATGGATGCTCTACAGCCAAGGGACTCCAGCTCTCATCATCGCTGGGTTAAGTAATCTTCGAACCGCCCTTGAAGCTGTGCCACGGTCAGATCTTGCGTCCAATATTCCACGAGGGCATGGCCAAAGGCCCAGGCACTATGAACCACATTGGGCTTGGGCTCATCTTCAGCAGTTGCTAAGGCATCATTGAGCAGCAGCGGCCAAATCTGGATTAGCTCAAACTGAAGCGGGTTGGCATCGGGCTTGAGTAGGGTGAAGAGGTCGTAGGCCATTTGCAACTTGCCAAGGACGACGGGCAGTTGCTCAACGGGCACCTGTTGTGCAAGCACCATGGCTAGGGCGGGGGAGCCGGTGGTCATGGTGGAGATGAACTGAAGGACGGGGCTTTTTAATAAGGTTGTTAGGCCCTGGGTGGTGGCCATTTGCAGACTGTAGCGGTCGATGATTTTGGCGGCGGCGGCGGCGCGGGCTTCTTGGTTGCGGAGGAAGCGGGCGAGGCGAAGTTGCTTGGCGGGGCTGAGGTTTTCGACGAGGGCCAGGGAAAGGTTGTCGATGTTCCAAGGGGTGCGGGTCTCATCTCCAGTGACGACGGGCAGGACGCCGTCGCATTGCTCACCCAGTTGCTCCACCCGATAGTTTGTGGCTTCGCGGATGGATTTTTCCTTAGGCCGATCGCCCCATTGCCAGTCGTAGGGGGGCTGCCATTCGCGAATGGGGCGGAGGCGATCGACTTGGGTGACGATGGCAATGGCAGGCAGATCATCCACGGTCTCTTTCAGATCGGTCAAAAAGTCCAGATCCATCTGCAGAGCGGGGTCCATGGCGGGGGTGACGAGCAGAAGCAGATCAGCATTGGCAGCGTAGTCCAGCACTAGCTCCCGCAGTTCGCCGCGCTCCACTTGTTCGTAGCCCGGCGTATCCCAGAGGGTGAGGCCTTCGCCGCTGGGGATCTGCCAGTCGTAACTTTGGATGCGATCGGTGCTGGGTAAAACGTCAACTTCGGCTTTGTCGGCTTGGAAGAGGGTGTTGATTAGGCTGCTTTTGCCCGCGCCGGTGCGGCCCACGAGGAGGATGCTGATGGGCTTTTGGACGACGGCTTCGACGGGGTCGGCTTGGTCGAGGATTTGTTGGAGGGTTTGGGTTTTGGCTTCGGGCAGGCTTTGGGTTGGCGGGGCGAAGGTTTCGATGGGGAGGGCATCGCCGCTGTAGAGGGCGATCGCTTGCTGGCACAGGTTCCGCAATGCCGCCTCTCGTAGCAGATTACTGAGGTTACCTACCAGTTGCTGGTTGGCCTGACTGTTGTACTTGCTACTGGCAGTTCTAGCCACTGCCGCTGCGGGATTGAGAACCCACTGAGCCCAGCGCCAGGCTTTCCAGAGCTTGCGGGCGGAGGGCTCTAGTTTGCGATACATCTGATAGCCCTCGTAGGCCTGGCCCACGGTCATGCGGTTGAGCACGGGGGA
>CALECT010000053.1 GCA_937949725.1 uncultured Pseudanabaenaceae cyanobacterium
GTGAGTGAAGTTGTTTTGTGGAAGTCTGGTGACTGAGCGTAGCCGAAGCCGCCGGGCCTATGTCACAGTGAAGGCGTTCTGCGTTGACGTGATCAAGACTTATGGATCGTTCTAAGGTTGTGGCCGTGATTACTGGAGCAATTTCCCTGGGATTGGCGATCGCCTATCTCCTGCTGGTCCAGTTCCTCGACTCCCGTGGCCCCATGGTTCCTGCCCCCATCGATTTGGGGCTATTGCTTGGGTTGTAAATGAGCACTGTCTTGGGGATGTGGCCCTTGGCAGTCATACCAATGCTCCACTGCTAGGGGACCTATCTTTTCCATGCGAGTCATGAAAAGCCTCAGGGTGGCCAACATGAGACGGCGTTCGAGTTTGGCAATTCGTTTGAGCATGGTTCCCTGACTTCAACACCATATCTATACGGAATATGATGGAAGACAGTTTTATAGAACGCAGTGCTGGATGTGACGGGAGTTGCGATTGACCCTGTTACGAGCGCATGGCGCTATGGCATCTGGTTTGATGCCATGGGATATCTAAGGTCTGGATAAAGTCCTGAAAGAGTTGTTGGAGGCGGCTTTAATCCTTGGGTTGAATTCGCTCTAGCTCGGCGCGCTCCTGTTCGTTGCCTTCGTCTTTTAGGGTCTCTTTTAGAGGTGTCACAACCTTGGCGATCGCCTGTTGAACAAAGCCCTTCACAAATTCATCCTTGCGAGTGAGCTGAAACTGCCGCTGCACCACCTCGGTCATGCCGCCATCGCCCCAGTCCTGGTCCTGACGGAAATACTCCACAAAGCTGCGGCCCGCGATACGAGTTAAATAGGCCGCACTGACGCCTTGAATCACGCGGCTAAAGGCGATGGTGGCAACGTTAAACTCCAGTGCCGTCGTCAATATTTGAACGGCTCCTTTAATAATTCCTAGGCTCGTCAGGGTCTTGGCCAGTGACAGCGCCAGCTCCCGGCCTCGGTCCATGTTGAGCTCGCAGCCGTAGACCTTGCCAATTTCCACCACCATCTGAGCATTGACCGCTGCGGCCCCCAGCATGTCCACCATGGGTAAAGGCGTCATTGCCACCACCCCTGCACTGACCCACTGGAAGCGATCCACGACGGCATCTGCATCCCGGCGGCGCTGGGCATCTAGCAGGCCTCTTGCTTCTTCGCCCAGACGTTGGGATTGCAGCAATATATTGTCTGCGACCAGATCTTCACCTTCCTGGCGCAGTACGCCAGCCATGCGCTTGAGCAGGGTGACGACTTCAGGGTCCGGCTCCACCACAGTGCCATTGGGCAGGGCTACGGCTTGGGGATTGGCACTGGCGGAGACTACGTCTTCTGGGCTCACCAGACCTCGCAGGCGCTCCCGCAACTGGGCCAGGATCAGCTCCCGGTCTGCATCGGTGAGTAGGTCGGTTTTATTGAGGACCAGGAGCGATCGCTTACCAATACGGGCCAAGGCTTCCAAGGCATCAAATTCTGAGCGGCGCAGGTCATTGTCAGCCACGAACAGCAGCAGGTCTGCTTCTACAGCGAGCTGGCGGGCTAGGGTGTCGCGAGCGCTCCCCGGTCCCCCCGCTTCTAAAATCCCCGGCGTATCCGTAATTAAAATGTCCCGCTCCAAGCCCCGCAGCTGAAGTCGGTAGGTGGCCCCTTCATCAGTGGTGCCCATGGGCGCGCCGACTCTGCCAACAATGCGACCAATCAAAGCATTTACCAGGGAGGTCTTGCCTGCCGAGCCCGTGCCAAAGACAACCACGCGCAGATCGCCTCGGCTGAGACTGGCTTCGATTTCCCGCGATCGCGTCAGCAACGCCTGCTTCGCCACCTCGTCCTGAATTTGCGCCACTTGCTGCTGGAGCGCCTTAAGGTTCTTTTCCGCTGCTTCAGCTTTGATCTGAGGCACTTCGGGAGGTACGCGCTGGAGGCGCTTCGGCATCCGCACCAGGTTGGCGTAATAGAGAAAGGCAAAAATCAACAGGCCAAATAGCACGATCAGCAACAGTAGCAGCAGCCCGGCTAGGAACGAGTTGATGTAAGAGATTTGCCAGTAGAGCCGCATTAGCGAGTCCACGAGCCAGAGCGACATCCCCAGGATGAGGACGATGCCGAGAATGATGACGAGGAGGCGCGATAGGCGCATGTTCTGTTCCTAAGAATCCCGATGACTGGGAAACGCCTGGGGCAATTCACCTTATATAGAATATCCCGGCCCAATCCTTTGGCTTACGGGGCGATCGCATTTTCTGCGATCGGGCTTAGAGCTCGCTTCTGTTCGTTGGAATGGCTTGCCCTATTTCAGCGACTTGGCTCTGTTCTTAAATGCGATGGTTTTGAGGCAGAAGAAGCTTGGCTAAATTTGATAGTTATGCGGTTTTCCCATAATGGAATTCCGAAATAGAAAAGGGGGCTATTCCAATTGGAACAACCCCCTTTTTTTTGAGCTTAGTTATTAAATTGAATTCCTAAGGTGGAATAGTCAATGCTCTTCTATCGATACGTTTAGGCAGTGAATCACTGGATTCCTCAGGCGCAAGATGGCCTGAGAAAAGACCTAAACGGAGAGATTCAAACGAGAGATGCTGAACTTCTATTTAGAAGCCTGCACGGGAGAAGCTATCACCCGTGGAGAAAGAGCGACCTGCTCCGACGGTGCTGCGGTTTGTTGTTTCCCGAGGACGGGCCTTGCTCACGCGGAGCTGGCGACCGAGCCATTCTGCACCGTCTAGTTCGCTGATTGCTTTGTCTTCGCTAGCTTCATCTGCTAGTTCAACAAAAGCAAAACCGCGCATGCGACCGGTTTCACGGTCTACGGGCAGGCTGACGCGCTGAATGTCGCCATACTCACCGAATACTTCACGAACGTCTTCGTCAGATGCCTGAAAAGACAGATTTCCTACGTAAATTGTCACGTTTCTCACCAAACCGAACTACTTATTCTAAATCTGATAAAAAACTAAAGTTGTTGTTCCTAAAACAACAATCATCTTTTCGTTTTTTATTAATTCTTTAGAACGCTGTCATCATAACGGAAATCTATAGACTGAGTGGTGAGCCATAGGGGAGCCTGAGTTAAATTTAAGATTTTCTTAAGAAAGATCTGATCTTCGCTTCTTTCTGTCGTTTTACCGCGATCCTTGCTAGCTATGGTGTCTCTGGTTAGATTGGCTTTCTTTTTGAGCTGAGCCATTACCGCTAGGTATTATTGAATTTTGTTGATTAGCTGATACAAAAGTTCAAGTTGCGGCTGTCTCTCGTTTGTTGCGGCTGTCCTATTGGCGAGAAGGCTGATGATTTATCTCGCTTGCCGTTTCTCGCTTTTGCTAGAGGGTGCCTGTTCTAGATGATGGGGCAGCTAGAAGTTTTGGTAACGATTAGGTGAACGATCCAATGCTGTTTTTTGTGGAGATCGCCTCAAGAGTCTGAGAAATGGCGAGGTCAAGGGCTTTGTCGATGTGAAGCCTGAGCGCGGAAGAACATTTTGGCCTGGGAGCAGCTATTTTCAAGCGAGTGAGCTTAAATCGCTGCTTCAAGACGGACGATAGACTTAAGGGATAGCCTGTTGTCGCTGGGGCGATGCTGGTGTTGGTGCTGTTTGGGAGTCAGGCTGATGTTCCGAGTGATTTCGACGATGGGGCATGATGCCCAGTATGAGCGTTGGGTTGATGGGCTGGAGGCGGCGAAGGCGTTGATGCCGGATTGCCGGGGCTGGACTCAGGAGGTGCGGATTTTGGATGAGGGGGAGTTGGTGTGGAGCTATACGCGTTCCCACAAGTACCCTCAGTTCATTGGCCCTGGCACTTACAACCGTTTGGCGCGGCAGTTTTTGCAGGAGGCGGCGGAGGATGAGGCGAGGGCTGCGGCGGGAAAGATGATTGGCGATCGCCAGGAGTAAGTTATGCGCTTCCAGGCTGGTTCGGAGCGTTGCTATGCTGGTGGTGATGGCCCCCATTAGCCTTTCTCGCGACAGGCATTGCGTTATGGAAGTAGTTTTTGCTCGAAATTTGAGCCTGAGTGACGTAGAAGAGCGCTTTGGGCTAATGGAGGTTGATGATGCGGCCTGGTTTCGTGAGTACCAGGGGCAGTTGCAGGAGCCGACGGCCAGTGAGCGGGCCTGGCTTGATCAAGTGCGAGCAGACTTTTTAGCGATTTCGAAGCATCCGCTCCATGAAGAGATTGTCAAAATGGTGGTGCTGGCTCCGTTGTTGTCTCTGGCGGGGCTTTGTCGTCCTCCGTTTTTGCCAGTGGCTGAGAAGTCTGTAGAAGTCAGTCTGGAAGATCGAGATGAGACGGTGCGGGGTCGGGTTGATGTGTTGGTGCTACATCAGCAGTTGTGGGTGACGACGATTGAGGCTAAGCGGAAGGGCTTGAATGTGAGTGAGGCTTTGCCCCAGGCTTTGTTTTATATGTTGAGCAATGCTGCGGATGAGCTGCCGAGGTATGGGTTGGTGACGAATGGCAGCCATTTTATTTTTATTAAGCTGGTGGCTGGGGCTGAGCCGCGTTATGCGTTGTCGGAGGAGTTTGGGTTGCGGCGGGAGCCGAATGAGCTTTATGGGGTGTTGGGGATTTTGAGGCGGTTGGGGAGTTTGGCTGTGGCGCAGGTTGCGGCTTAGAGGGATGCGATTTTAGTCGGGTGGGACGAGGAGGGTGTCTTCGATGTGTTGGCGCACTTCGCGGCTGACGTAGCACTCGCTGTTGAGACAGTCGATGATGAGAGCACTGTTGTAGTAATAAGTTTTTAGGGACTTTAAGTCTTGAATCGTAAATTCCCATACGTGCCCTATGTTTCGGTGCTTAATCAGAACTTGTCTTAGATCTTCTGTCCACTGGGGTCCATTCGTTTCCCACCAAGCTAAAAATCTTTCCTCTAACATGTCTATTCCAGACTTTTCTAGCTGTATCTGTAAGTGTCTTAGGGCTCTGCTAAATTGAGGCTCTTTAGTTTGCTCGATAGACTTTCTCAGGATTTTTTGTATAGAAATGCTTGATTTATTGTTAATTACTATATCCAAATCAACAACCATATAAGAGGCTAGATTGAGTGCTGTAACAAGATATATGAGGTTAAAGCTTGAAACTTTGTTCGCCTTTTCAAGAATTTTAGCGCGAGCAACGACGAGAGGGGAATGAAGGATGGTTAGCTTCCCCTCTAATTGCTTACTCATTAATGTCTGACTACTTTTTGCTGCAAGATTAAGTTCTCCAATTATTTCAGCCATACTAGATCGTGTGCTAATAGGGTCACGACTAGTGGAAAAGCCTATCGTTCCCCAGAAAGCCATCATTCCGTATGCTGTGCCTTCACTGGAGGTTGAAAAGCTTTTCTGAACTTGGGTTCTCAGAAATTTATTGACGACTTCTTTACCTACAAGAGTGGAATCATTAGACTTCTTCAAGTTAATTAAGAAGGAATCTGCAGAATCTAGTTTTTCGGCTGTTAGTAAATAAACTTCTCGCCATCTTCTTTCACCCAAGTGAGTGAGCAGCCTATTCGTTAATTCGGGCTTAGATGCCAAGCGTGATGCTGAAAAATACTCTTGGAAGCTGAGGTGAGAGAATGAATAAATTCCTGTTGCTCTTTGAGTTAGTAAGCCATGTTGAGCTTCAATGGAACGCAATACAGAAGAGCTGTCTAGCATTAATGCTTCTTCGTCTTGACTGGCTCCCGGCAGATTTTGTATGTATTCATGGATTTGTTGTTCTGCAACAGACTGCTTAAAGAAATAATTACCTTGCTCAAAGGTGCTCCAAGCTAGTTGTGCTAATAGTGCTTTCTTTCGAATAGTAGGCAGTTTTTTATAGATTTGATCTCGCTTGATCTGTCGGGTGCCATCCCATTTCGTAAATAGAATGTCGAGCCCTCGCTCGTATAGCTCTGCTCGACTGCTGGGGAAGCCACAATCTTCACCAAATTCCAAGCACAGTAGTGTCAGCAACAGTGGATTCGTTGCTAGTTCCTTCACGGGCTGATGTTGTTCCAGCTCCTGCCAAAACAGCTTCCCCAACGTTGAATTCCCTGCTTCATCAACTTTTTCAGGGCTGTGGGTCAAAAACCACTTGCTGGCAAAGTCTTGGATTTGCTCATCTTGGAAGTCTGCCACCTCCACTTCCGTAAAATGCTCAAAGATATATTCCCTCGCTGCAATCCGACAGGTAATCACAATCTGGTTTTGGTCATATTGCCGCCCAAACTCACAAATTGCCGTCAGCACCCTCTCATGTTCGGCATTCTGCACTTCATCTAAACCATCCAGCAGCACTAAAACTCGACGTGCCTTCAGCAAAGCTTTTAAGTCAGTTCCAGATTCTTTCAGGTCGTAGCTGAACGTCACAAAATCAAGGAGCGTTTCGTGTTTATGCCGATCATCCGCAAACTCCTTCAACGTCACAAAAATTGGAACCTTATCCTCCAGCCCCTGCTTGCCCGCTCTGCACCACATCGCCAACCGCTTCAAAAACGTTGTCTTCCCCGCCCCCGGCTTGCCTAAAATCATCAGTAAGCGATGGTCATACAGCGCCTTCAGTCCTGGCACTCGCTTTTGCCGCACTTCTCCTAGGCAAAAGCGGTCAAAGTTCTCCGCATCCATGCCCTGCATAAGCCGGTCTAAATCCGCACGGGTCTTACTCGTAACTCGCTCCAAGATATTCACATCTGTATAGATAGCCGTTGAATTAATCGGCTGTGTCATATCCAGCACCCGCATCACTCCACAGCGCTTTTTAATCTGCGGCGCAACATGCTCCCGTAGCTGTGTCACAACAGCTTCGATCTCTGCCTCAATATCAAGACCAGACTTGTCTGGTTCAATAATGTGTTCGAGTTCTAAATCAAGCAAATGGCTTAGCTCTTTCCAGTTATCGCGTCTAACTGGTGCCCCTTTGAGTATTTTATTCAGTGTTGAACGAGAAAAGCCGCATTCCTTTGCTAGCTCTGTTTGCGTCCAAGCATTGCGCTTCATAGAGGCACGAATAGCCTTAATCCCCGCGTCAGATGCACAACAGGTCTGCCCAGCCATAAACCACCGTGAATTCTCTACCTATAGTTGTAACTCAGACAACTCGGACAAGTCAGACAGCACTGCGACAACACCGCCTTGGCAAGCTGAAAGCTGTAATCACCGAGCGCTCACCGATTACTCCCACCCCACCGGCAAGGAGCAATCCTGAAATGAAAAAATTCTACTTCTCAACCCTACTCACCCTCAGCATCATCTGCGGCAGCACTGCCAGTACCCTCAGCACCCAGCCCAACCTCACCCCCCAGACCAAAATCTTGCTGAACATCTGCACCACCAGTTGCCAACTCCTTGGCAGCACTGCCCTCAGCATCAGCCTCACCAGCGACAACCCTCGTCGCTAAGCCACCAGCCTGCCGTCTCAGAAACCGGGTGTTTCGCAGAAGCCTTTGGGTGAAGTTTGAAAGAATGATGCAAACACCCGGTTTCTAGCCACTCGGTTCTAGCCGCAACGCAAAAGTTGCCCTCCCCCGGTAGCTAACCAGGAGAGGGCAATCCATCAATTTACAGTTACAAAATCATCCAACCAACGCTTAAGCAGCTTGCTTACGCTTGCTGATGAACATGCCAGCAACACCCACCAAGCCCAGCATCATTGCAGGCTCAGGCACCTTCGCCGTTTCAAAGCCTTCAAAACCACCATCACCCGCATGGAAAGAGTGGTTGTCGGACTCAAAACCACCACCGTTGGCCTCGGAAATCACAATGCGGTCAAACAGCTCAGCAGCTGTCTCGGCGTAGAAGTGAACATAGCCATTACCCTCGCCATTGTGGAACGCAGAAGTCTGAGCAAAGCCACCTTCAGCAATGATTCTTGCGGTGTCATAGGCCTGCACTAAGGTGTCGCCCTTGAAGAAAGAGAAGGTATTGCCATCATCCGCAGCACCCCAGTTGATGCCGAAGTAGTTCAGGTTCTCCTTCAGGTCAATCACCACATTGCTGCCACGGAAAGCAGTCAAATAATCGGAAGTATTCTTCTCACCATTTGCCCCAGTGGGTGCCCAGCGGTTGTTGCGAGTTCCAGCATTTTTGCCAGTCAAAGAATAGCTAGCAAAGCCATCAGTAGGCATGCCATCATTAAAGTCAACGGTGGTCGTATTAGCTAGATTGTAGAACTCAGAATAGGCACCTTGGTTGGTCTCACCATTGGGGCCAGCAACACCGGAACTCATCTTGAAAGAGAAGGCCTGGGCTGGGTTTACAGAAGCGAGAAGCGTGATGGCGCTAAAGGCAACGACGGAAGCGGAACGCAGGTTGAAGAGAGAAGAGAGCTGCATGTGTTTTAGAGGTTTAAGAGAGTTTTGTGTGGTAGTGATGCGCCGTTGATAGAGACATCAACACCTTAATGACTCACTCCAAGAACCTGCCTTAAAACAGCTTCTTCTTGACAGAAACCAAGCTGCTTTAAGCGCTGAAATTCATCCGCTTAAAAAGCCTTTCTAAATACAAAATAAAATCCTGTATCTCTGCCGAGTTGCCGCCTCAAAACCCTGCGTACTCCTAACCGGCAATTCAAACATAAAGTCGAGCTTCAAGCCCCTTCCTGTATTTCCTCCCAGCCCATCAGCTCCGTAGAACCCGCCAAGAGCTCGCCTGGAACAACGACTTTGCCCGCTCAGCCCCATTCCTTCAATAGCTCCACGGATGGTTCTCGCGAGTCTCACTTCAAGGCAGCTCCGGAGATACCAGGTCAGTATCCGTTGACCCCCCTAAAGTTCTGTCTTGGCTTTATTTCTTCTTTTTCTTCTTCTTCTTCTTTCCACCAAAGCCATTGCCACTAAAGCCATTGCTGCCAAACCCTTTCCCCGGCTCTATTTGGAGTTCCGGTGGCACCATCAGCGCATCCGATAGGGATGTTGGCGCATCGGCCACGTCATCGCTCATCTCGGCCCCTATGCGCCCTAGCCGCTGAATCTCGGCTAGCTCCGGCGGCATCTTCGGCTGGAAATCTGCCTCTTCAAAGTCAGATCGCGTCTTCAATCCCAGATCCACCTGAATCGAAGCCCAGGTCCCCGCCATCAGCTCATCCACATTGTCCGTGGCATAGGCTTCCTCGATCGCCCCTGCCGCATCCACCGCCTTCAGCTCCACCAGCTCCGCAATCAGAAGTCCATTAATTTCAGGGGCATTACGCCGGGCATCATTGAGCTGAGTCACCATGGCAGCAACGCAAGCGCTTTGGGCCTCGGGGTTGGCTTCGGCGATCGCCCGCAAACAACTCACCGTCGTCATTCGCCCCCAAGCCTGCTTCGACGACTTACTCAAATAACTGGCCAACGCCGGAATCGCCGCCGCCCCAATCATCCCAAACACATAGGGAATCTCATCGGTTACCCAATCATCGCCCTCATCCCCTAGTAAGCTCAGCAACGGCTTCGCTGCTTCTGCCGCCTTAAGCTGAGCCAAAGCCCGCCAACCATGGACCTGCCCATAAACCTCCACCCACTGGGTCGGCACCTTCTGGCATTCCCGATCTAACGCCAAACGAATCAGCTCCGGCACATGCTCCGCCGTCAGCCCCAGCTCCTCTACATAGTTCGGCCAATGGCTAGGACCAGGCTGCTTCCTCGGCTTAATCACGCCATAGGCTAGCACCTTGGAGACGGGAGGCAGGTAATTAAATCGCATGACTGTGGTAATCCAGTGGCAGTGACCCTCCAGAAAATTTACCACCTGGGGTAGTTTGCTACGTGAGGGGGCTAAGGCTTGACCATCAAGCCATTCAGCCATCTCTAAGATTAGCGCAGACTCGTGAAGCCGCAGCTCAATCATTTGCCCTGCCTAGGCGGGTCAATAAGCTTGCTACGCTACTGCCTGGGACTGGGACACGCGGGGAAGGTAAACGCTAAAACAAGTGTATCCAGGGTCGCTGTCGACATGAATCACACCGTTATGCTTGTCGATAATGCGGCGCACAATATCTAAACCCAGGCCAGTCCCCTCCCCGGCAATCTTGGTGGTGAAGAAGGGCTCAAAAATCTTGGCTTGATGCTCAGGGGGAATACCGCTACCAGTGTCCTGAACTTGCACACAAACCTGATTTTCAGTTTCGCTTACAACTAGAGTTAATGTGCCTTGGTGTTCCATCGCTTGGATCGCGTTGTGAATCAAATTGGTCCAAACTTGGTTCAGTTCCTCGGCGTAGCACAGCAGTGGTGCAACGGTATCAAATTGCTTGTTTACCTCAATCCCTTGCTTGAGCTGATGGTAGTAAAGCGTCAGGACAACGTTGAGCTGCTCCGCAATATTGGTCGGCGTTTTGTCGCTAGATGGACTTTGGTGAGTGTAGTTCTTGAGGGCAAAAACAATCTTCGAGGCGCGGTCAATGGCCAGTTGAATATTTCCGGTATTGCTGCGTTGGGTGGCTAAGCTGGTGGCTAAGTCGAGGATGTCGTGACTGTGGGTGGATTGAAGTAGTGGCAAAAATGGCGTTGGATCCGTTGTGAATCCTAGACGGGTTAGATCCTGAGATATCGATTCTGCGTTCTCAATGTTCTCAGCTTCCAGTTGCTTGCGCAGCGATCGCCTCAACTTGCGCTCCTCACGAAACGACAGCACCTTGCCGTGGCTTTGACTGGCTGTAATCAGAGCAAAAAACTGTTCCCGCTCCTCCGAGCTGAGCTTGGCCATTAATGCAGGCATTTGTGCAAAGGAATTTTCCAAGGCCGTAGCAATATTCTCCGCTGAGGCATTGATGGCTCCCAGGGGGGTATTGATTTCATGGGCTACCCCAGCCACCAGCTGGCCTAAAACAGCCATCTTTTCACTGCGAATGAGTTCGTCTTGGGTATTACGCAGCTCATCCAGGGTTTGGGCCAGCTCCTGATTTCGATCTTGCAGAGCCAGGGTGCGCTGTTCGACTCGGTCTTCCAAGAGATGAAAGGAGTCTTGGAGGGCACGAGACATTTGATTAAAGGATTGCGTTAATCCCTGAACCTCAATGGTGCCAGCAAGTTGGGGATTGAGCTTGTCCCCCCAATGTCCCTCGGCAATGGACTGGGCAGCTTGGTTGAGCTGACTTAGAGGCTTCGCAATCCACTGGGTCGTGAACATGCCAGTCAAAATGGCGAAGGATAATCCCCCCAGCGAGAGCAGTAGTGTTGTGCGGTTATTGGCGTGAATCTGCGCCATGAAATCGGATTCGGGCACTGCCACAGCAATCAGCCAGTCCAGCCCAAATTCATCTTGATAGGGCGTCACGCGCAATAATTGCTTTTCGCCATCGAGCCGAAAGGTGAGTTGAGTGGTGTCTTGAATCTCGTTGAGGTTCTCAAAGTTTTCGGCTAAAAAATCAGCCGTTTGATAAATCAACGGATGCTCACTGTCTGATGCCAAGAGTCTTTCCTGTTGACCATCAGAGGTTTCACGAAAGGGAAGCTCATCGGTTGAGGAAGAAATGAGCAGCCCATCCCGTTCCATAATGAAGACTTCGCCCGTTTTTCCCACTTCTAAGGATTGCAGGAACCCATCTAGGGATGTGAGGGCTAGATCAACTGCAAAAGCTCCTTGAAATTGGTCGCGATCGTCATAGATCGGATAGACCGCAGGTAAGGCAACGGTGGCATAGGGGGCTGCCCAGACATAAGGTGTTCCCCAAACAGGACGGCCAGCGGCCTGGGCATCGAGATACCAGGAACGGCCAAACAGCTGATAGCCTTCGACCACCGAAGATAGAGCTTCTCGTTCTCCCTCGGCATTGGTGGTATAGGTCTCAAAGCCTTGCTTGGCCGAATTACTGTCCGCATAGGCAATGTTGGGCATGCCGTTGGGGACGGGTTCTGCTCCGCTAAAAAGACCCGCTTTGGTTCCTGCGTAGATATAACTGACTTCTGGAAAGACCTGCATCTGTTTCCAGAAATGTTGCTCCAAGCTATAGATATCTTGAAGGTCCAGCTTACCAATGGTGACATCACCCGCATTGATATGGTTAATGCGGTGGGGAAAGTCCAGATGGGCATCCAGGTGCTGTTCAACCCGTGCGATAGTTTGGTCCTCTAGCCGAGCTACGAGGTCATTGACGGCCTGTTGGCCATTGCGGTAAGACAGATAGCCAATCAATCCAGCCACGCTAAAGACCTGCACAACGAAGGGCAGAATCAATACATTGCTAAGGGGTCGTCGCTGTAGGAGCTTGCCAAAGCGCCGATGGATGGATGATATCGGCGTCATTGGCGGTATTTGAGAGTGAGGGCTACTCTCAGCGGCTGAAGCGGATGAGGCAGAGGGGGCAGATTCCATGACAGGCCATCGTGAAATGTCGAATACAAACTAAAGCTGTCCCCTCTGCCGTTAGAAGAAGCAATAACAGCAGGGGGATGAGCCCTGAATTAAACTCACTGAGGTTAATGGGCTTGGTCTAACGCAGCTTCCAGGGTTTGTAGTAATTTCTCTTTTTGCCAAGGTTTGGCGATGTACTTGTAGAGCTCAGCTTGATTTCTGACCCGCTCTACCGCGGATACATCGGCTTGCCCAGTCAGCATGACCTTGATGACTTTTGGAAAACGCTGGTGGAGCTTGATCAGAAACTCATCACCTTTAGTACCGGGCATGAGCCAATCGGAAACCGTAATCAAGATTTTGACTGCGTCTTCTTCGAATTCTTCTATGATTTCCCAGGCTTCTTCGGCACTTTCTGCAAATTCGTAGAGGTAGCGATCGCCAAAATGGTCGCTCAACTGATCCCTCAAACTTGCCAGGATCATGTGCTCATCATCAACACATAAGATGGCTGCTTTCATAGACCTTGCTCAGGATTCATTCACCTTTAAGATGGCCTGCGCTTGAGGCAGATGCTATCTCTATGTCATTAATGTTCCCGAGCAAGCTTGGCGAAGCTCATTTACTGGCGATCGCTTTGGGATAGTCCACCAACATCGGACCCTTGGGCAAAAAGCGAGGCCCCAGGTTCTTCTTCTTGCCCAGTTGACAGAAGCGATCCATCGTCAGGGGCTTCTTCATGGGCTCCAGCTCTAGCAACTCCCAATACACCGCCCAGGTATCCTTCGGGCTAATGCTAATTTCCGGGCGGCGCAGCTTATTGCCGGTGTAGCGGCCCCGGCGGGAATGGGTTGAACCCTTATAAATGGCCTGCCAGGTGATTTCAGGATTCAGCGGTGGCTCCGCAGGATCGGAACCATAGATGAAAACGATTACAGCCTTGTCATCGCGCTTTTGCTGCGCCTCACCCAGCACTTCGAATTCATTCGTACCAAAGACAATGGAAGGGTCTGCAATCTCCGCATCGAGCTGGGCAACGATGGTCTCGCGACTGGCTAGGAGGTACGCCTCGGGGATGGGAGCCAGGATCGCGAAGTCTAAATTTCTGAGCATTCGGGAAAGCCGTAATAGTCGTATCTATTCCTAAGCTTCCCAAGGAGAGCGATCGCTGCGCTAGGGTGTAATGCCCCTCTTTTCGGTTTGCAGGACACCACCTGGTTCTGGCGCTCAGATCATGGTCCATTAGCCATAATTCGTTTCTGGGCGCTTAATGAGTCGGGGTCGTCACCGGGCTGGGAATGGGTAAGAAAATTTTGAAAATGGTGCCTTGGGATACCTTGCTGTCCACTTGGATAAAACCAGCATGCTTTTGGATAATGCCATGGGCCGTGGCTAGCCCTAAGCCTGTACCTTTGCCTGGCTCTTTCGTGGTGAAGAATGGATCAAAAATGGACTCCATGACCTCTGGTGCGATGCCTATTCCTGTGTCAGCCACTGTGATGGCGAGGTATTGAGCTGCTTTATCAGTCAGGAGGCTGGGAATCTCCGAGGGTTCCACTGCCGTGACTGCTGCCGTCATCTGTAGCAGTCCCCCCTCGGGCATGGCGTCCTTGGCATTTACACAGAGGTTCATGAGCACTTGGTGTAGCTGGGTGACATCGCCCAAGATGGCTGGCAATGGCGCTTGGGGTAGCTCCAAATTGAACTCCAGGTCTTGCTGGAAACTGCTCCCCATCATTTGCTGGATCTCTTGGAGCAACGCTTCCACATTCACCAGGGTCTGTTTGCCTTCGGAGCCCCTCGAAAAGGTCAGAATTTGATTGACGAGCTGACGACCTCGCTGGGCACTGTGCTCTAAAACGGCGATCGCCTGGTCGCTTTTCTCGTTCGTTTGCTTTAACAAGATCGGCAGCAGCTGGGCTGAGCTAAGAATCGGCGTGAAGATATTGTTTAAGTCATGGGCGATGCCGCTGGCCAGCGTTCCAAGGCTCTCCAAACGCTGGGCTCGAAAGAACTGAGTTTCGAGGCGCTTTTTCTCGGTGATGTTTGTATTCACGGTGAGGATGAACTTGGGCTGCCCGGCTGCGTCGTAGGCCAAGGCCCAGCGGCTTTCCACCACGAGCTGTTCGCCAGACTTGGTCACTTGGCCGATTTCGCCTCGCCATTCGCCTTGGTGCATCACGGTTTGGAAGGCTTCGGTGAGTTCGAGGGCAGGTTCTTGACCATCTTGATGCGCGCTAAGTTTTGGATTGAGCAGTGCTGTGGCGTTTTGGGTGCAGGCTTCTGCTTCAGACCAGCCGTACATGTGCTGGGCCCCCTGGTTCCAGAAGAGGATTCTGTTCTCTAAATCCCGCACAAAAATGGCGTCGGTGGCAATGTTGAGCAGCTCGGCTTGCTCTTGGATTTTGGCAGCGGTGCGTTGACGCTCCACGAGTTCGTTCTGGAGCTGATGGTTGGCAAATTGGAGTTTTTGCCGCTGGTTTCTCAGGGTGTGGACCATATGGCGTAGGGAACTCGCCAGTCTCGCCAGTTCGTCTTTTCCCTTGATCTTCGGCATTTTGACCCCGGAGTTTCCGGCTCGGATGAGGTCTGCCGCCGCTGTGAGTTGGACCATGGAGCGAGCGATGCGTCTTACGAAGAGCCAGCTGAGGAGGGCCACTAGGCTACCCAAGCCAATGCCCCAAGTGAGGACTTGGGCTTGGAGCGATCGCGCCGGTGCCAGGGCCGTCGCTAGAGGCTGGCGAATCAGTACCGTCCAGCCCAGTCCTGGATAGTCCAAGTAACCCTGGGTCTTGGCAAATCCCACGGCAAACTTGCCTTCCTGGGGCCAGGGAGTGACCAAATTGCTGCCGGATTCCGCTTGTAGCTGCTGAAGCATCTTTTCGGGTAACGTCTCGCCCTGTAACGTTGCTGGACCTAGGAGCACTGTGCCGTCCTGACTCAGGACTAGGATTTCCACCTGGCTCTGTTCCGATTGGGGACCAATCAACGTATCGGTGACTTCTCTCGCCCAGGCCCAGCTGAGGTGAGAAGCCAGGACGCCCCGCAGATTTCCCTGGGGATCGGTGATAGGCGTGGCAACATCTACAAAGCGCAGTGGTTCGTCCGTTTCGTTGGGCAATAGCTTAGCTAGGAGTAGGGCCTCATGGACGTCTCCCACATAGGGTTTTGACTGACCCACCTGGAACCACTCGCGCTTGCTGGCGTTTTTGCCTTCGAGTAATCCGCCGGTGCTCGCTAGGACCGTCCCTTTCGTATCGGTCATGCCAATCCAGGCATAGCTGGGGTAGGTGTCCTGCAGCTTCTGGAGCAGAAGCCTTTGACCTGCGATGGACTGCTCCGGCTGGCGCAGGGCATCCAGGCTGGATAGGATTTGCAAATCGCGGTAGCGTTCGAACATGCCACGATCCAGCTTGTCGGCCATCTGAAAGGCCAGCTCCTCCAGGGAGCGATTCGTGGCGGCCTGAAGTTGGGTTTTGCTGATGTTGCCCACCACGGTGCTCAGCAGCAGCGAGAGCAAAAGGACGCCCCCCACCGTTCCCAGCATCAAGCGGGCCTTGAGGCTGCGGTTCGGATTGAGGTGCTTCCA